>JBJXGA010000305.1:0-80883 GCA_046152955.1 Planctomycetales bacterium | reverse complement strand
CGCCGGGGGCGAGAGAGGAGTGGGGGAAGCGTGGAGAGCAGAGGGTGTGGAAGCGGGAGGTTCGGGATCGAGGATCATCGATTGAGGATGGTGCATGGATTCGGGGGTTGGTTCGCGGTTGGGTTTTGGTTCGGGGTTCGTTGTTGGAGTTCGTCTCGGTTCCAGGATGCCGCCTTGGAAGTAGAGTTCGATGGCGGCGATGACTCGATCCGGGGTGATCAGGTGGAGGCATTGGGGGATGCGGAGTTGATCGGTGACCTGGACGGGTGAGACGCACAGGTCTTGGTGGTCCTTGGCATCGCCGTCGCCGACGGGCTGGCAGCGGGATTTCCAGCAGCCGCCGTCACTGCAACAGGGGAGAGCGCCGACCGTCGTCAGGAACTGATGGTGCGGATAGGCCTCCCAATGGGGCGGCTCGCGACCTCCGGCAATGACGACGCAGGGGCGATGCTTCAGCCGACCTGGCTTGGTCTCGACCGCAGCGGCCAGATGCATGGCAAACGTCACCGGACAGACGACCCCCTCGGCGTGGTACATCAGCCGGACGAATTGGCGGGTGTCGGTCTTGCCGATGAGGTTGATCACCCCTTCGAGCGGCGGATGCCAGTGCCCCGCTTCGCCGCATTGGACGAATTGGATCTTGCCCCGGAAGTGGTCAACGACCGCCTGGTAGTTGGCGGGGTTCCACCATTTGGCGGTGAAGTCGTATTTGCCCCCGACGATGAGGATCCAATAGCGGTCGGGGAGGTGGTGGCCATTTGCGGTGGCGGTGTTTTCCTCCGGTGAGACCCCCCCTGGCCCCCCCTTTTTAAGGGGGGGAAAGTCGACGGATGGGTGCGTTTTTTCCTCTGCGGAGAGGTGGATGTCGCCGCTGAAGCGGGTGAGGGGGATGCGGAGGCCCAAGTGCTGCTCGAGGTATTGGACGTAGCCGTGCAGGAAGTGGTAGGGGCGCTGATTGCTTTCGTGAATCAGCGGATAATGCATGTCAACTTGCTCGACACTTGGTTCCCCTTCATGGAGGCGAGTGATGAACGGATTGTTCTGCCAGAGGGCGTCGGCGCTGGTACGAACGTCGGTCACGAACTGGCCGGGATGAGCCAGATGCAAGTCCCGGACGGCGGCGGTCATGACGGTCACGTCGCCGGGGGACTGGAAGGAGCGGAGAATGAGGCGTCGAGGCATGGGGGGGAGGAGAGAGTAGATGGTGGAAAGTGGAGAGTAGATAGGGGTTAGGCTAGGGGTTAGGTGCTAGGGATCTTGGTTGTTGATGGGCGTGGGGGCGGACACACTTACCGGCCAGCTTACGCTGGCCGTTCGCCTCTTTATCGCTTTCCTCTTCTTCTCTTCTCCCTAGCGCCTAACCGCTAGCGACTAGCGCCTCCCGAGGGGGGCCGGTGGTGTTGCAGAAGAGTTCGCGCTCGACGAGGTGGCAGAGGAGGTGTTCGATGGCCAGGTGGGTTTCCTGGATGTGCTGTGTCGAGCGGCTGGGGACGCGGATTGTGATTTGGGCCTTTGGTTTAGAGTCGCTGAACTCGAAGTCGCCGATGCCGTTGCCGGTGAGGAGGATTGTGCCCAGTTCCATCCGGATGGCGGTTTCGAGGGCGCGGAGAATGTTTCGAGACTTGCCGCTGGTGCTGATCGCCAGCAACACGTCGCTTGGTTTGGCGTGCGCTTCGATTTGTCGGGCGAAGATGCCGTCGAAGCTGAAGTCGTTGGCGTAGGCGGTGAGAAACGACGTGTCGGTGGTCAGAGCGATGGCGGGGAGTGGGGGACGTGCGAAGTCCGCGTCGAGTCGGCTGGTGAATTCCGCCGCCAGGTGCTGGCAATCGGCGGCGCTTCCACCGTTGCCGCACAGGAGGAGTCTGCCTCCGTCGCGAAACGCGGCAACGATCATGTCTGCCGCGTCGAGGATTTGCTGCGAGCACGCATCGATCGTGCGCCGCTGGACGCGCGCAGTCTCGACGAGGTGCGTCCGGATCGTTCCGAGACGGAAGTCGGGCGACTCAGGATGCATTGGCCATCATCCTCCATCGTGAGCGTGTCGATCGCATCCAGGCGATCGGAACACGCCCTGCCAGCGGACGATGCGACTCGTCGCCAGCGACTTCAGCCCGCGCCACAACCGTGCGCGGAGTATTTCACGCGAACAGGTCAACCTGGCTGACTTCGCGAATTGGGCGAACTCAGCCGAGCAGATCGGTTGAGAAATCTCGGAAATCACGCGTCATGCAAAGCATGGCGGCGTGTGTGTAAGCGGTCAGCAATCCTCAGACGGGGGACAGTCCGATCATGCATGGCATGATTTGCCGCCGGTCTGCGGATGGCACGTTGTGCTCCACGCGAGGTAGAACGATGTCTCAGCTTTGGACATGGCTATTTTTTGTTGCCGACGCAGGCTGCGTCGGCCACGGGGGATAGCCAAGGTTGGCGAATTTGCAAGGCAGGTCTGTGGATTACAGAACCTGCGAAAACTGACACACGAATGGTTGAGATCGAAGCAGCCGCTGTGATTCTTTTGACGATCCGCCGCCGGATGAATGAGAGTTCATAGCGACTGGTTTAGCTGATGCAGCGGAGGACTCAGCGTGATTTTTCCCGTGTCGAGCAAAGAAGTCAATGGCCGAATTTGGGGTCAACTCAAAATTTTTCTTGCGTTGATGTGGGGATGTGGGGATGTGGTGGGTGGTGGGTGCCGACGCTGGCAGCGTCGGCCACGGGGGGTGGAGGGTCACCTTGTGGGCCACATGGTGGGTCATCTGGTGGGTCATGTGGTGGGTCATGTGGTGGGTCATGCAATTCGGACGCGTGGGGATCGCCGCAAACTGAGTGTTCGGTTGGGTTTGGAGAGGTGGGACGATGCCGGTTTGGGCCGGTGGGTCACGTTGGGGCAGGTGTCGGGTGTACCGATTGCGGTATGGGTGCGGCGCTGGAATGGATTTGTGGTGCATGGTGAGTGTGGCGGTCGCCGACGACGGCTGTGTCGGCTTCGGGATTGACTTGGTCGTCAACGAGACCGGTGGGCTGATGCCGCACCGTTCGCCGGGTGGTCCGTCGTCTACTCCGTCATCTGGTTCTTCATCTGGTTCTTCATCTGGTTCTTCATCTGGTTCTTCATCTGGTTCTTCACCGCCGGAGGGGTGGCCACATCGAACATATCGTGTATTGTTCCTTGGCGTTATGGCAATAATCCATCCCCATCAAGTCCTGCTCCATCACAGTCCGCTATCGGGAGTGAAGCGATGCTTGTCCTGCGACCGATTGTGCCGCGCGGCGGAGCGCGAGACTGGACCGTGAAATGCTTTGGAACGGAACTGCTGTGAATTGATTCCGGGGCTATTCCGCTGGATGACTGATAACCGCATCGCGTTACGAATCACCAGCTTGGCCTGCGCGAGACAGTGCTTGACCCGGCGACGATTCACGTACCGCCCGGCCACCCCCTTCGTGCTGTATGGGGATGTCACCTGGTCAGCCATGCGGTGTGCCACGAGGTATGCCACGAGGTGTGCCACCTGATTGGCCACCTGGTGTGCCAATTGGTTGGCCAGGCGACTCGGACGCGCTGGTTTGCCACAACCTGTATGATCAGTTTGGTTTGGGGAAGTGTCACGATACCGGCTTGGTCTGGTGTGCCACGGTGCGGCAGGTGTCGGACGCACCGAGTGCGGGGATTGGTGTGGCGCGGCGATCGATTTGGTCGCCTGGTGGGGGTAGTGGACGCCGATGCAGGCCAGTCCCACGGGCGCGCTCAATAGTCCAGGCTGGCGCCCCCTTCGGCTTCGATGGCCTGGCCGGTGAGGAAGCTGGAATCGTCGGTTGCCAGAAACAGGGCGATTTTTCCGATCTCTTCTTTAGTACCCATCCGCCCGAAGACCTGCAGGGCGGAGACACGATCGAGGGCGGATTGGGGGTCCGGCAGTGTGGCGGCCCAGTCCCGCATCAGGGGGGTATCGACGTTGCCGGGACAAATCGCGTTGACCCGAATCCCCTCGCGTCCCAGTTCCATCGCCAGCGCTTTGGTCAGTCCCAACTGCGCCCCTTTGGTCGAGCAGTAGGCCGAGGAGTGTTCCTGTCCGATCAGCGCCACCAGCGACGACATGTTGATGATCGTTCCCTTGGTCTGGCGGAGATAAGGTAAGGCGTACTTGCACCCGGCAAACGTGCTCACGAAATTCCATCGCATCAGTTGTTCCAGATCGTCCAGGCTGGTGTCGTCGATGCGCGTCGCCGGGGGATGCGAACCGGCGTTGTTGATCAGACAGTCGATTCTCCCGAATTCCCTCGCGGCGGCGTCGATGGCCTGCTGGAGTTGCCGGTGATCGGCGACGTCGCAGGGAAAATAGACCGCACGACCCGGCCCCCGCGCGGTGAGTTCCGCCGCGAGCTTCTCTCCCGCCTCGCGGCCGCGAGCCAGGATCGCGATCAACCCTCCTTCGGCGCAAAAAACCCGCGCGCATCCCTCGCCGATGCCCTTGCTCCCGCCGGTGACCACCACGCATCGCCCGTGAAATCGCATCATTGCGTCTCCGAAAATCCTCAAACAGAAACCTCCCGTCCCTTCTGGGGGAATCTGGCGACCGAACGGGGGAAACGCAAGGGTGCGGAAATCGGCGTCAACACCCTTTCCGCCGCCCCGGCACAAAACTACACTGCTCAGTTCCCCCTGATTCCGCTCCCGCCGGGGAGCGGGGGCTTCCCTTCCGTTTCGCTGCACTATGCCCAAGGATTTTCTGAAAGACGCCCGCGATCAGTACGACGTCGTCGTGATCGGCAGTGGCCTGGCGGGACTGACCTCGGCCAACATTCTGGCCCGCGCGGGACATTCCGTCCTGTTGCTCGAACACCATTATCAGTTGGGGGGGATGGCGACCTGGTTCAAGCGGAGCGGGGGGCATATTTTCGACATTTCGCTGCACGGCTTTCCGATCGGGATGATCAAGAGTTGCCGCAAATACTGGACACAGGAAGTGGCCGACTCGATCGTGCAACTCAAGGGGATCCGCTTTGAGAATCCGCAATTCTCGCTGCGGACGACGTTTGATCGCGAAGACTTCACCCGCATTCTCACGCAGAAGTTCGAAGTCTCCGCCGAGACGGTGCAGAAGTTCTTCGACACGGCGCGGGGGATGAACTTTTTCGACGACCAGTCGCGGACCACCCGCGAATTGTTCGAAGAGTTCTTTCCCGGTCGATCGGACGTGGTGCGGATGCTGATGGAGCCGATTACCTACGCCAATGGTTCGACTCTGGACGATCCGGCGATCACCTATGGGATCGTGTTTTCGAATTTCATGAGCAAGGGAGTCTTCACGTTCGAAGGGGGAACGGATCACCTGATCGGACTGATGCGCGCGGAAATGGAGAAAAATGGCGTCGATCTGCGGATTCGCTGTCTGGTCGAGCGGATCGAAGTCACCCCCGATCGGCGAGTCTCCGGGGTGATTGTCAATGGCCGTCGGATCGGCTGCAAGTCGCTGATTTCCAACGCCAACCTCAAAACGACCGTTTTGCAGCTCATCGGTCCTGAGCATCTGGACCGGAACTATCTGGAAGAAACCGAGGCGGTGCGGCTCAACAACAGCAGTTGCCAGGTCTACATCGCGCTCAAGCCGGGGGCCGCGTTTGACGACCTGGGAGATTTGCTGTTTCATTCGGAACACAGCGGCTTCGACGTGGGGGCGATGCTCAGCCGCCACATCAGCAGCCGCACATTTTCGTTCTATTATCCCCGGACCCGTCCCGGTTCCGATCGGTATCTGATCGTTTCCTCGACGAACGCCAACTATCAGGACTGGGCCGATTTGACGGACGAAGAATACGAAGCGTCCAAACGCGAGCTGTGCGAGTCGACACTGGACTGTCTGGAACAGTACATCCCCGACGTCCGACACAAGCTGGATCACATTGAAGCCTCGACGCCACGGACGTTCCAGCACTACACGCGGCATCAACAGGGGGCGTCGTTTGGAACGAAATTCGAGGGCTTGAAGGTGAGCCGCGACCTGCCCCAGCAGGTACGAGGAGCGTACCACGCCGGTTCGGTGGGGATCATCATGTCGGGCTGGCTGGGAGCGGTGAATTACGGAGTGATCGTGGCCAACGACGTCGACAAGTATTTGACGACTTCATGAGGGTGAGTGGAAACTGGCCAGCGACGCTTGCGATCTTTGGCGGGGGCGTTACTCTAGGCGAGCGACGCTGACGAAACCCGAATTCTCCAGTCGATTTTCTGCCAGGGGTGTTGCCAATCATGCGGGATTTTGAGTACGAGGCGCCGTCGTCGATTGCCGAAGCGGTGCGGGTGTTGAGCACGAACAACGGTTCGGCCCGACCGCTGTCGGGGGGGACCGATCTGATCGACCAGATTCGGGTGGGGCGCTTGCAGCCCGCGGTGGTCGTGGATCTCAAGAAAATCCCGGAACTCAACCTGCTGGCGATGACGCCGGCCGGGTTGCGGTTGGGAGCGGCCGTTCCGTGCTGCCGCGTGTATGGCGATGCGGGAATCGCGTCATCGTATGCCGCTCTGGCCGACAGCGCTCGAATCATCGGCGGCGTGCAGATCCAGAGCCGTGCCAGCATTGGAGGGAACCTGTGCAACTCCGGGCCGGCGGCCGACTCGACTCCTTCGTTGATCGCCCTGGGAGGGTTGGCGGTGATCGCCGGCCCTGCGGGGGGACGGGAAGTGCCGGTGGAGAGTTTTTGTACTGGGCCGGGGAAGAACGTGCTTCAGCCGGGAGAGTTTCTGGTGGAGTTGAAGTTCCCCGCACGTCCGCCACACAGCGGATCGCATTATCGCCGGTTCATTCCGCGGAACGAAATGGACATTGCCGTGGTGGGAGTGGGGGCGTCGGTGGTGCTCGACGCGACGGGGGAACGGTTCGTTTCCGCCCGGATCGCCCTGGGGGCGGTGGGGCCGACCCCGTTGTTCGCCGAAGAGGCCGGGGCGCTTCTGGCGGGGCAAAGCGTCAATGACGCGCTCCTGGATAAGGCGGCCCAGGCGGCGCGGGGAATTGCCAAGCCGATTGACGATATGCGCGGCACGCGTGAATTCCGGCTGCATGTCACCGGGGTGCTGGTCCGGCGAGTACTGGAAGAAGCCGTTCGACGGGCGCGGCAAGCGTAATTTTCGGAAAGAGTCGTTTCTCAGTTTTCGATGTCTCAATCCCGACTGTGATCATGGCCAAAAAACGCGTTGTCACCACGACGATTAACGGGCGACAGATGGAGTTTCTCTGCGAGCCTCGCCAGACGCTGCTGGAAGTGCTCCGCGATACACTCGACATGACCGGCACCAAAGAGGGGTGTTCCAACGGCAACTGCGGCGCCTGCACGGTTCTCATGAACGGTCGTCCGGTCGTGAGCTGCCTGGTGTTGGCGGTCGAGGCCGAAGGGGCGGTGTTGGAGACGATCGAAGGGGTCGCCGCCGCCGAGGGACTCGACCCGGTGCAGCAGGCGTTTTTGGAGAACGCCGCGCTGCAGTGCGGGATCTGCACCCCTGGCGTGATCATGTCCACCAAGGCCCTGCTGGCGGAAAACCCCGATCCGTGCGAGCACGACGTGCGGTTTTATCTGGCGGGCAATCTGTGCCGGTGTACCGGATATGACAAAATTGTGCGGGCGGTGCTCGATTCGGCACGGAAACGACAAAAGGCTCAAACCACATGACTCGCATTGGCAACGCCGGGACGTTCAGTGCGTCCCGTTCGCTTGCCAGGCGAACCCCCTCTGGGGGGCCAGCGGCTGAAACTTTTCCTCGTGTTGTCAGGAGTTCCGATGTCTACGGTTCAAGGGAAACAGGCAACCGCCGGTCAGAACGGCAACGGCAAGGCGTACAAGGTCATCGGCACCCGCCCCATCCGCCACGATGGCGTCGATAAGGTGACCGGCCGCGCCAAATACGGCGCCGACATCCATCCGACCGGGATGATTTACGGCGTCGTGCTGCGCAGCCCGCATGCGCACGCCAAAATCAAGTCGATCGACACCTCCCAGGCGCTGGCCCTTCCCGGCGTTCGCGCGGTCGCCACCCACCAGGACTTGATGCATCCGGGAAACCGAATGCTGGAGCTGGGAGAGGGGGCCGTCAACATGCGGCACTTGAGCAACAACATCCTGGCGGCCGACAAGGTGTTTTATCGCGGCCAGGCGGTGGCCGCGGTGGCGGCTGACACGATCCACCTGGCGGAAGAGGCGGCGGCCCTGATCCGTGTTGAGTACGAAGTGCTTCCGGCCGTGCTCGACGTCGAAGCGGCGATGAAGCCCAGCGCCCCGCTGTTGCATGATGACTTGTTCACCGACGAGATGGGGAAAGCGGCCAAGACTCCCAGCAACGTGGCCAAGCATTTTCGGTTCGAAAAAGGGGACATCGACAAGGGTTTCGCCGCCGCCAAAGTGGTCGTCGAGCGGGAATTTCGAACCGCGACGGTGCATCAGGGCTACATCGAGCCGCACAACGCCACGGCGATGTGGAATGCCGACGGACACATCACCGTTTGGACGAGCACCCAGGGATCGTTCACCGTCCGCCAGCAGGTGGCGGAACTCGTGGGAGTGCCGATCTCACACGTCAAAGTCATTCCGATGGAAATCGGGGGGGGCTTTGGTGGAAAGATCCGCGTCTATCTGGAGCCAGTGGCGGCGGTTCTCTCCCGCAAGTCGGGCAAGCCGGTCAAAGTGCTGATGAGCCGAGCCGACGTATTCGAAGGAACCGGCCCGACTCCCGGTTCCTATATCAAAGTGAAAGTCGGAGCCGATGCGCAGGGGAAGATCACCGCCGCGCAGGCGTACATGGCGTATGAGGCGGGGGGCTACCCCGGCTCGCCGATCGGCGCAGGGGCGATGTGCATCTTTGCCTGTTACGATGTCCCCAACGGGCGGATTGACGGGTACGACGTGGTGGTCAATAAGCCGCAAACCTCGGCGTACCGCGCTCCAGGGGCGACGAATGCGGCGTTCGCCATGGAGACGGTGCTGGACGAATTGTGCGAAGCGCTGAAAGTGGATCCGCTGGAATTCCGGTTGAAGAATGCCGCTCGCGAGGGGACGCGGCGCGTGGATGGTCCGGTCTTTCCCCGCGTGGGGATGATTGAATCGGTTGAAGCGATCCGCAACAGCGAACATTGGAAGACGCCGCTGACGGGCAAGTTTCAAGGACGGGGAGTGGCCAGCGGATTCTGGTTCAATTGCGGCCTGAAATCCGCCGCCTCGGCGACGGTCAACGCAGACGGCACGGTGGCCCTCGTGGAGGGCTCGACCGACATCGGTGGTTCGCGGACCGGCATTGCCATGCAATTGGCTGAGACGCTGGGAATCTCCGCGGAAGAGGTCGTTCCCACCGTCGGCGATACCGACAGCGTCGGGTACACCGACGTGACGGGAGGGAGCCGGGTGACGTTTGCCACCGGGTACGCGGCGTACGAGGCGGCCCTGGACATTCAGCGGCAGATGGTGGAACGGGCCGCCAAGATCTGGGAGGTCAATCCGGCCCAGGTTAGCTACAGGGACGGTTCGATCATTGGTCCCGCGGAGAAGAAATTCACGTTTAAGGAGCTCGCGGCGCAGGTCAACAAAACCGGCGAGCCGATCGTCGGTCGCGGTTCGGTCGACCCGGAAGGATGCGGCGGCGCGTTTGCCACGCACGTGGTCGATGTCGAAGTGGATCCTGAAACCGGCAAAGTGCAGGTGTTGCGGTACACCGCCTCGCAGGATGTCGGGACGGCGATTCACCCCAGTTACGTGGAAGGACAGATACAAGGGGGGGCCGTGCAGGGGATCGGCTGGGGACTCAACGAAGAGTATTTCTACGACGGCAGCGGCGTCATGAAGAACGCCACGTTCCTCGACTACCGGATTCCCACCTGTTACGACCTCCCCCTGATCGATACGATTCTGGTGGAAGTTCCCAATCCAGGGCATCCCTACGGCGTCCGCGGTGTGGGAGAAGTGCCGATCGTTCCTCCGCCGGCCGCCCTGGCCAACGCCATCTTCCGCGCGGTGGGGGTCCGCATGTTGCAGTTGCCGATGTCTCCCCCACGCGTATTGCACGAAATCCTGAAGAAGTAGTCGAGGCCTCTCTCGCGTCCATTCGGGGACCAAACGTCAACCGTCGCGGCGACAGGAGACCTGGGAGCGCGGCTGGGGATGCGGAGGGAGTGGCATGGCCAATCATCGGGCAAGGCGAGTCTGCATCGGCCTGCTGCTGGCGCTGCATGCCGGGTTGGCTATCGACGCCGCGCGGCGGCTGACGGTCACGCACGACGAATATTGGCATCTCCCCGCGGGGCTTTTGGCGTGGAAGACCGGGAGATTCGACTTTGACCAGTTGAATCCTCCGCTGACGCGGCTGTGGGGGGCGCTCCCGCTGCTCTTCACGTCGGCGGAGGTGGACAGCCAGGCCGCCGCCAAAGGACTGACGGAACTGGGGGACCAGTTTCTGGAGCAGAATCGGGCCAATTACGAACTGTATTTCACGCTGGCGCGCTCGATGAACGTCGTCTGGTCGCTGCTGACGGCGTGGCTCCTGGCCCGCTGGGGAAGGAGTGTGGCGGGTGAATGGGGGAGTTGCCTGGCGGTGGCGCTCTGGACCTGCTGCCCCACGGTGCTGGCAAATGCCGCCCTGATCACTCCCGACATGGGAGGAGCGTGCCTGTTCTTCGCCACGTTGTATGCGGCTTGGAGGATGGGGGGCCAAACCGGCTGGCGCCGCGCCCTGGGTCTGGGCGTCCTGTTGGGGTTGGCACAACTCGCCAAGTTCACCAACGTCCTGTTGTATCCCCTCGTGCCGATGTTCTGGTTCGTTGGACGCCGGGACCGGGAACCCACTGCGAACGACGCCCGATCGTCCGGCGGCTCGGCGGGTGATTCGGGAGCCGCGCCGCCTCCCGAACCGTCCGGCCCGGGGACTTGGAAAGCGAGGCTTCGATCGGCGATCTGTTATCTTGCTGTCGCGTATTGCACGAGTGGCGTCGTGCTCAACGCCGGTTATCTCTTTCGCGGCTCGTTTCGTTCCTGGGGGGACTACACGTTCGGAAGCGAGTCGCTCCAGCCGTTCTCTCAGCCGACGGGGTGGTGGCGGCATCTTCCGATCCCGTTCCCCAGCGACTTTGTCCAGGGACTCGATGAGCAGCGGCGGATCATGGAGGGGCGGCATCCGGTGTATCTGGATGGGACGCTGAGCCTGGTCGGATTTGGGGAGTATTTCCTCTGCGCGCTGGCGTACAAAATGCCTCACGCGGCCCAATGGCTCTTCGCTCTGGCGCTGCTGTTCCAGTTGCGGCCAGGGAAGGAACGGGTGAGTTGGCGTCGCGAGGGGATGTTCTGGCTGCCGGTGCTGATCATGGTAGGGATCGGCAGCAGCACCCGCATGCAGTTGGGGCTGCGGTATGTGCTGCCGGCGTTTCCATTCCTGCATCTGCTGGCGGCGGAGTCGGCCCGCTGGGTGCAGTGGAAGCGCTATCGGGTTCGGACGGTGCTTGTGGGTTTGGGAGTGGCGCTCCTGCCGCTGTCGCTGCGGCATCATCCACACCATCTGGCCTATTTCAATGAAGCGTCGGGAGGACCAGTGGGGGGACGGCGGCATCTGCTCGATTCGAATCTGGATTGGGGGCAGGATTTACGGGAGCTGAAGCGGTTTCTCGATGACCACCAGATTGATGACGTGGGGCTGGCCTATTTTGGAATGCTCCCCCCGGCCTCCCTGGACATCCATTACCACCTTCCTCCGCCGCGCCCGCAGCCGGGCTGGTTTGCCGTCAGTGTGAACTTCCTGCAAGGCCGCCCGCACACCATCCGCAATCCCGACGGCTCGATGCGGTCAGTGGGAGTGGACGAATTTGGCTGGCTTCGCGGATTCGTCCCGGTGGCCCGCGTGGGGCATTCCATCGACGTCTTTCACATCGCCCCGGAGGAATTGCGAGGCTCCCCCCCCGTCTGGCGTCGGACTCCCTGAGTTCGGCTGGATTTGGAAATGTGGGAGACCGCCGGTTGCCGATAATGAATCCGGTAGATTGCACAATGGACGGCAACCGAAGGGACGGTTCACGATGGAACGGGGCATCAATGTCGTGGCGATGGTCAAGGAGGCCGAACGCTACATCTTTTTGTACGACAACGAAAGCACCTCGACCCTTCTGCAAACCCTGGGGCGGTTCGCCGGAAATCCCGAGCTGAGCTTCTCCTGGTATGACGCGGCGGTCCTCAGCCAGCGGGTCCGCAAGCTCGATCGCGAGGCAGCCGAAGAGGCGGCCGCGCTGCGTGCGCCCCGCGCTTCGCGGTAGGACGGACGATGCAATCCGCCATTGATGCGTTTCTCAAGTATCTGCGGATTGAACGCAACTGCTCGTCCCTGACGATTAAGTCATACCACGAAGACCTCGCCAGCCTGTTGGAATACTTCCATGAGTTCGGGGGGGGGCTTCCGGCAGCACCCGGCCAGGTCACGGTCGCCATGCTACGCGGGTACGTCGCTTACCTGCATGAGTGCGACTACGCGCGGACTACAATGGCTCGGCGGCTCGCCTGTTTGAGGAGCTTTTTCCGGTATTGTTGCCGAGAAGGACTCGCGGCGACCAACCCCGCCAAAGCACTTCGCACGCCCCGCGCCGGACGCCGCCTCCCCCATTTCCTTTCCGCCGAACAGGTGGTTCAACTCCTGGAGGCCCCTCCGGCGAATCAACCGATGGGGTTGCGCGATCGGGCGATTCTTGAAACGCTGTATTCCGCCGGGCTGCGGGTCGCCGAACTGGCGTCACTCAACGTCGAGAGTTGGGACAAAGACGCGGGAGTCCTCCGCGTACTGGGCAAGGGGCGAAAAGAGCGCTTTGCGCCGATCGGGCGGCATGCCGCCGTCGCCCTGGCGCGCTGGATTGAGCTCCGTGAGCCTGATCCTCAAGCCCCTGCCATGCAGCAAACGGCGCTGTTTCTCAACAAGCGCGGTCGACGGCTCACCACGCGAAGCGTCGGGAGGCTGCTGGAGAAATACATTCGCCAGACCGGTCTGGACAAACTGACGACGCCGCACACGCTCAGGCACAGCTTTGCCACGCATCTGCTGGACGGCGGGGCCGACCTGCGGAGCGTCCAGGAACTGCTGGGGCACAAGAGCCTGACCACCACGCAGATTTACACGCACGTCAGCAACAAACGGCTCCGCGAGACGTATGAGAAAGCGCATCCGCACGCTGCGGGGCGCACAAAGGGGAAACCGCCGCGGTCTTGAGGATGTTGATCTTGCAAAGAGCACAGCGCGGCCGTTAGCCACAACCAAAAAAGGGATTTGACCACGGATATCACGGATGGGCACGGATCATCACCTGTGACTCGATCCACTGATCATCCGTGGTTCCATCTACGACGCGCTGCGATCGCGACGATTCGAACGGGTGGGAATGGAGAAGGCAAAAAAATCTCGGGCAGAAAATGGCTGTGTTGTGGCGTACCAGACGTCGTCCGCGGAAGGGCGTTTCGCCTTGTGATTCTGCCTTTTATGGCGCAGTTCACCGAAGCAATGATTGTGGCAGTGCCTGCCTTACCGCCATTTTTTGCCCCAGATTATGCGTTAATTGTTCAATGTACCCCGGATGCACCGGCCGACGCGGCTGAAAAATCATCTCGCCGAAACAGAATTCTGCTGGATTGCGAACGCGGGCGACGCCGCGTAGATTGCCGATTTCGGGAAATCCGCTCGCAGGGGGAAGACTCATCTTGAGTACCCCTGCGAAACTGGCAAAAATCGTCTGGTATGAAACTCGACCAGCTTTTGGCGGAATTTGACGAGAATGATCCGGAGATCGCCCTGGAGACGCTGATGGAGTTCTCCGAAACGCTCCCCCCCACCGCGCGGGTCCAAGGGGGAGTATCACCGGATCCGGGCTGCCGCATTCAGGAGTGCCAGACGCCCGTTTACCTGTGGGTCGAGGTGCGTGACGGGGGGGTACACCTGGAGGCGAGCGTGACGGAGAAGTCGCCGACGGTGCGTGGATTCGTGGCGCTCCTGGTGGAGGGGTTGGCCGGCGCGACCCCGGCGGAAGTTCTGCAATTGCCGGACGATTTCCTCCCCCGACTGGGGTTGTCGGAGACGCTGGGGATGACTCGGCGGCGGGGATTTTTAGGGATCGTTTCCCGGATCAAGCGGGAGGTATCGCGGCTGACCGGTACGAATTTGCCAAATGGGACCGGTTCGATTTCATAAAAATCGCAATTTTTGCCGTTTTCCTCTCGATTTGTCCGCGGAATTGAGTAGTCTAGTGGAACAACTGCTGCTCTCAATCCCTGCCCAAGTACCATCCCGCCCGCCTCACGACGCGGCGCCAGTCGCACCCACCCTAGAGAAATTGGAGAATTTTCGGATGATGCAGCTTGAAGCCGACATCCCCCGCCTGCTCCCCTCGTCTGAGCCTCCCCGCTACACGTACGTTCCAGGGGCTGGTTCTCCGCACCCCATCCGCGATCCGCGCGGGCACAGTCACAATCGTAAACAACCCCCTCCACTGGCCCTGGACGCCGAAACCTGGGCGGAGAATCGCTGTTACTTGTGGGCGATTGACCTGTTCAACTTGGGGTATTACTGGGAGGCGCACGAGGAGTGGGAGCGGCTGCTCCGCGCCACGGGGGCCGACTCCACCACCGGGCGATTCCTGAAAGGTCTGATTAAACTCGCCGCGGCTGGTGTCAAAGTGCGCGAGAACAGTCTGCATGGCGTACGGCGGCATGCCGCTTCGGCCGGTGAAGTCTTCGCCGACGTCGCGGCGGAATGCAGCACCGAGTATTTCTGCGGGCTGGAATTTACGAAGCTGCAGTACGCGGCCGATCGCGCTGCGCAATTGGTCTACAAGGCGAACTACCCCGTCGGCAAACCGATTCGCGTCTTCCCCTTCCTGATCCAGCCCCACCCGCTGCCGTTGGCGTTCTGATCGATCGTGACGCAGCGGTTGCGATTCCGAAGCGTCGAAAGTCCGGCTGGCGTGCTCGTGGTTGGCGTCTGGCGGTAGAGGGGAGGCAGCTCCGTGCGATTCAACTGGCCTATGCGTCTGGGACATTCCGGTTGGTGCGTCCTGCTCCTGGCGTTGGCGGTTTGCCAAAGGGGCTTGGTGCATGGAGCCGAAGCAACCCACGAGCTCCCTTCCCTGGATGACGACTTCGCGATCCAAGGGGAGTACGCTGGTTTCGTCCAGTCCCGACCGGGAGCCGACACCGCCTGGACCGGGTTCCAGATTGTGGCGCTCGGAGGAGGCCGCCTGGAAGCGGTCGAGTTTCCGGGAGGGCTTCCGGGAAACGGAGGCAATCGCCACAACGCGCGGCGGTATGTCGGCCACAGATCGCTGGTCGATTCCCGGCTGCGCTCCGCAGATCGGGAACTGATTCTCTCTGCCGACAAGGGGCTGGTCCACGACCGGTCCGGTTCGGTTCTGGGGAGGATCCTCAAGATGCAGCGGACCAGCCGCACGCTGGGAGCGAAGCCACCTCAGGGGGCCACAATTCTCTTGGACGACCAGGGGGCGCACGGTTTTTCCAACCCGCACCTGACAGCCGACCGGCTGCTGGGGGCGGGAACGCAAACGCGCCGCGAGTACGGCGATTTCTCGATGCACCTGGAGTTTCGCACCCCGTACATGCCGATGGCACAGGGGCAGGCTCGGGGCAACAGCGGGGTCTACATTCAGGGACGATACGAGGTGCAAATCCTCGATTCGTTTGGCCTGGAGGGAGCGAACAACGAATGCGGCGCCCTCTATAAGGCCCGGCCGCCGCTCCTCAATATGTGCTTTCCCCCGATGACCTGGCAGACTTACGACATTGACTTCATCGCGGCGCGATTCGACCAGTCAGGAAACAAGGCCAGTCCAGCGCGGGTCACCGTCCGGCACAACGGGATCGTCGTCCAAAAGGATGCTCCCCTGGCTGGTCCCACCGGCGCGGGGAGCGCCGAAGGTCCGCAGCCACGACCGATCAAGCTGCAAGACCACGGCAACGCAGTCCAGTACCGAAACATCTGGGTGGTCGAGCGGACGGTGTGGAACCGGTGTGTGGATTGAACTTTATGAACTCCGTTCCGCCGAGACGCTGATCGGGGACTTGAGGGTCTGGAGGACGACGCAATAGCGTTCTGTCAACTGCACCAATTTGTCGAGCTGGTCGGCGGGGGCGTCGCTCTCCAGGTCGAATGACAGTTTGATCGACTGAAACCCGACCGGAGTCTCGCGGCTGACCCCCAGCGTGCCGCGGAAGTCGAGTTCACCCAGGGCGGTGATCGTCGCCCCCCGGAGCGGGATCGCCAGGGCCGTGGCGACCGCTCGCAACGTCACTCCCGCGCAACCCACCACTGCCTCCAGCAACATCTCTCCGGAGCAGGCGCTCTTTCCGTCGCCACCCGCCATCGGATGCAGTCCCGCTTCAACCACCCCTTTCCAGGTGGGAACGTCGCACGTCAGGTCGCGGCTCCCCAGGCGCCCTTCCGCCCGCATCACCACCTGCGCGGCGGTCGGGGTCTCTTTGTAGCGATTCTTAAGTGGAAGCTGCAGCGCTTTGAGTTCGTCGGCGGTCATGAGAGGGTATTAGCGTCCAGAGAAATCCAGGTCCGTTTGTCAAACGATTCCAGCACGGCATCGGCAACGGCCTGGGCGCTGGCGCCATGATGAAATCCCGGAATCGCATCCCGCCCTTCGACGATGGCAGAGACGAATTCCCAAGCCAGATCGTAGCGAAAGACAGTGCTGGGCACCCCCTGTTTGGGATCGCGCGGACTCCCGGCAGGAACCAGGAATTCCGGCGGGACGTCAACCTTCTGCAGCGATTCGCCGTGCCGTCCCAGCAAAATGGTGTTAGGTTCCCGTAGCTGGTACACCGCCGTGGCGTCGCTCCCGTTCACCTCCGCCCAGTCGTGTCCGAATCCGTCATAGTGATAGCCTTTGGCCAGGGTGGTCCCTTCCAGCACACCGACTCCGCCGCGAGAAAACTGGCAGATCAGCGCCGACCAGTCATCCACCTCCGACGGGGGACAGGAGGAACCATCGGGGTTGCGATCGCGCGGGACAAACTGTTGCACGGCGCCGCAAATCGACGTCATTTGTCCCATCAGATCCTGCGCATAGTCGATCCGATGGATCGTCATGTCGAAGAGATCCCCAGCGCCGGCCGTCTTCTTGTACTGCCGCCAGCTCCAACTCGTCTCCGGCCAATCCAAAAACCGCTGGCTGCGAAAGTGCCGCGGCACTCCCAATCCGCCGGAGGAGACGAGCTGCCGCAGGTAGCGCATGGACGGGGCGAAGCGGTAGGTGAAGGCGGTCATGTGCCGCAAGTTGCGGCGACGCGCTTCCTGGTACATCTGGTGCGCTTCGCCACAGTTCAAGCCCAGCGGCTTCTCGCACATCACGTGCTTGCCTCCCGCCAGACAGGCCATGGTGATCGGAAAATGGGTGTCGTTCGGGGTGCAGATGATGACCGCGTCGATATCGGGATCGGCGGCGATCTGGGTGTAATCGCTGGTCGTTCGGCGAAGTTCCCACTCCGTCATGCGCCGCGCCAACAGATCCCGGTTGGGGTCGCAAGCGGCGACCAACTGTGCCCGGGGATCCAGCCGGATCCCCGGAACATGGTGATAGTCCGCGACGGCGCCTGCGCCGATGATCGCAATCCTTACTCTGTCTGCCATGTCACCGCTTTCTGTACAGTTTCGATGCAATTGAAATTAGAATGTCGTTCCAGTGACTGCCCACAAATAACGCACGCCGCGGATTCTGGCAACCGCACCCGCAAGCGGCGCAGGTCGCATAGGCGATCACGCAAACCCCGCTTCCCGCAGAATTGCATGGGCGGCCGCCACTCCCTGCTCCGGTGTGCCGGTCGTTTCCAGGCGATGAAGAGACCGCAAGGACATTGGTCCGGGAGACTCCCACCGCTGCGCCGCCGTTTGGTAGATCGTCCAGTCCGCGTCCGACGCGTCTGAGTGGCGTGCCGCCAGCCGCTGCCGAATGAGCTCCGAAGGGGAGTCGCACAGGAGCCACAGCGCTGGCACTCCCCAGCGAACGGCCGCCTCAAGGAATACTCGGCGGCGGCCCTCTTCCACGAACGTGGCATCGATGATCACCCGTTCGCCGAGGAAAAGTCGTTGCTCGGCGCGGCGCAGGCATTCGGCATAGGTCCGGTCGTTCCAGTCAGCGCTGTACAGGCCTCCTCCGGGGGGAACCGGAGCGGAACTGGTCGGCGACAGGCCCGCCAATTCCTTGCGAACGACATCGGACCGAATGACCTTGGCACCGACCGCGGCAGCCAGTCCCTGCGCCAAAGTCGACTTTCCGGATCCGGGGAGGCCGCTGATCAGAATCAGCCAGGGGCGCCGAAGCGGTTCTTCCAGCGGATGCAGCGCCAGGAGCCAGTGTCCTCGTGCGCGGGCCAGCGCCGCGTTCCGTTCCGACTCGGGAATTTCCGGCTCGATCAAGGTCAGCCCGTCCACCTTGCCACGTACGGCAGCGCGGTATGACAGGTACAACGGGAGCAACGCGCGGCCAGTCTGGTCTTCCGCCGCTTCGAAATAGGCATCGCAGAATGACTTCGCCAGGTCGGGGCGTCCGTGAAACGACAAGTCCATCGCCAGAAACGCCATGTCCGCCACCGGGTCGGTGTAACGGAAGCGTTCGGTGAATTCGATGCAGTCGACAATCACCAGATCCGACGGGGAGGGACGGTCCGGAAACAGGTACACATGATCCAGATGGAGATCTCCATGAGTATCTCGCGGCACTCCCTGCGCGGCGCGCCATTCGATCGTGGGTTGCAGTTCCAGCAGTTTCTGCTCGGTCAGGAAGGTCAGACGGTCGAAGATGGCCGGGGCCACGGTCTGGCCCACCAGGGGGGCTGCGATCGCCAGATTCTCCCGGAGATTTCGAGCCACAGCCTCGAACCGTCCGAAGGCGCTGATCCGGGGGTTGCTCTCGGCATCCCGGTGGAATCTGGCAAGGCGCTGCGCGATCGCTTGCAACTGCGGGACGGAGACTTGGTCCTGCTGAACGAGGATTTCCAACGTCGCCGCCTGCGGAAGACGCCGCATTTTCACAGCCCATTCCACTGGTTCGCCCGTCCCTTCGAAGCGGAGCGTACCATCGTCCAACGCAATTGGAACGACGTCCAGGTAGACATCGGGCGCCAGACGCCGATTGAGCCGCACTTCGAGCTCGCAAAACCGCTTCCGCAGTTCCAGCGTGCTGAAGTCCAAGAAGCTGAACTGCACCGGCTTTTTGATTTTGTAGGCCAGGTCGCCTCCCAGAAAGACGGCGGAAATATGCGTCTGCCGGACCTCAACGTCATCGACCGGAGCGGGAAAGGCCCCAGGGCGGCATAAAGACGCTATCAGTTCGGAAAGGGACATGGCGTGTGACGCGGATCGCGAAGTCTGGCCGTGCCACAGCTTTCAGATGCATTGACGCGCCCCGTTTCCGCCGGGACGATTCCGCTCCAGATCGCGCGGCGTGTTACCCGTCGCAGTAGTGCATCGATTAGATTGGTCTTTACCGGGCCGTGATCCCCGGCCCGGTAACGTTTCCGGGGGACCGATTTCCGGAAAGGGACAGCAAACGCTTGGCCTCTTCGAGCAGGAACTTCGCGTCCTGGAATGGCTCGTGGCTGATGTCGTGCCAGCGGACCAGACCGGCATGGTCGATGAAAAATGTCCCATGCAGCGGTTTCTGCTCGAAATCGTCAAACGCCCGGTAGCTGCGGAACACATGCAGGCCGGAGTCGGTCGTCAGTGGGAAGGGAAAGACTCCCGATTTGTAGTTTTCGAGCGACTTGGCCAGGCCGCTGCGATCGTCGGTGCTGACGGCCAGCAGCGAGATTCCGGCGGCCTGAAACTCCGCCGTCAGCGGGGCGAATTTCTGCAATTGCTCGGCGCAATGCAAGCACTGATATCCCAGATAGAAAATCAGCACCACCGGGCGACCGCGATACTGCGCCAGCGAGTATTCCTGTCCGGAGGCGTCGGTCAGGTTCCAGTCTGGCGCCCCAGTGGGGGACCAGCGGTAAGGGCCCAGTGAGTCCAGTGGGGGACGCTGGCCGACATCGGGCAGATCGGGTTTTGAAACGCGCCAATCGGCCGGATAACCCAGCGCCGCGGCAATTGGCGCCAGGCGGGCGAAGGGAGGGATATCCAGGTCTGCCCGCGCGGCCAATTCACGGAGTTCCGCAAACCGCTCCGTCGCTTCTTTGTTCTCGCCCGATTGCCACAAGAGTTCCACCAGCGCCGCCAGGTGCTGCGCCTGATTTTTATGCGAAGAGACTGCGGCCCTGGCCGACTTGAGTCCTTCGGCCTTGTCTCCCGATTGCCACTCCAGACGCGCCAGATAGCTGGGATCGACGCCGCCAGCTCGTTTGAGAAATACGAGCGCCGCCTTGAAGTTACCCTGCGAGACAGCCTGGTGGCCGCGGAGTTCGTCCTGCGCCAATTCGAGGGGTCGGGCGCGCGCCTCTTGCTGATTTTCTGCGTCCGACTTGGGAGCGGGAGATCCATCTTCGTTCGATGGCCGCGCCACGGGAGCGGGACGAAATTCTGCCCCCGCGGTAAGCCCCCGAGCCTGGAGAAGTCGAGTTTCAATCTCCTGAAGCAACGCGGCGCCCCCCTGGGCGTCTCCTTTGCGGAAGCGGGCGGCGCCAAGCGTTCTGAGCCGCTTGATCTGTTCGGCCGGCAGGTCGGTCGCCTCCAAATAGGGAGTCTCGCACAACGTGGTCAATTCGTCCCACAGTTCAAATCGGGTCAGCTCTTCGAACAGACGCATGCGGCCGAATTGAGCGCTCTTGCCTCCCGCCAGAGGGTTGTGTTGCGGATGGCGGGGGAGCTCGGAGAGGTTTTTGGCCAGATCGATGGCGTCCCGAACGCGTCCCACATGCGCCAGATCCCGAATCAGCCATTCATTGTTGTGAGCGTAATTGTGGATCTGATCGGGGAAAATGCGGTCGCGCATCATGTAGGCATGATCGACGCGAGCCGACGCTTCCTGTTGCCAGGCGGCGTCCGCGTATCGTTCCAGTCGCGAGAAGATGTGCCCCGACATGTGCCACATGTGAGCGATCCCCGGAGCGGCCTGCCCGCAACGGGCGGCTGAGTCGAGCGCCAGGTCCGCCTTTTCGTAGTCCCACAGATGGATGCGGTAATGATGGCAGGGATGCATCGGCTCGACCGCCAGGACTTCCTTGAGCAGGGCATCGACCGCCAGATGGCTGCCAATCTCGCTGCCGGAATTCCGGTTCAACCACAATTGCAGTCCCAGGAGCGCCTTGGCCTCCAGATCCGTGGGGAACTTGTAGAGGATGCGTTCCAGCGCCTTGGCGTAGGCCTCGAAGCGCTCGCGGTTTCTCTGCTGGCGTTCCTGGTCGTTCCTGGCCTGAGATAGATCGCTTTTGTACAGGGCGTCCAGCGCGTCGATGTACATTGTCTCGCGCTCGGTGATGCCAGTTTTGCGTTTGACCGCTTCGGCAATGAAGCTCTTGGCCCGCTTTTCGTTGTTGGTATTGGCCATTGCCATGCCCCAATAGGCGCTGGCGCAATTGGGTTCCAGCGCGGCGGCCTGGCGGAATGAGCGTTCGGCTTCGAAGTACCAGAAGCCGTGCAACTGCCCAATCCCCTGATTGATGAACTCCTGAACCTGCGGATTGGTGCAGGTGACGGGAAACTTGACCGGACCGGTCCCCTGCATCACATAGGCCCGCTGCCGTGGCCCTTCGTTGAAACTCTCGCCATGCAGTGAGTGTCCAGCCGCGGGGGGAGCGGCAGCGCTGGCCGCGGGGGGATCGGCGGCGGTTGCCAGGGGGACACACTGTCCCAAAAGCCCCGATAGAACGGCCCAATTCAAAAGTCGGCGGCACGGCAAACGAGGTGCGGTAGGATGCATGAATCGTCTCGAGTTGCGGGGTGACGGAGGAACAAGCCCACCAGGACGGACCATCGAGGTTGGTTTTTTGTAACCGACCCGCCAGTCGCTGTAAACCAGTCCCCCGCTGTTCGACCGTTGGAAGGGGGAGAAAGTCCGTTTTCTTGGGACTTGGCGTTGCAATCGTCAGGACCGGCGACCTGGAGATTCGTCAGATTTTTGCTCCGGAAATAGCGGACTGCTGTTCACAAGGAATCGGGAAACGGTATGATAGCTGGGGGCGGGCTCCCCGTCGCCGCGTTGCGGGATTGGGGGCTCATACCAATAGTCACAGGACGAGTGCCACGTGCCCTGACCGGCGCGAGTGTCGATTTTGGTTTTTTCCGCATCCCGAGTGAAAGGTGACTTATGCGCCAAGTAGCATTCAGGCGGCGCCGCCGCGTCGGCTTCACGTTGATCGAATTGTTGGTGGTGATCACGATCATTGGCATCCTGGTGGCGCTCTTGCTGCCGGCCGTCCAAAACGCCCGCGAGGCGGCGCGGCGAACGCAATGCCAGAACAACCTCAAACAGATTGGGCTGGCGCTGCAAAACTACCATGATCAGCACAAGGTCTTTCCCCCCGGCCAGGTGAACGTCCTGTACAACGGGGGCTTCACCGCCAACACCCTGCGCTATGCCTGGCCGTTCGAATCGACCACCTCGCAGTTGGGGGTCGCGACCGGTGTGGGGATGGCCAATGGCAATCCGGCGATATTGCAGCAGTCCGGTCCTGGGGCGGGACTGCAAGGGACGAGCTGGATGCTCATGATACTGCCGGGGTTGGACAAGACCAATGTCTACGACTATTGGAACTTCAATTACAACGTCTGGTGGAACGGCACGAATGAGACGAGGATTGATGCCGGGACGGGGTTTGTGTCGATCTTTCCGGCGCAGGAAGAGATCGCCACATTTTACTGCCCCAGTCGCCGCAAGAACATGGACCCCAAGAGTTATCAGAACGTCTTTCGCGTGAATCCCAACTGGTATGGTGGCGGCAACGACTACGGCGGATGCACCGGCTCCGGACCGGCGTTCAACGACAACGACAACCGCGCCACCTGGGACTTGATGCCCGGACAGCTTAACTGGCCGCAGGTCAATTCGCAGCAGCCCTACACCCTGTTGCCGGCCAACCTCCACCGGGGGGTGTTTTATGTGAACAGCAACACGGCCGTTGCGGACATTTCCGACGGCTTGACCAACGTCATCATGGTGGGGGAAGTGCAGCGATTGAACGGCGTGTTCGAACAGACGATCAATCCCCTGCTCCAGAGCAGCGACGGCTGGGCTTGGGGGGGCGCGGCAACCATGTTCAGTTGCCGGTTCGGAATCAACAAGCAGGTGCATTACGACGTCCCCGGAAGTCAGCATCCGCAGGTGTGCAATTTCCTGTTCGCCGACGGCGCCGTGCATGGCATCAGCCAGAACATCAACCTGACGGTCTTCCAGAACCTCGGCAATATCGCCAACCGCGTTCCCGTCCCCGGCGGGCTGTTCGAGTGATCCAGGCATGACGATTCGCTATCAGTGTGAAGAATGCGGCTCGGTGCTCAACATCAGGGATGAGAAGGCAGGCACGCAGGGGCGCTGTCCTAAGTGTAAGGGGGAGTTTCGCGTTCCCGATCCCGACGGCGGGAGCGAGGCCCAAGCACGCCCCTTGGTGATCGCGTCTGCGCCCGCGCATGACCAGCAGCCTGAAGACGCAGCGGCTGGTCCCGATTCGCATTTTGAACTTTCGACCGCTCTGGCCGACCCCGCGACTGACGGCGGGGATTCCAATCTCAGCGACGACGAAATCGAAAAGATTCTGGAGTCAGGTCCGGCCCCCAAACGGGGGGGATACCTGGTCATCGAAAACGACGAGGCGATCGACGAAGACGCCGATGACTGGGCCAAAGAGGACGAAGGAGAAGTCCGCCGAGCCAAAGGGAAGCCGCCGCGCCGTGGTGCCGCTCCGGCTGCAGCCCCGCCAGCGACCACAGCGGCCGGCATCGCCAAGTCGCTGATGGCCCGTGGCGATAAAGGCGGGGGGGGTGAACTGGACCCCCAACGGGCCACTCGCGCCTTTGGCCAGGGCGAACGGGATGTGACCGATGAAGAAGGGTATTCGGTCAAAGAGGTGGTCCTGTATTTCAGCAAGTACATCGGTCCGGCCGCCGCGGGAATCGTCCTGGCGCTGGGGATCTACTGGTGGTGGTATTCCCAATGGCTTAGGGGCGATCTTCCCCCACTGGCGCCGGTTTCGGGAGTGGTGACCCTGGATGGCGCCCCGTTGGCGCTGGCCTACATCACCTTTTTGCCCGAGGGAGCCGATCCCAAAAAGCAGGATCTCAATCTGGGGAGTTCGTCTGCGCTGACCGATGCCAATGGAAAATACACGCTGTCCTACACCGCTCTGGCCCCTGGAGCTGTGATCGGAAAGCATCGGGTGCAGATCACCTCGACGAATCAAACGGGGGTGCAGATTCTTCCCCCTCATTACAACGAACGAACCACGTTGACGGCTGAAGTTCCCAAAGGGGGTAATCGGCAGTTGAACTTTGATCTCAAGTCCGCGAAGGAGACCTCCGCGGAACCGGCGGTGGGGGGATTCAATCCGGCGGGGCAGTAGGTCGGGTGTGGGGGCTTGATGTCCGGCCAACTTGGGCTGGGCTGTCGCCTGACCGGCCAGCTTACGCTGGGCCGTTCGCCTGTGGGGGTTGGGGGCGCGTCAAGGTATGCCGATGGCGCGGGTTGGCGCGGTTGATTCGCACCGTTGATGCCGGGGCCTCCAGGATTGCCGATAAAATGGCTGCTTGGCGGTTGACGCCTGGGAGGGGGTCGCGCTTTCCCACGAGTTGACTGCCATCCTGTCATGGAAGGCCAGTCATGCTGCGTCGGGAAATCCAGGGGGGCTGCATCAGAACGTGTCTGGCAGCCTGCCTGGCTGGACCGCTGTTGGTTGGCTGCGCGACAAGCGCAAACCCTGGGAGTTGGCCGCCGCTGGTGGCCCGCGATCACCGGGTTCCATTCGAAGAACGATTGGCGTCCTGCTTGCGCTGGCCACCCGACGCACCCCATCACGAGCCGCTGTACGCTCCCTGACCCATTTTTCTGGACCAGTTTATTCCCCGGATCGATCGGGGTAGGCGAGGCACGAGCATGAAGATCGTCAATACGCTGCGAAGTCTGCTGAGAAACAAGCGGCTGATGGTGGGGGGGCTGCTGGCCCTGACGGCCGGGACTGGGCTGGCCCAATACCAGTCGCGGGTCGTGCCGGGCCGCGGCCAGAAAGTCGCGCAGGTTGGGGACGACTTCGAAGATCCGGAGTGGGGTTACCACGTCAATGGCCCCAAAAGCAGCGCCAACATCGATCAGGACGATCGATTGCCTGCCGGGATCTCCAAGAATCAGCGAATCTACGAGAGCACGTATCGTGGACATCCTGACAAGATCGTCCGGGTGGAGACTCCCCCCGGCGGGCTACCGGGCAGCCAGGGGGCACTCCTGATGCGGACCAGCCTGGCAGGGGTTCCCGGCCGGCTCAGTTACAAGATGCAGCAGGACGATCTGCTCGTCAATGTGTCGCAACTGCTGGGGGGACCGGTGCCGGTTTCCAAAAGCCCCAGCGTGGTGGTTCGCGTGTTTCTTCCCCCGTTTGAGTATTGGGAGAACCGAACCGGTGCCTCATTCGGCTTTCGCGCCGAATTGACGGGGAGTTCCCTGAAGCCGGAAACCTCCACGCGCAAAAAACTCTGGAAACTTGGCCGCGTCTCGATGAAACGCGAGGAATACTGGCCCGGGTTCTTCATTCAGTTCAACAGCAAGACGGACGGGAAGAACACCGAAGACTCGGCGCTGTTGCTGATCCGTTCCGACGAACGGGGGGAAGACATTGTCGGTCCGAGAATCACCAAGACCGGCTGGTGGACGCTGGGGATGACGTTCACTCCTGACGGAATGGTTCAATATTACGCCAGTCCGGGAGTGGATCCGTTGACGGAGAAGGACCACCTGGCGACCACCAAGCCGTACGGCAATACCGGAGAAACGCTGAATACGTTCTTCTTCAACATCGTCGTTCAGGATGACGGCCGAAGCTGGTCGACGGAGTGGGTCGTTGATGATCCCAGTCTCTACTACTTCAGCCGCTAACGGTGGGGAGCAGCCAGGCTGCCGCAACTTGACGTCGCAGGTGAAACCACCCCGCCGAACTCAGCAGGCGTGGTCATTTGTCGGGCGGGGGGGTCGGTTTCAGGCCGGCTTTCAAGGCGCTCATGTCGAACGGTTTCCCGCGGAGCAGCAGATATTTCTGCTGCTGAGACTTGGTCAGCAATTTACGGACTTTGGTGTCCCGTTCGCTGGCGAGCGCCTGAAGTTTCGTGTCGATCGCCTGAAAATCGGTCGCTTCTCCTCCGCCGCGAAAAGCGCTCTGGACCAGCACCCCTTCGCGCTCCGAGTAGTCGTCATTGATGACGCCGATTTTCTCCGTTTGCTCCGAGGTCAGTTGCAGTTGCTCGGACATTCCCGGATCAGTCATTGCCTGGCTTCCCAACGCCTGCCAGGTGATTTCCTGCAAGCGGGAGAACTGGTCGTCCGTGAGGGCCTTTTTCAGACGGGGAAGAAATTTGTCGGTGAGGCGCGCATTGATCTCCCCTGTCTGCGCGCGGATGACTTTCATTTTGGCGGCCCGTTCGGCCTCGTTGAGTCCGCGCAGTTTTTGCATCGCCCCGAGCCCCAGGCCTTTTTTCTGAATGGCGATCTGCATCTCCTGGCCGAAGGTTCCAGCGATCATGCGCGCTTCGCTGGCCACTTCGTCGTCCATCCCCAATTCTGTTTGCACCGCGTCATGAGCCGCGAACATGATCATAGTGGCGGCCCCTTGTCCGCTGGAACCCTCTGCGACGGCTGGGGCGCTGTCGATCCAAAACAGCCCCAAGACCCAGAAGACGACCAACGACGCCGAACGTGTGAGCATGATCAGGACGGCCTCTTCAACAAAACGGCGTGGGGTCAACAAAGCAGAGAAAGGGATTGGCAACATCAGAATCACTCATATCAGGTTCGGCGGCGGCTGACAACGTAAACGGAGAACGACAGCGATCGTTCGGCAATAAGGGATTGTGCCGCATGGAATTGTGAAACTTCCCCCTGGAAGTCTGGCAGATGGCCGTTCCCGAGAGCGAACAATGACGGTGGTCGGGAATTCCAGGGACCGGAGAAGTGAGGAGTCACTTGAATCCGCGTGTTGCAAAGAGTAGCATCATTCTCGAAATTGACCAAAACTTGGGAAAGCACAAACGACAGATCGGGGGATGAGGTCTCAGCGAGGATCTTGGCTTCAGCGACTGGATCCAGCTTGGAGGAATCCGCCGTACGGCTAGGCCATTATGCGAAAAATATTACCAGCCAAGCACTTGCGCTGTGAATCGCAGGCTGGGTCGGGCCTGGTTCTTGCCGCGGTCCTGGTCGACTTCCCGCGGGATGGGTGTATTTCCTCGTCAGGGATTGGTCTCGACCGCGCCAACTTCGTGGCCTGAGATTTGCGTGGTCCATCGAAACTGCTCTGGTTTCCGATTAGGCAGTAAATCATCGGGAGTTTTGGGTAAAATGGGGATGCTGCAGCGCATCCCAAGGGAACGGAGTGCGCCTGACGCTGGATGATTCATGCTGCGGGGCGAGTTGCCCGCAGCAAGTTGAATACTAACCCGAAGCGCAACGGAAGATGGGCCGCACTTGCTCGCTTGCGCTTCGGGTTGGAGTGTCATCATGAATAATCCGGGCTCAAGCTGGCCCAGTTTGTCCGCTCGCACTGATTTTTCCAATCGTCCGCTCCCCTCCTCAAATTCGGGAGGGATTTTCGGGCAAAAAATTCCTCAAAAAAACGTTTCAGGGGCTGGCCTTCCGCTCAATAGATCGTATGGTTTGTAGGGATCGCAACTGTTTCGAGTTTTGCACACTCGGGTTGACAGACGTCTTCCACAACACGCCGGTTGCGGCGGATTGCTTGCGTTTATGGCTCCGGAGCGTAAAATCTCAGTAAGGGATTCCCTTCACCGTTCAATTTGGTCACGATTGGCGCATTCGCATGGCCTCGCGTCGTAAGAAGCAATCCGATTCCACCCCAGGGGGTTCCGCCGGCAGCGACTCCGGTTCTCGTGCCGCGCAGGAAGGGAGGAATTCGTCGGCTCCTCAAAAGACTCCCGCGACGGTCGGGTTGCAGTCACGGGCGTACGCCTATGCGGGGGCCTTGCTGGCGAGCGGTCTGATGGCCGCGTTGTACTGGAAAACGATCAAGGAACTGGTCGAAACCTGTGGGCACGAACAGGACTATACCCACGGATTTCTGGTTCCTCCCGTCGCGATTCTGATGGCCTGGATGCGGCGCTCGACGTTTCCAGGTTGGTCGAAGATTCCGGGGTGGGGCGGGCTGCTGGCGATTGTGGCCGCGCTGGCGATTCGCGTTTTGGGACAGCGGTTGATGCTCCTTCCCGTGGAAGGCTGGTCCCTGGTGCTGTGGATCTGGGGGGTCTGCTGGTTGCTGCTGGGATTTCGCGGATTCCTTTGGGCGGCTCCGTCGTTGCTGTTCCTGTTGTTTATGGTTCCGCTCCCCTACCGATTGGAGCGGGCGATGAATTGGCCATTGCAAAACGTGACGACGACGATCAGTGAGTTCATGTTGCAGTGCCTGGGACAGCCGGCCGTGGCAGAAGTCCATCGCATCTACCTGGGGACCAGCATTCTGGACGTGGAACCAACGTGTTCGGGGTTGCGGATGTTCATGGCGATCTCGGCGATCGCGTTTGTGTTCGTCGTGCTCAGCCAGCGGTCGTGGTGGGAGCGCGTTTTGATGATTCTGGCGGTGGGACCGATCGCGATGATTTCCAATGGGTTGCGGGTGACGGTGACCGGCCTGCTGATGCAGACCGTTTCGGGAGAGTCGGCCGCGACTTTCTCCCATGACGCGGCCGGTTGGGTGATGATCGTCGTGGCGGCAGTGATGTTTCGGCTGCTGGTGGCGTATCTGGGGCGGTTGTTCATCGCGGTGGAAGTGGGCCAGGGACGCGAGTTGCTGCAAGGTGCCGCAGCGACGTCTCAAGGTTGAAAGGCACAGGGGCGCGATCAAGGTTCGAAGCGATTGCTTGGCAGTGCCAAAATTGCGATCACAGGATCATTCTCAGGAATGCACGAGGTGTATGATGCAAGACCCCATGGCCAACCAGGAAGCCCGACCGACTTCGGCATTGATCCGGGCCACCCATGCGAGCGAATCCGCAGCGCCGTTGATGCTGCAATTGAGCAGCCCGGACGAACGGGTGCGCGGCGGATTTTCGCTGGCGATGGTCTGGCATGCCCTTCTGCAACGGATGAAGGTGGGGATTCCGGTAGGGCTGCTGCTGGCGCTTGTCGCCTGCCTGACGTTCATGTACGTCGTCAAGGACGAATACAAATCGCTGTCGATGCTGCGCATTTACGACAGCAAACAGTTCATTGCGTTCAGAGAAAACGAGGGGTCCGGGGGAGGAGGAAATTACGGGGAAACCCAGACGCAAATGCTCCGCAGTCCGTTCATCATCGGGCGGGCTCTGGAAACGGAAAGCCTGTCGCAACTCTCGGAAATCAAAGACGTCGAAGTTTCCGAAGACCCGGTCGCCTGGATCGGCAAACGGCTGAAGGTGATGCGCCTGGGCAAGTCGGAGCTGTATCAGGTGAGTTGCGTCATGGCGACTCCCGACGCGGCCCAGAAGGTCGTGGCGGCGATTGTCGACGTCTACATGCGCAACCACGTCACGGAAAGCGACACCAAACGGCTGAAGGTCATGGAAGTTCTCAAGGAACTGCAGCGCTTCCGCGAAGAGGACATCGAAGCCAAACGTGATCGACTCAAGATTTTGACCAAGCAGAACGGCGGAGAAGATGGCGGACTGGCGGCTGAAACCGGCTCGCTGCGCGCCCCCCGGATTGACATGCGCGGATCGGTGCTCGTCAACCTGCAGACTAAGCTGAATCAGGCCGAGGTCGACCTGCACCTGGAATCGGCGCGTCTGTCCGCGCTCAAGGACGACGTGGAGACCGGGTCGGTGAATGCCTCGGACGAAGTGGTGGCGCAGTTGGTCGGCGCTGACCCGGAATTCGTGCAACTGCAATCCCAGGTGGATTCGGAAAAGGCCGCGCTGGGCGCGCTCAATCCGCAACATAAGATCGCCATCGCCAAGGCCGAGAAGATCGCCAAACTGGAGCGCGACATGGCGGTGCTGCGGGAGAAGCTGAGGCCCCTGGTTCGGGCCAAAGTGGAAGAGTCGATGGCCGGACAACAACGGCACGCCTACGCGAATGCGGAACGAAACGTGGACGGGCTCAAGCGGCTCGTGGAACTTCTGAACGAACGGGTGGACGAGGAACGGAAGAAACAAATCAGCCAGGGGACGACCGGGCTGGAACTGGAATTCGCCCGCTTTGAATTGCAAAATTCACAGACGGTGTACAAAAAAATCGTCGATCGCATTGCCGAGCTGAATACCGAGAGCCAGGCCCTGGGCCAGGTGCTGGTCGTGCAGCGGGCCACGGTGCCGGAATTTCCCGACACGAAGAACCGCCCCAAGATCATCGCCGGGATCGGGATCGCGACCTTTTTCCTGCCGCTGTTGCTGCTGGTTGGATGGGACGTCTACCACCAGCGCGTCTTCGACCGCGATCAGTTGCTCCGCGAAGTGGACCTGAAGTTCGTCAACGAAGTGGCTTCGCTTCCCACCCGTCCCGTGCTCCCCAAACTCGGCTCGAACAAGCGCTACCGTCAACAGGCGCTCCTGTTCGAGGAAAGCGTCAATTCGTTGCGGACGACCATGTCAGTCGATCGACGGTTGGAGGGGTGCCAGGTGTTTGGGATGGCCAGCGCCGTGTCCGGCGAGGGGAAAACGAACCTCTCCTCGCAATTGGCGATGAGCTGGTCGCATTCTGAGCCGGGCAAGGTGATCATCATCGATGGCGATTTGCGTAAACCGAGTTTGCACGAATTGTTCGAAGTCGACCAGCGCCCGGGTTTGGCCGAGGTGCTTCGAGGCGAATGCAAACTGGAAGACGCGATTGTCATGGACTGGGGCGATCGGCTGTACATTCTGCCGGCGGGGGACACCCGCTCGAGTTCCCCCAGCCAGCTCATCTCCGGCGCCAAGATGGAAGAAGTCCTGTCCAAGTTGCGATCGCAATACAGCAAGGTGGTGGTGGACATGCCGCCGGTTCTGGTGGCCAGCGAGGCGCTCCTGATGTCAAAACTCTGTGATGCGGTGCTGCTGTGTGCGCTGTGCGACTATAGTCGTGCCGGACATATCCGGCAGGCTTACGATCGCCTCAACAATGCCGGAGTGAATGTCGTGGGGGCCGTGTTGAGCGGCACCCCCGTGCGGCAGTACGCCTACGCCTACCGCGGATATGGTCCCACCTGAGCGTGACGTGGCCTCTTGATGAGTTGATCCCCAACACCCGGAATGAGCTTGCCGTGCAATGACCACTGAGCTACACGACGACGATTTGCAGCAGCCTATGCCCACGACTGGTGTCAACGTGCCGGCGGTACGGGAGCGGACCCGGCACGGCGCGGGGGAAAAGTCCCAGATTGTCTGGCGCCTCAACGGCCGCTGTCTGGCTTGGACGATGCTGGTGCTGGTCGTCCTGGGACCGGCGCTGTTCTTCTGGCAAAAATATCAGGTAAAGCATACCGCCCAAACCCTGATTGAGCGCGGTCGGGGGCTGATGGAAGAAAAGAAATGGTCGGCAGCCCACGAGGCGCTGTCGCGGTATATGGTGCTCCGCCGTGACGATCCCGAGGCGCTATTGCTTCGCGCGGAAGCGGTGGGGAACGCGGCGGCGGGCTCCAAAGGGCTGCGCGAGCTGGCAATCAAGGAATATTTCGAGGCGGTCAATGCCAATCCCGACGAACCCAAGGCGCGTCTGCGACTGTCCGAGTTGCTGCTGGAGGCCCGCCGATTTGAAGAGGCGGCTGAGCATGCGGAAACTGCGCTGAATGCCGCGCCGGACAGCGTTCGGGGCGCCCGCGTTCTGACGGCCGCGCTGGTCCAGCAGCTTGGTTCGGCCAACCGCGTGAAGGTCCGCGATGTTGTCGAGGCCTACCGCAAATACCTGGGGCGGCATCCGGGGGATATCGAACTGACGCAGGGGGTCGCCAGCATGTTGCAGCAGAACCGCCGCAGCATGCCCACCAAGGACTTTGACGAGACTTTGCCGGCGGTGACCGAGATGGTCAATCGGATGGTGGAAAAGAATCCCGACAATCCCGTGGCGCTGTTGACCCGGTACGAGCATCGCTACAACAACAAACTCGAAGGCGCCGCCGAGGATTTGGAACGGGCTTATGAGGCCGCCCCGGACGATCCCAACGTGCTGATCGCCATGGCGATCAATCCCTTGCAAACGGACAAGCGCGCAGCCTTTGAATTCGCCGAGCAATTGCTCAAGGTGGCCCCCCCGACGATGGCGCGGCAGGCCTACGGCGCCGTGGCGCAACTCTACAATCGGCACGGCCAGTCCGACGATGCCATTCTGACCCTGAGAAAAGGGCTGCGGCGGATGAACGGGGACGATCTGGATCTCAATCGGGCGTTGCTAGTGCTGCAATTGTCCAAAGAAGACAGGGTCGGGGCCAAGGCGACGCTGCGGCGCATCGATCAACTCGCCCAGCGGTTTGCGGCAACTCTTCCCTTTGCCTATGCGCAGCGGCTTCGGGAGGACATGGAGATTTCCCGGATCCACTTGCAGCTTCTGGAGGGGAACGCCGCGGAAGTCCTTCCCGACCTGAAACGCTTTGCGGCGCAGGTGACCGAGGTGGGCGAGGTGGAGGCCCTCAACGCGGAACGCGAACGGCGCTGGATGCTGTTGGCCAAAGCCTATGCGCAGGTTGATCTGCATGACCTGGCGGGGAGCGCCTACGAAGAACTGTTGCGGATCAACCCGCGAAATCGCCAGGTGCGATTGCTGGCCGCGGTGGAATGGCGCTTGGCCGGCAACCTGGACAAGGCGGTGGGGTATTACGACTCGGCCACGGTGGGAGAACTGGAAACGCCGATTGCCTGGGTGGGAATCGCAGAGTGTCGGCTGGAACAGCAGCTTCGGCGGATCGACCCCCTGTTGCGCGACTGGTCGAAGGTCGAGCAGGCGCTCCGCCGTGCCGAAACGCAGTTGGGTACCACGGCGCCATTGCTGGTCGTGCTGCAGGCGACGCTGTCGCTGGCCAAGGGAAACGCTGAGGAGGCGCTGGCGCATTTGGCCAAACTGGCGGATCAGGAAATTGGAGATGCCTCGGTCCTGGCCACGATGTGTACGCTCTACGAGCAGTCGGGGAACAGCGCCCTGGCCGACGCAGTCCTCGATCAGCTGCGCAACCTGGGGGGGAATGAAGACCTTCTGATCATGACGGAAGTGGAACTGTTGCGGTATCGCAAACAGTGGACACAGGCGATTCGGATGCTGGAGAAGCAGGTGGAAGATCTCCGCGAAGATTCAGGGCCGGAGGGGGCGTTGTCGGTGAGCGCGGAGAAATCCGGTCCGGTTCTGCGACGGCTGATCACGATGGAGATAGAAACGGGCGCCCTGCGTTCGGCACGCCGTCGCTTGCGCGATTTGCGGAAAGGGCGCGTCGCCGATTTTTGGGTTTATGAAACCGCGGCCGATTTGGCGATCATGGCAGCCGACCTGACCGACCTCAAAGTGATCGAAAACGAAGTGGCTGAGCTGGAAGGCGGAGCCGGGGCGCTGTCGAAGTACCTGCACGCTATCCGGATGCTGGAAGTTCCCACGCAGGATCGAGAAGGGGTGGTCCGCGACGCCAACAAACTGGTGGAGGAAATCGAGACGGCGCGCCCCTCTTGGGCCAACAAGTACCTGCTCAAAGGGCGGATCGAAGAATACAAGGGGCGGAACGCCGAGGCAATCGCCTTTTATGACGGAGCGCTCCGCGCTGGCGCGCGGAATTTGTCCGGTTTGCAATGGCTGATGGGGCTGCTGTACCGTCAGAATCGCTTTGCCGATGCCGCACTGATCGTCAGACAGTTTGGGCAGATCGCCACTGCGGCTGGCGATTTGTCTTCGCTGGCGATCCCGGCGACGTTGCGCTCCGGGAAAATCGACGAAGCGCTGCGGCTGGCCCGCGCGGCCAAAGAGCTTCGGCCCAAAGATCCCTTGACGCTGGTCTGGTATGCCCAGACGTTGACGCTGGCGGAGAGCTTCGACGAAGCGGAAGCGACGCTCAAAGTGGCGACAGAAACCGCGCCCAAAGACGTTCGGACCTGGACGGCGCTGGTCTGGTTCTATTCCCGCGTCAAACGGATCGCGGACGCCAAACGGACGCTCGACGAACTGGTCAATCGGGTGGAATTGAGTTCCTACGACCGCAAATTGTTTTTAGCCCGCGGGTCGGATCTCCTGGGAGACCGCCAGGCGGCTGAAAACCATTACATGTCGGCGGCCCAGGAGCATAAGAAGGACGCCCGGCTGCATGTCGAGATGGGACGGTTCTTCTTCCGGTTCGATCACGAAAAGGCGCTGGAGTCCTATCGCAAGGCGCTGGAAATTGACTCGCAAAATACTGAAGCCCGACGCGCTGTCGCCGTGTTGTGGGGCATCCGAGGGACCGACGCCAATTATGAAGAGGCGATGAAGCTGTTGCTGGGGGATGGAGCCGAAACCTCGGAAATCGACGATCGGCGGTTGCAAGTGGCGGTGCTGTTGACGCGGGGCCAGACCGAAGAAAACGTCAAAGCGGCCAACCTGGCGGCGGAACTCCTGAGATCGCAGCCCAACCCCGCGCTGAACGATCGCATTTTGGCCGCGCGGGCGTTCGAGGCTGTCGGAAAAGGGAGCGAGGCGGAAGCACAATTCCAGGCGATCCTGGCCGAGCGAGACGACGCCATCTACCTGGCGTTGGCCACGGAGTATTATTTGCGCAATGACCTGCTCGAACAGGCGGACCAAACGCTCAAACGGCTGGAGGAGCAAACCGCCGACAACCCGCGGACGATTGATTTGCGCGTCTCCTGGCTGATCGCCTCGGAGCGTTACCCTGAAGTGGCGGCGCTGATCCAGCGGTATGTTGAGAACGAATCGGGCCCCGGCAAGCTTGAGAAACAAAAAGCGGCAGCGCTGCGCTTTGCCGGAGGAGAGTTGACCCGCGCCCGATTGCTGGCTGAGGCTGAACAGTGCTACGAGCAACTGGCCGAGTTGATCAACAACGGGTTTGTGGTTCTTGCGCTCTGGTTGGGAGAAAACGGGAGATCCAACGAGGGGATTCGCCTGTGTTTGGACAAGATGCATGACGGGGATCCGCTGGTGGCCAACGCTCAGAGCGAGAGCCGGATCGCCCTGATGGTGCTGATTCGTCTGATGACAATGGCCGCCAGTCGCCAATCCTCGTTGGATCCAGACGCTCTGGCGGAGGTGGAAGCGCTGCTGGACCGGGTTCCGTCGGCAACGGGCACCCAGACCGATTTGCTGTTGGAGTTGGGAATCCTGCGCGTGATGCAGGAGCGCAGCGCGGATGCGGTGACGCTCTATGAAAAGGTGCTCGTGGAAGATCCGGAGAATTTCGCGGCCCTGAACAATCTGTCGCTGTCGCTGATGGATTTTCCCGAGCGGCGCCGCGACGCGCTACAAAGCGCGGAAAAGGCGGTCGCGGCTTTTCCGAATTCTCCGGAAATGCAGGACACCAAGGCGCTGGTGTATATGGCGATGGAGCGCTACAAGGAAGGCCGCGAGATTCTGGAACGCGTGTGCCGCTTGGAGCCGAAGAATCCGCAGTATCGCCTGCATTTGGCGATGGTTCTCAAACAGCTTGACGAATTACAGTCGGCCCAATCGCACTTTGATGTGGCGATGAAAAACGGTCTGCCCAAGGCGCTGTTGACCCCGGCAGAGCGTCGCGCCGTGCAGGGATTCCTCTCGGGCGACGCCAAGACTTCCTCCAACTGACTTCAGCGGACAAACGTCGACTGGATATGCCATGTTCAAGCCTAGCGTGATCTTGGGAATGGTCGCCCTGGTGGTGACCTGTATCGCGGGAGAAGTCGTTTCGCGCGTAATGACCTCAAGCAGCTCCAAGGCGGAGTTGCTTCCCGCCGCGGTGCAGTGCCTGGAAGAACTTCCCAAGGAAATCGGCTCCTGGAAAATGGTCAAAGAGGAAGAACTCCCCGATGACCTGTTGGAACGGATGCAGCCAGCGGGATACAAACACCGCATGTATCGCGATTCGAAAACGGGACAATTCGTGGATTTGACGTTGTTGACGGGGTCGGCGATCGCGCTTCTGTCCAGTACCCCGGACCTGTATTATCCCGATTACGGGTTGCGCGACGGCGATCCGCCGCAGCAGGTCGGGGTGCGTGGTTCGGGGCGGGACCGGGACGAGTTTGATCGCACGGTGTACCCCAGCGATAAGCTGGCGTCGCGAAAACTGCGCGTCATGTACGGTTGGCGCCGCGCCCAGGGGCACTGGGAAGCGCCGGTGAACGCCCGGATGCGGCTGGGGATGGAGTCGTTCCTGTTCAAGGTGCAATTGGCCAGCGCCAATGAAGTCGACACATCGAAAGAGGGGAAAGACCGAGATCCCCTGCGGCGGTTTCTCGATCAACTGTTGCCTGTGCTCGACACGATTCTTGTCGTTCAGTGAACGGGAACCGCCGTGGACTTTTTTCTCTTCCTGATCTTGAACGTCCTGCTCATCGTGCGGCCGATGGACATGAGTCCTGAGTTGCGCGACCTGCCGCTGTACAACATCGTCTGTATCCTGAATCTTTTGGTCGCATTGCCGCAGATCGCGGAGAGTTTGCGGTTTTCGCGGTTGGTACTGAAGCCGACGACGGCGTGCGTTCTGGGACTGCTGGTGACGGTTCCGCTGGCCAGTCTGTCGCATCTGGACACCTGGAACGCGCGGTCCACAACGGTGGAGTACGGGACGACGCTGCTGTACTACGTGTTGCTGATCGCAGTCGTAAATACGTATCAGCGCTGGCGGCAATTCGTGTACTTCGTGGCGATTCTGATCACCATCACGTCGACGCTGTCGATCCTGCATTATGAAGGCTACATCACGATCTCCACGCTGAGCATCTTGCAGTACAACGAATCGCTGGATCCGGATGGAGAGAAAGTCGTGCGGTTGCGGGCGATCGGACTCTTCAACGATCCCAACGATCTGGCGGCGGTTGCCGTGGCCGGGATGGTGATTTCGCTGTGTGGGCTGGGGGACCGCAGGCTGGGCGGGTTGCGATTAGCCTGGTGCATTCCTCTGGTTCTGCTGATGGTGACCCTGGCGATGACCAAGTCGCGGGGCGGGATGATCGCGTTTGCCCTGGCGCTGGCGCTGCTGTCCTACACACGATATGGGATTTGGAAGACGGCCCTGCTGGGTCTGCCAGCGATGCCCGTCGCGTTGCTGCTGTTTGCCAAACGGATGACCGATTTCTCCACGGCCGACAGTTCCGCCGTGGAACGCATGCAATTGTGGTCCAATGCGCTGAATCTATTCAAGGCGGCCCCTGTCCTGGGGATCGGGATGAATCAGTTTCATGAACAGGAGCATTTGGTCGTTCACAATTCGTTCCTGCACTGTTTCACGGAACTGGGGTTTGTGGGAGGGGCGCTGTTTCTGGGTGCGTTCTGGTTTGCGGTGCTGGCGATCTGGAAACTTCGGGAGAAAAACCGCGACCCTTTTCAACCGCGACTGGATTCGGGTTTTCAACGGATGCAGCCGTATTGTCTGGGAATTGTCGGCGGGTACGCCACGTCGCTGCTCAGTATTTCGCGGACCTATGTGATTCCCACATATCTCGTGCTGGGGCTGGCCAGCGCGTACTGCTCAGTGGCGCAGAACTTCGGCCTGCCGACGAAGGTTCGAATCAATGCGCGGAGCGTCGTCACGGTGGGCTTGCTGAGCGTTGCCTATTTGGGGGCGATGTACGTGTATCTCCGAGTGACTCCTCACTAGTCAATCAGGGGAGCACGTGAGCTTGTGGCCTCGAGTTTGACGCTCCGCCGCGGGACGATTGATTTAACACATGGAAACGATTGACGACGGCAACGATCAGGCGGCTCAGCTCCCTCCGAAGGGATCAGGAACGCTGAAACGCCGGACCTTGCGCAATGTGATTTCCAACTGGGCCGGTTTCATCGTCGACGTGCTGGTGACGCTGGGGCTGACTCCGGTGCTGGTGGCGCAATTGGGGGACGAGGGTTATGGCGTTTGGATCCTGATTGGCTCGCTGGCCGGCTACCTGTTGATGCTGGACTTCGGCCTGCGGGGATCGATGGGGCGGTTCGTGGCCTTCTACCGGGGCCGCTCTGACAAGGAGGGAGTGCTGCGGACCGCCAACACCGCGATGCTGGTGCTGATCGGCGTGGGGGCGGTCGTCGCGCTGTTGCTGGTGCTCTCGTCGTTCGCCTTGCATCGCATTTTCACGCTGGAACCGGAGCATCTGGCGCAGGGGCGAACGGCGCTGTTGATCATCGCCGTTCAGATGGGGATTGGGCTGTCCCTCTCGGCGTTTGATGCGGTCTTGTGGGGACATGAGCGCTTCGACCTGATCAATCTGACGGATGCTTCGACCGCGGTGTTGCGGGGGGTGCTGATGGCGGCCGTCGTGCTCAGCGGATTTGGCATGGTGGGCATGGCCTGGGCGGCCCTGTTCGGAACGGTCTTTCGGGCGGTGTGCAAATGGTGGTCGTGCCGTGTCGCCGCGCCCGATTTCCGGATCTCCTTGCGCACGGCGAGTTGGGCCACGCTGCGCGAAATCGGCCCCTATGGATTCTGGAATTTCCTGCTGTCAATCTCGAACGTGGCCCGCCAGCACTTCAATCCGATCGTCGTGGGAACGGTGCTCAGCGCGGCGGCCGTGACGCCGTTTTCCATCGCCGCGCGGCTGGTGGGGTATGGAAACCAGTTGCTGTTGACCACTGTCAGTGTTCTGGCGCCGGTGATGACGGCGAATTTTGCCCGGGACGACGTCGGGAGCAGGATTTCGCTGGTGGTCCGGTCGGGGCGGATCTGTTCAGCCTATGCCTTGTTTATCGTCTCCGCGGCGCTTTTGGTCGGTGATGTGTTCCTGGAAGTCTGGATGAGGAAAAACCTGCCTGGCGCCGCCGTGGCGATGGGGATTCTGGTGTTGGGAGAATGGCTCCCCATGGCGGTCCATCCGTATGGCACCGCGGTGCAGGCGCTGGCCGAGCAGCGTCCCATCGCCTGGCGCGGGATTGCCGAGTGTCTGCTGGGACTGGGAGTGGCGTTTCTCGTGGGGCCAACCTATGGTCTCTATGGAATGGCGATGGGATTCGCAGTGTCGGCGGCATGGTTTCGCGGGGTGTTTTTGCTGCGGTATGGCGGACGGCACTATGGTCCGACGGCCGGGGTGTATGTCCGGGAGGTGATCGCTCCGGTGCTGGCTTATGGGGCCGTGCCCGTGTCATTGTTTGCGGCACTGGTGCAATGGCGGAGGCCGGCCGGTCTCGTGGAGTTGGCGATCGACGTTGCGCTGTTCGGAGTGGTCTACCTGGCGTTCATGTCCCGATGCATCCCTGAAGTTCGGGACATCCGCCGCCTGTGTCGCACTATTTTTGCGCGTCCGGCTGTGCCATAATGAGTTGAATTGATCCGAAACCAAACGACGATGCGTATACCCATCACAGGGATGAGCTGGACCACCGCTCTGGGGGATGACCTGCGCGCAGTTTGGGAGCGGCTCTTGCGCGCTGAGTCCGGGATGGCGCCGGTGGCACACACCGCGCGGCTGCGAAATAGCCTGGCGGGGGCCGTCCCCTCCATCTCAGAGCAGCTTCCTCCCGGAGAGCGCATGCTTCAGATGGGGCGCGGCGCGCTCCAGCGCGTCCTCGACGAGGCGGGCTGCCGTGCCGATGATCCGCAGTTGCATTTGGTGGTGGGAACCAGTCTGGGGGCCTATCTGGAGGGGGAAAACGACCGTCGGTCCCTGTCGGCCTGGGCCGATAACTTGGCCGCAAACCTCGGAATGAAGCAGCCCCCCGTTGTGGTCTCCACGGCCTGTTCATCAGGATCCGACGCGATTCTCATTGGAGCGGAACTGATTCGGTCGGGTGGGGCTCGGCGGTGCGTCTGCGGCGGGGTGGACATTCTGACCCTTAGCAAGCGGCTGGCGCACACCGCGCTGGGGACGATGTCTCCTACGATACTCCGCGCATTCGACATCCGGCACGATGGCACGCTGCTGGGCGAAGGGGCCGCGTTTGTGATGCTGGACGCGGAGCCGGCGTCTGCCCCCCCGATCGGTTACCTGCGGGGGTGCGGGGCGGCCAACGACGCCACCGGCATGACCGCGGCAGATGCCGAAGGGCGCGGCGCGCAGTTCGCCATCCAACGCTCGCTGGCGGACGCCGGACTGGACGCCCAAGCGATTGACCTGGTGAACGCGCACGGCTCGGGGACACCGATGAACGACGCCACGGAACGGGCCGGATTTGCACGCGTTTTCGGGAAGAGTGCCCGTCCGCTGGTCTTTGCCACCAAAGGGAATTTTGGACACACGCTCGGCGCGACGGGGGCCATTGAAACGGTGGCCCTCCTGTTGGCCCTGCAGACAGGTCAAGTTCCCCCGGTCTACGGACTGGAACAGCCGGATCCGGAATTTGACCTTCCGCTGGCCTATCCGGGGGTCCAACAGGCTCCTTCGCGGATCGGTTTGAACCTGACCCTCGGGTTCGGCGGGTTTGACACGAGTTTGATCCTGGAAGGAGTGGCATCCTGAACGCGAAAGGGTTGGACTCCCGCATCCGCATCCTGGGACAGGGGGCGGCGGACGAACCTGATTTCAGCCTGATCGACCCGCGACTGAAAGGGGTCGTCCGCTATGCCGATCCGGCCGCCTGGACGATGGCCACTGCGGCGGCGCTGGCTCTGGGGGAACATCGGACGCAGTTCCTGGCCGCGCAGCAACGCGCCGGAGTGATTGCCGTCAGCGACGATGGACCGCTGGAGACGATGGGAACGGTGGCCACCGCCGCGGCAGGCGGGTTTTCGTCCCCACTGAGGTATCCTGCCGCGAATCCCGGTTCGCTGGCGGGAGTGACCTGCATTCTGTTCGGCTGCATGGGGCCGACGATGAACCTCATTCTGACTCCCCAGCGAGGAGCGCCAGTTGGGTTGCTCCTGGCGGAGGGTTGGCTGCTGCGGGGCGCCGCCGCGTGGATGCTTGTCACCACGTGCCGTCGCTTGCCCTCGGGACAGCACGCGGCCCGTTGCCTGCTGCTGGGCGGCGCAGAAACGGCGGGGGTTTCTGTTGCGGCAAATGTCCCCCCCTCCCACTGGTTATCGATGACAGACGTTTGAAGGGTGATTGTGAACGAAATCGTTTCACCGGCGAGGGTCCGCCGGTTCTTGGAGCAAATTCAGGAAGTGGGGGCTCCTTCCGGACCGACGCCGGGCGGGTCGCGTGATGACTCGATCGCACGCTGCTGGCACGGACTGGGGCTGCGTCCGGGTGATTTGGTGTTGCTGAGCATCCCCAATGGGTTGCCGCTGCTGGAGCAGTTTTTTGCGATACTTTCTGCGGGCCTGGTCCCCGTGCTGATACCCCCCGCGACCCCCTCAGCCCGACTCCGGGAGTTGGTCGAGGTGTTTCGGGTGCGGGCCGTGGGCGCCATGCGGGTCAACGCCGCCGCACTGGGAGCGCATCGTGTGGAGTCGGTCGGGCCGATTCAGGTGGCGGTGTTTGGCGAGGCCGCCCCCCCCGCCGGGAATCCGGGAGAAGTGGTGCTGATGACCTCCGGCACCTCGGGTTTCGCCAGCGCCTGCGTGTTCGGGTTCGAGGACTTGCTCCGGAACGCCTCGCGGCATGCCGAGTCCATTGGTCAGCGGGAGTCGGACGTCGTCCTGGTTTGTCTGCCGTTGTATTACTCGTTTGCGCTGGTCGCGCAGATGTTGGGGACGTTTGAAGTGGGAGGCCGCATGGTGATTGACGGGCCGCCGTTCCATCCGGCCCGGTACATCGAAACCCTGACCCGCTTTGGCATCACGATCTCGTCGCTGACTCCGGTGCATGTTCGGACGCTGTTGGAGAGCCGGCAATCATTTCCGGCGGCAACCCGCGTCCTTTCGATTGGGGGAGACGCACTCTCGCCAGAGCACGTCGCCCGACTCTTGGAATTGCGTCCGGGTGGAGAGCTGTACCTGACGTATGGTCTGACGCAGGCCGGCCCGCGGGTGTCAACGCTGGCGGCGCATGCCGAACCCCCTCGGCGTTACGCCTCGGTGGGGAAGCCGCTGTCGGGAACCCAGGTCGCGCTGGAGCCGATCACCGGGGATGGCGGCTTGAAACAACTGCTGGTCACCTCCAGCACGGTCATGAAGCGCCGCATGGGGGTCGTCGAAGGGCGCGCAGCGAACGATCTCCGCGGTCCCGGAACGATCGCCACCGGAGATGTGTTCGAACAGGATGGGGAGGGTTACTTGTATTTCCAGGGGCGGATGGGGGATTATATCGTCCGCGGTGGCGAAAAAATCTGCCTGGCGGCAGTCAAGCGAATTGCCACGCAGCTCGCGCATGTCGTTCTGGCCAAGACCCAGATTGAACGGACTGACGCGGGGGATGACTTCGATCTGACGCTGTCGGTCTCCACGGTGGGGGCTGATTACGAAGCAGATTTGCGAAAGCTCCTCCGGCGGACCGAGATGCCGCGAAAGATTGTCGTGGAGATTGCCGATCATACGCACTCGGCGCGGCATAAGTGACTGGGGGGGGCCACGCGGGGATCGGCCGGGGATTGGAATTTTCGGGAGGAACAAGACGTGCAGCATCAGACGGCATTGATTACGGGGGGAGGCGGGGGAATCGGGCGCGCCATTGCGGGAACGCTGGTGGACGCCGGCATTCGGGTGGCGCTGGTCGGGCGCGAGCGTGCGAAACTGGAAGCGGTGAAGGTGGGCTTGGGCGCTGCCGGAGAGGGAACATTGATCGCTCCCTGCGACGTGACGAACCGCCCGCAGGTCAAGACAATGGTGGAATCGGTGTTGTCCGAATTGGGGTCGATCGACGTTCTGATCTGCGGCGCTGGGATCAACGTCGCGCAGCGCAGCTTGCGATCGCTCGATCCGGACGATTGGGACCGCGTGATCCAGACGAATCTCACCGGCTCGTTCAATCTGATCCATGCGGTGCTCCCCTCGATGCGAAATAAGGGGTCGGGGTTGATCATTCAGATCGATTCGATCTCCGGAAAGCGGGCCAATGTCCTGAGCGGGGTGGCGTATTCGGCCTCCAAGTTTGGACAGGCGGCGCTGGGAATCTGCATCGGACGCGAGGAGCGCGGGCGGGGCATCCGCTCGACAGTCCTCTTTCCCGGCGAGGTCAATACCCCGCTCCTCGATGCGCGCGGGGCGCGCCCCGGCGGTGGAGATGACACCCGCCGTCAATCGATCCTGCAGCCCGAAGACCTGGCCGCGACCGTCCGCTTTCTGGTGGAGCTCCCTCCCCGCGTGCATGTCCCCGAAATGGTCATCAAGCCCACGATCGATGACTTTTTCTAAACCGGTTCTCGCGCCCCTCGCAATCAGTCCCAGCATGGAACCGGCAACGCTACCGACCGCTTCGACCCCCGAGTCGAATTCGGCTCCGCGGATCAAAGTGGTTCACCTGGTACTCTCACTCAATATCGGCGGACTCGAAAAGGTCGTTTACGATCTGGTCCGGTTCACCGATACCGGGCGATTTGACATTGAAGTGTTGTGCCTGGACTCGGTCGGCGCGCTGGGACCGGCGTTTGAACAATTGGGGGTGAGAGTCGAAGGAATGCAGGTACGTGGCAGAGGACTGTGGGGCGCCATTCGCGCTATGGCGAGCCGCTTGCGGCAGATGCGTCCCGACGTGTTGCATACCCACAACCAGGCGCCGCACGCGATTGGAGCGCCTGCGGCCTGGTGGGCGGGCGTGAAAGCGGTGGTGCATACGCGGCATGGACGGCACACGACGAGCGGTTGGAAGCAGCGGCTCTCGCAGCGCATTGCCGACAAGTTGACCCAACGCGTCGTAGCGGTCTCGGGAGACGCCGCGCGAATTTCGCTCGACGGCGATCGCATTCCGCAGGACAAGGTCGAAGTGATTCACAACGGGATCGACCTGCAGCGGTTTTCGGCGCCCGATCGCACTTTTACCACGACTTGTTACCAGGCGATCCACGTGGCGCGGCTCAACGACCCGATCAAGGATCAGCAATCGCTGCTCCGCGCGGCCCGGCTGGTGGCGGACGCCGATCCGTCGTTCACGCTGGCGATCGTCGGGGATGGTCCCGATCGCGGCCTGCTCGAAGCCTTGTGCGACGAGCTGTCGCTGCGTTCACACGTGACGTTCCTGGGGGATCGGCATGACGTTCCGGAATTGCTGGGGCAGGCCCGGATGTTTGTGCTCTCGTCGATCACCGAAGGGCTGTCGATCTCGCTGTTGGAGGCGATGGCCTGCGGTCTGGCGGTGGTCGCCACCGACGTGGGGGGCAACGCGGAAGTAATCCAGGCGGGGGAGACCGGATTCCTGACCCCTCCGCGCTCTCCGGAGCGACTGGCTGCAGAAATCCTGAAACTTCTGCGGGATCCCCAATTGTGCCTGCGGATGGGGCGGGCCGGCCGTCGCCGCGTCGAGGAGCATTTTGACTTGCGCGCCGTTGCCGCGCGCTACGAACAAATCTATCAACACTTGTTGCGGCGGTGACTCCCGCGTCGGGCGAAACCACCGGTTGGAACGGGGACATTTATGGCAGAGACAGAGTCGCTCCGCATCGCCCTGGTGGGGTGTGGCCAGATCGCGGATGCGCACTTGGGAGAGATTCGAAAACTCGCCGGCGCAAGCGTGGTGGCGGTTTGCGATATGGAGCGAGACTTGGCCGTGCAGGCCGCGGCGCGATTCGAAGTCCCCGGCGTGTTCACCGATCTGGTCCAGATGCTGGAGACGGCGCGGCCAAACGTCGTCCATATCACGACTCCGCCGCACACGCACAAACCTCTGGCTTTGACCGCCCTCAAAGGGGGCGCTCACGTTTACGTGGAGAAGCCATTCACGGTGAACTTGACGGACGCGCAGGAAGTGCTGGCGGAGGCCCGCGCTTGCGGAAGGTTGGCGTGCGTCGGCCATGACCACCTGTTTGATCCCGCCTGGGTGGAGTGCCGCGAGATGCACGTCCGGGGTGAACTGGGAGAGATCGTTCATATTGAATCGGTGCAGGGTTACGATCTGGGGGGGATTTTTGGTCGCCTGGTCTCTTCCGATCAGAACCATTGGGTGCATCGGTTGCCGGGCGGCATTTTTCACAACACGATCTCGCACGCGGTTTACAAGATCACCGAGTTCCTTCCCGACGAGAGTCCCGGCATCTGGTCTTCCTGGTCGTCGTCGGGGTCAGTCAAAGGCACTCCCGGCACTGAACTGCGCGTCCAGATGCGAGGAGCCGCAACGACCGCCACCCTCATCTCCAGTTGCGCGGCGCGCCCCGTTCAGAGGCTGGCGCGAATTCACGGCACGAAACTCTCGATCGAAGTCGATCTGGAAGCGCGGCTCATCCGCCGCTATCGCGCCTTGAGTTGGCCGGGGCCGTTTGCGAAGATTGAAGAACCGTTGCGGCAAGCGCGGGAAGCGAAGCAGAGCTTTCGCCGGGCGATTCGCCGCTTTTTTCAAAGCGATTTGCAGTATCTGGCGGGAATGGCCGCGCTGTTTCAATTGTTTTATCAGAGAATTCGGGAAGGGGGCCCCCCCCCGATTCCCTACCGCGAGATTTTGCGCGTGACGAGTTTCATGGATGCGATTTTTGAGGATTGCCTCAACCCGCATCCTGGTCGCTTGGCAGCGCCCACGGGTGAAGCTCCATCAGAATGAGTCGAGATGCAACGACGGACCAACTCGGTCTGCCGCAGCCGACATCAGAGGAACGTTGATCGATGAAGATTTTTGTCACGGGAGGAGCGGGCTTTCTGGGACGTCGGGTGGTCAAACGGCTGCTGGATGATGGGCACGACCTGCGTTGTCTGGTCAGGCCCTCCAGCGCGGTGGACGAGCTCCAGGCGTTCGTTTCCGAGGGAACGCAGTCGCGCCTGGAACTGGTCCAGGGAACAGTGGGCAAACTGGAAGGGGCTGCCATTGCCGGTTGCGAGGCCGTCTGTCATGTCGCGGCCGGCATGAAGGGCTGTACTGCGGCGTTGTTTTCCGACAACGTGACCGCGACGCGCCGGCTCGTGAAGGCATCGCAGGACGCGCAAGTCAAACGTCTGGTGCTGATCAGCTCAATGGGAGTCTACGGAACCAGCGGCCTGCGGCGCGGCGAAGTGCTCGATGAGCGCTGCCCCCTGGACGACCAGCCGCATTTGCGGGATGCGTATTCCTACAGCAAGGTGATGCAAGAGCGGGTCGCCTGGGAGGCTCACGAAGCGGGAGTCGTTCCGCTGGTGGTGGTCCGGCCGGGTAATATTTATGGTCCGGGGCGCGACCCGATGAGCGCACGCGTGGGACTGTTGCAGGGCAAACTGCTGCTCCGCTTGGGAGGCAGACAGTTGCTTCCGTATGTGCAGGTGGATGCCTGCGCCGCAGGGATCGCGCTGGCGCTGACGGCGCCGGGGGTCGAGGGAGAGGCGTTCAATCTGCTCGACGAAGAGTTGTTGTCGGGGCGCACGTTTCTCAAACATTACCGGCGGCTCCGGCGACGGGACTTGTGGGTGGTGCCGATTCCGCAATTCGCCATCAATCCGTTGGCGCGATGCAACGTCTGGTACAACCGTTGGTCGCGCGGACAATTGCCTGCGGTTCTGACCCCTTACAAATGCGCCGCGATGTGGAAGTCGCTCCGCTACTCAGTGGACAAGGCGAAACAGAAGCTGGGCTGGTCCCCCTGGGGGCGAACCCTCGACGGGATGCTTCCCGTCATGCAGTCCTGATTGGTATTCGTGAGGATTGGCCCGGTCCAGAATACGCCGGCGCTCGTCCGGGTGGTCCGGTGGTTGAGTTATGCGCATCCTGGTGGTGACGAGCATCTTTCCTAACGGCTTGCAGCCCAACAAGGGAATTTACAATTGGCGCGCCTACTCGCTGTTGCAGCAACAGGCCGAGGTGCGGGTGATTTCCCCAGTTCCCTGGATGCAGACGCTGCGGATGCCGGGGCGCCGGCGCTGGGGGCATAACCCGCGGGGCTGGGAAGAATGGCAGGGGGTTCGTGTCAGTTATCCGGCCTACTATTACACTCCAGGGATTCTCCGCGGTCGGTATGGGGCGTTTTATCAAAAGTCGATTCGCTCGACGTTTCGCTGGGCTCTGGAGGAATTCCAGCCGGACCTCTTGCTCAGTTGCTGGGCCTATCCGGATGGATGGGTGGCGTGCCAGTTGGGGCGCGAACATGGACTCCCCGTGGCGGTCAAGGTGATTGGCTCTGATGTCCTGCTGGTGGACGAGCATCCGACGCGCAAAGCGGGGACGTTGCACACGCTGCGCGAGGCCGATGCAATTTTCGCCGTGAGTCGCAATCTGCGGGACCGGGCGGTGGAATTGGGGGCCAATCCGCAGACCTGCCTGACGATCTACTCCGGGACAGACTGCGAACGATTCTCTCCGGGGGACAAAGGGGCCGCCCGACAACGGCTGGGGTTGCCGACGGAGGGGTGCCGACTGCTGTTCGTCGGAAATCTGGTCGGTGTGAAGGCCATCGACGTGCTGATCAAGGCAGCGGGGTTGCTGGTGGAACGGGGGGTGAATTTTGATCTGGACATCATCGGCGAGGGACCGCTCCGGGACGAATTGCAGGGGCAGATTTCCGCCGCCGGCCTCTCCGAACGGGTCAAGTTGCTCGGGCGACGGCTGCAGGCGGACCTGCCCGACTGGTATCGAGCGGCGAATCTGGTGGTGCTGTGCAGTCACTCGGAGGGGATCCCGAATGTCTTGTTGGAAGGAGCCGCGTGCGGCACGCCGTGTGTCGCCACGAGGGTGGGCGGAATTCCCGAGATCGCCGATCTGTCGCCGGTAGACCTGGTGCCCCCCGGAAATCCAGCGGCTTTGGCGGATGCCATCGTGGCAGCCCTGACGAAATCGAGCCAGGAAGAGTACCATCCCAAACCGGAGGCAATTCATTCCGATCAGTCGGCGCTGGCGGCGATGATGCAAGTCTTCAGAACGATGGTCTCCTCAAACAAGCGGCCTGACGGGCGGGGCGAAACTCCGAGAACGACAAAAACTCCGATGGTGGAACAGGCGCTGACGCGAGACGGATTCCATGATTGATGCAACGAGGGTGAGGGGACCGTGCCGGTTACTTCACCACGAGAGGACTAGCGAGGTACATGATGGAAATTGAGTCGCCTCCCGGTCCGGCGGGGGGATCGTCCACGGCGCCCCGGCTGGTGGGTCGGGACATGCTCTGCTTCGGGCACGACTGGACGGGAGATCCGCTCTCCAAGACGCATCTGATGCGCGCCATGTCTCGGAACAACCGCATCCTGTGGATCAATTCCATCGGGTATCGCACGCCATCGCTGAACAAGGCGGATATGGGGCGCGTGTTTCGGAAGCTGGCGGTGATCGCCAAGAGTCGGCTGCGGGAAGTGGAGCCGAATCTGTTCGTGCTCAATCCGCTGGCGATTCCGGTATTTGGCAGCCCCCTGGTGCGGCGCCTGAATCGGCAGTTGCTGAAGTGGCAAATCAAATCGGCCATGCGAAAATTGAAATTTCGGCGGACGATCGATTGGGTGTTCAATCCGACCGCCGCCGTCGTGGCGGGAGAACTGGGGGAAGATTCGGTCATCTATTACTGCGTGGACGAGTTCTCGGCCTTCACCGGAGTGCAGGTGCAGCACCTGCAGGAGTTGGAACAGATCCTGATGCGGCGGGCCGATGGGGTGATCGTCTCCGCGGAGGAATTGCGAAAATCCAAGTCGCAGTTCAATCCCAAGACGGTGATGGTGGCACACGGCGTCGACTTCGATCACTTCCGCATGGCACTGGATGACGCCACGGTCATTCCCGAAGAAGTCCGCGACCTGCCCCGTCCGGTCCTGGGTTTTTTCGGGTTGATCGCCGACTTCGTCGATCTGGAACTGATCGGACAGATCGCTAAGCGGTTTCCGCAGGGAACGGTGGTGATGCTGGGCAATCCCACGACCGACACGTCCTGTCTGGAGGGCGTTCCCAACGTGCGACTGCTGGGGCGCAAACCGTATGCCGACCTTCCGGCGTACTGTAAGGCATTCGACGTGGCCCTCATGCCGTTCAAGATCAATCAGTTGATGATCAACGCCAATCCGCTCAAGATGCGGGAGTACATTGCCGCCGGCCTGCCGGTCGTGGCCACCCCTCTGCCAGAAGTCGCCAAGCTGGGGCTGTGCCGCCTGGCGACCTCGGTCGATGACTATGTGCGGGAAATCAACGCGGCGTTGGAGGATCCCGGCCCGAGTCGGGCGCGAAGCGAGACGATGCGCTCCGAAGGCTGGATGAGCCGCGTCGATCTGATTGCCCAACACCTCGACCAATTCGGCGTTCTGAACCGAAACTCCTGACGCCGCTCGAAACACTTGACATCATGCATGTATTGCTCGTCGCGGGCGCTCGCCCGAACTTCATGAAGATCGCGCCTTTGACCTGGGAGTTGAAGTCCCGGTCCGGTGCGCGGATGACGCTGGTCCATACCGGACAGCATTACGATCGGAAAATGTCCGATCTGTTCTTCGAACAACTGCGGATCCCTGAACCGGACGTCAATTTGGCGGTGGGGTCCGGTTCGCACGCCGTGCAGACGGCGGAGATCATGAAGCGGTTCGAGCCGGTCCTTCTGGAGCGGAAGCCGGACATCGTGCTGGTTGTGGGAGACGTCAATTCCACGATCGCCTGCGCGCTGACCTCGGTCAAGCTCGGAACGCCGGTGGCCCACGTCGAGGCGGGGCTGCGGAGCTTTGATCGCCTCATGCCCGAAGAAATCAATCGCATCCTGACCGACGCCATCAGCGATTGGCTGTTCGTCAGCGAGCCTTGTGGCGTGGAAAATCTCCAGCGGGAAGGAGTCCCGGCGTCGCGGATTCACTTCGTGGGGAACGTGATGATCGATACGCTGCTGGCGATGCGCGACGCGGCCGAACAATCTCCGGTGCTGGAGCAGATGGGCCTGGCGTCGAAGGCCTACGCCGTTGTGACGCTCCACCGGCCCTCCAATGTCGATGATCCCGGGGTCCTGGCGGGGTTGATGTCCGCACTGTCGCGCATCTCTCGCGAACTGCCGATCGTGTTCCCGATTCACCCGCGAACCCGTGGGGCGCTGGAGCGGCAGGGAGGTCTGGGAGAATCGGATATTCGGCTGGTCGATCCGCTGGGGTATCTGGATTTCATGAAGCTCATCGCCCATTCACGACTGGTGCTGACCGACTCAGGGGGGCTTCAGGAAGAAACGACCATTCTGCAAGTTCCCTGCCTGACACTCCGCGAAAACACCGAGCGCCCGGTGACTGCCACCGAGGGGACCAATACCCTGGTGGGGATGGATCCCGTCCGGATCATTGAACATGGTCTCCGCGCACTCTCGGCTCCGGCAGTTGGCGGGAAGATTCCTCAATTCTGGGATGGCCGCGCCGCGCAACGCATCCTTGACGTCCTCCTGAAGCCCCCCTCCCCTGTGGCGTAGCGCACACCCCACTTTCCGCTTACCAGAGATGATAGGTTCGTTCTCCAGTCCCACGCGCAATCCACCCGGCCATCGATGAGTTCCTCCACCGTACCTGATGTCCCCCCAGCGACTCCGAAGCCGCCGCGGTCTTTGTTCGGGTTGGTCGCCTCTGACCTGCGCGCCAAGGCCCAGTGGTGCTACCATCGCACGGACGGCAAAGGGCTGGTCAAAGCGCTGTTGACCGATGGGACGGCCGCCATGCTTTGGTATCGACTGATGCAATGGGCCGGACGGTATCGGCTGCTGTCTCCCCTGGCCATGCTGTTCAATAAATTCAATGCGGCGTTTTGCCAGTGCATCATCGGTCGCGGAGCCGAGTTCGGCCCGGGCTTCGTGCTGATTCATTCGCAGGGGGTGGTGATCAACGGCGAGGTGCGGGGTGGTTCCCGCGTGTATCTCGAGCATCAGGTGACAATCGGGGCCGACCGGTCGCGGAGTCCGGTTTTGGGAAGCGATGTGTATGTCGGGGCCGGCGCAAAGCTCATCGGACCGATTACAATCGGCGATGACGTTCGCGTGGGGGCCAACGCCGTGGTCGTCAAAGATGTCCCCTCCGGAGCCACTGTGGTGGGAATTCCCGCCCAGATCGTCCGACAGCGGCGGCAGGGCGAGAGCGGGGCGTCCGGCGGGCAGAGGGAACTTCCAGTGGGATGAGTGGGATGGGGTGTCATCGACGATGAAGGTTCGAGGACTGGACTGGGGAACGGCACTGCGGCTCGCGTTGCCGCGCCCACAGCGACTGCACGCCGACACCCATGTGTTCCTGGCCGTTTGTGATCATTATGAGCCGATGTGGATGCGTCCGCCTCGCGCCGTGCAGGATGCGCGCGTCGAGCGCTGGGTGCGCGAATACCCGCTGTCGGTGTCGGCCATCGAAGACAGCGTCGGCCGCGCGCCGCAGCATACGTTTTTTTATCCCGGCGACGAATACGTTCCCGAGCACGTCGAGCAAATTGCGGAGCTGTGCCGCAAGGGGCACGGCGAAGTCGAGATCCACTTGCATCACCGGAACGACACGTCGCAATCCCTGCGCGACAAGCTGGAGTCGTATATCGAGACACTGGTCCGGCGGCACGGAGTGCTGTCGAAGGATGCGCGCGGTCGCCCAGCGTACGCCTTCATCCACGGCAACTGGGCGCTGGACAATTCCCGACCCGATGGAGACTGGTGCGGCGTCAACGACGAGTTAACGATCCTCAGAGAGACCGGCTGTTATGCCGATTTTACGATGCCCTCCGCTCCCGACCCGTGCCAGACCAGCACGATTAACAGCGTCTATTATGCGGTAGACAATCCGGTGCGCCCCAAGTCGCACGATCGGGGAGTTGCCGCACGAGTCGGCCAGACGCCCCCGCCCAACAGCTTGCTCATGATCCAGGGGCCCCTGGGTTTCGATTACCACAGTCGCAAATGGGGCCTGCTGCCCCGGCTGGAGACAGGCGATCTGACCCAGGTGCGTCCGGCGACCATGACGCGGTTCAAGCTGTGGCGGCAGGCGCGGATCGGAGTGGCCGGACGCGAGAATTGGCTGTTCATCAAACTGCACACGCACGGAGCGCAGGAAGCCAATCTGGAGATGCTGCTGGGGGGGACCATGCGCCGCTTCCACGAAGCGCTGCGGGATGCTTCTCGGGGAGGGGCGTTCCGCTATTATTATGTCACGGCCAGGGAAATGGCCGACCTAGTGTACCAGGCGGAGAGCGGCCAGGAAACGCCCAACGTCCAGCGACTGGGCTCTCAGGTCGCGCCCGGCCGACTTCCTGATTCGGAAGCCTCAAGACGTTCTTGAGGCGCATGTCATCAATGTCAGAAACTGTTTCAGCCATGAGTGTGAATGAACGTCCGTTTGTCAGTCTCGTTATGCCCGCCTACAAGGAGGAGTTGTACATCGAGAAATGCCTCGAGTCGCTGTTGAACCAGGACTACCCGGCGGATCGCGTGGAAATCCTCGTGGCCGACGGCGGCAGTCCCGACAAGACGCGCGAGATCGTCAATCGGATTTCCGAAACGCATCCGTGCGTCCGGCTGCTCGACAATTCGGAGCATCGGATTCAATGCTATGGCATGAACATCGCCATCCAGGCGTCGCGCGGAGAATTGATCCTGGTCGTCGACGCGCATGCCAAGTATGCCGGAGACTACGTCAACAAGCTCGTGGAGGTGTTCGAACGGACCGGGGCCGATGCCGCCGGAGGGGCCATGCGCGCCGACTATCACACCTGGTTCCAAAAAGCGCTCTGCGCGGCACTGGACAGTCCTCTGGGAGTCGGCGGTGCGGCGTACCGCTCGGCTGAGAAGGAGGGCTGGGTGGACGTGGTGTTTCCGGGGGCATTCCGCCGCTCCACGCTGGAGAAGGTGGGCCTGTACGACACCAACGCCATCGACAATGAAGACTCGGAGTTGTTTCAGCGCATTTCCGAAGCGGGGGGAAAAGTTTACCTGAGTCGCGACGTGGTGGTCCACTATTACCCGCGGCGCAACCTGCGGCTGTTGTTCAAGCAGTATTTCAAATATGGCGGAGGACGGGCGCGGACGCTGATTGTCCATCGGGGACTGGCCGTCGTCCGCCCATTGATCCCGTTTCTTTCCGTGGTGACCGGACTGACGCTGCTGATCGTACCGGCGCTGCGGCCGATCGCCCCGTATGTGTTTGGCGCCTACGGCGCGCTGACGCTGCTGGAGGCGATCCGTGTGGGGCGCAAAGCGGGCTGGTGGGCTATTCCCGTGGTCTGGTCGATCTTCTGGACTTTGCACCTGTCGCACGGTTTGGGAATGATGACCGGCCTGGTGCGCTATTTCTTCAAGCCGCTCCCCTCCAACGTCGAACGACTGAAGCCGGCCGCCAGCGCCGGCGAAACTTCCTGATTGCCTGGCATCCAGGCGTTTTTTTGAGGACCAAAATGATTCCGTTTGTGGACCTGAAGGCGCAGCACCGCGCGCTCAAAACCGAACTCATGGATGCCATCGGCGGAGTTCTGGACAGTTGCCAATTCTGTCTGGGCTCGGAGGTCGAGGCGTTGGAGCGCGAATTTGCGGAACACTGCCAGGTAAGCTTCGCCGCCGGAGTGAATACCGGCACCAGCGCCCTGCACCTGGCGCTGCTCGCGGCCGGAGTCGGCCCTGGCGATGAAGTCATCACGGCGCCGCACACGTTCATGGCGACCGCCTCCGCCATCGCGTACACCGGAGCGCGTCCGGTGTTTGTCGATATCGACCCGGTGAGTTACACGATCGATCCGCGGCTGATCGAACCGGCCATCACCCCCCGGACCAAGGCGATCATTCCCGTCCATCTGTATGGTCAACCGGCTGACATGGACCCGATTGTGGAGATCGCCGTGCGGCGACGCCTGACGGTGGTCGAGGACGCCTGCCAGGCGCACCTGGCGGAATACAAGGGACGCCGCGTGGGAAGCATCGGACACATGGCGGCGTTCAGTTTCTATCCGGGGAAAAACCTGGGGGCGTGCGGCGAGGGAGGAGCGCTGGTGACTTCGGACGCGGAGTTGATGAAGCGGGTGCGAATGTTCCGCGACTGGGGACAGGAGAAGCGTTATCACCACGCGCTGCTGGGATTCAATTACCGCATGGACAACCTGCAAGGGGCGGTGCTCCGCGTCAAACTGCGTCACCTTCCCGCCTGGACCGAAGCGCGCCGCGCGCATGCCGCCGCTTATCGCGAGCTGTTTGCCGGATCGCCGGTGCGCATTCCGACCGAAATGCCCTACGCGCGGCACGTGTACCACCTGTACGCCATCATGTGCAAAAACCGCGATGCGCTGCAAACGGCGTTGGGAGAGCGCGGCGTTTCGACGGGGCTGCATTATCCCGTGCCGCTGCATCTGCAACCCTGCTTCGCTCACCTGGGTTATTCGAAAGGGAGTTTTCCCCACTCCGAACGAGCGGCCGCCGAGGAACTTTCGTTGCCCATGTTTGCGGAACTGACTCGCGAACAGCTTCAGGCCATTGTCGGAGCGACCCGCGCGGCCTACAACGATTGATGATTGGCGAAGCGAACCCGGTTCGACGCGAGAATCGACGGACGATCCCCGCGGCCGGAATGTGACTGAACGGTGACTGCAAGGAGAATCTGAGAATGAGTTCCGAACACCCGATCTCGGTGGCGATCCTGGGAGCGACCGGTCGGCAGGGGCGTCGCCGCGCCGATGCCGTCGCGCGGACACCGGGACTGGCTCTGGGCTGCCTGGTCGATATCCCCGCATCGTCCGCCGCGCTGGGCGAGCTGTCGGAGAAATACCGCTGTGCTGCGTCCACAACCTGGGAGAATGTGGTCCAAGATCCGTCAATTGGCGCGGTGGTCGTGTGTACTCCCAACAGTTGGCACACCCCGATGACGATCGGGGCGTTGCAGGGGGGCAAGCACGTGCTCGTGGAGAAGCCCTTGTGCGACGCCATGGATTCCGCCGAGCAGATGGTCGCCGAGGCGGAGCGGGCCGGAGTGACGCTGAAGGTCGGGTTCAGCTATCCGTATCGCGCCCCGGTCCGGGAGGGCTTCCAACATCTGATCGACGGGACGATCGGCGGGTTATTGGGGGTTCGGGGAGTGATGTCGCATTCAATTTTTCTGGAGGCGAACCAGCAACGGAAATGGTTCTCGCAGCCGGACCAGGCGGGGCATGGCGCCTGGTTCGACCTGGGGATCCACCTGGTCGATCTGGCGCACCGCGCGGTGCTCCTGGCGGGGGACGAATTCGTTGGCGTCAACGCGCAAGTGGCCGGGGGGCGTTTGATTGCACCGGGGGTCGATCCGCAGGTTTTGGAAGAGGAGTGCGTGGCGCTGTATCGCACGCGGGGCGGGCGGCTGACGTCGCTGCACGCTTCGTGGGTCGAGGCGCGGCCGTTTTTGGGTTGCCGGTTCGAGTTGATCGGCGAGTTGGGGCGGGTGGAGATCGATCTGGGGACGCGCACGGTGCGTCGGATTGTGCGCCGCGACGGGAAAGCGTCGGAATCCGTAAAGGAGTTCGACTACGTCGATCCCGATCCTTGCTGGGGGGCGGAAATGGCTGAGTTTCGCGACATGATCCGGGGGGACGCCGACGGGCGCACCTGTGGCCGGGTGGGGCTGCGGGTCCATCGCCTGGCGTTTGCCGCCTACGAGTCGGCGCGACACGAAGGGCTCCCGGTGTCGCTGGTCTGAAATCCGGTTGGGACATCGACGGACGGCCCTTCACCGCAACTGGACCAGAGTCCGCCAGGAGGGATGACAGGAGCCAAAAGTTGGGATACAATCTTGGGTTAGGTCTGGACAACCATGTCACAGGCTGGAAAGAGCGTTCACCCCGGTCAAGCGCCGGCAGCGGACGGCTCGTTGGACAGGATGAATCCGGTCTGTGGGAGTGAGCGCCGGCTGATCGGTGCAACGGTGTCTGAGCAGGTTCGAGGAGTAGCGGTTTATGTCATTGGAAACGCAAGAACGTGTGAGTGCCGCGGCGCCGGTCCAGGCGAACGAGCGATCGGGCCTGTACCGTTATTTGGCCACCTCCAACGATTTGATTCCGCGGCTGGTGCGCCAGTTGCGCAAAGGCCTGTATAGCTGGTCCGTTCCTGCCCCAAAACTCCTTGTCAAACCGGCGCTTTGGGTCTATCTGTTGCTCCGGACGGCGTACTATTTTTTTCTGCGGGTGTTCATCTGTGAACCGCTGTTTAAGGCCTATTTGACGCGGTGCGGCAAGCGATTTCGTGCCGATTGCTATATCCCCTGGATCAGCGGCAAAGGGGACATCATCCTGGGGGACGACGTGGCGATCGAGGGAAAGTTTTCACTCGGTTTTGCCTGCCGTTTCTCTGACCGCCCCACGTTGCGCGTGGGGGACAATTCGCGAATCGGCCACGGGTGCGCGTTTACCATTGGCAGGCAAATCACGATCGGCAAGAACTGCAGTCTTTCTGGCGATATCCTGATTTCGGACTCGAATGGCCATTCGACCGATCCCGAGTCGCGGCTGGCCCGACGGCCACCCAGCCCAGATGAGGTGCGTCCGGTGACGATCGGCGACGGCGTCTGGATCGGAAGAAAGTGCATCATCTTTCCGGGGGTCAGGATCGGCGAGGGAACCGTCATTTCGGCCGGTTCGATCGTCCGTTCGCATGCTCCCCCCTATTCCGTTGTCGCCGGAAACCCCGCCAAAGTTGTGTTCCGTCTGCGGCGATCGAACCCTCCTGCCTCTGAGGGGACTGCTGCTGACCCTGTCGTGGACGCTGACGAACCGCGCGTGGGCACCCCATCCGCATGATCCATCGGGGCGGTCCCGCGTCGTCGTCCGGAATCGGCCACCCCGAGGCGTGGATCGCTCGCGGGCCTGGGACAAGTGTTCACTTGACCGAGCGATCAGTGGGCTCCTAGAACGATGCTCTGAGATGTTCGCCCGTGTCTATCCCAGAGGATTCCGTTGTGAGAGATGACTTGATTGCCGCGCTTCGGCGCATGATTGTAAACGACCTCTACGTCGAGGTGCCGGAGGAGCAGATCGGCTTGGATGACGGTTTGCGGACCATCGTGGGGCTGGACTCGATCGGATTTGTGGAACTGCGGGTGTTGTGCGAGCAGCGATTCAACGTGCAGATCAGCGACGAGGACTACACGCCGGAGAATTTCACGTCGATTCGCTGTGTGGCCAACCTGGTTGATCGACTGCAAACGCAGTCCAAGAGCTAGTCGCGTTGGCCCCTGAAGATCGTGACCAAGCCCGAGGAGATCGTGACCAAGCCCGAGGAGATCGTTGCGCCAATAGCGCCCTGAGAAAAAGCGATCGTGTTGCGCCGATCGCCAACGGAGTTGTGATCCGTTCAACGACCCCCGTTCCTGCAATCGAAGTATTGGCCGGTCAGGAATTGAGCGGAGATCGTCGTGAATGTCCTGCGGGCAGCCAGTCGCTGTGATGACATTGCGAGTCAACCGATGAAACGATTCAAGTCGAGATGCCGGGTGGTGGGACTGTGGACCGCAGTCGCGCTGTGGAGTTGTTGGGGCGTGGGCATTGCCGGGTTGCCGGGAGCACCGCCTGGTACGGGGGAGGAGAATTGGCCGGCCTGGCGCAAGGATGGTTCCGGCGTGTCGAACGAGTCGAAGATTCCCGTCTCCTGGAGCGCTTCGAAGAACATTCTGTGGAAGACGCCGATTCCCGGGAAGGGAAATTCGTCCCCCATCGTATGGAACGATGCGGTGATCGTCACCACTTGTACTCCGGGGGCAACGCAGCATTTCGCCGTTCGTTTCACCCTGGCCGCGATCTGGCTGCTGACGATTCTGGCGGTCTGGCGCTACGCCGGGGGATGCCTGCGAGATCCCCTGCGAAGTCCACATCCGGGAGCGGTATCTCTGGCACGACGACTGGTGCTGGTGGGGATGACCATGGCCGTGTCGTATTTCCTGCTGGCGTTTCTGAAATTTCACGTGTTGCTGGCGATGCCTGTCGGCGTGGCGTGTGCGGCTTTGCTGGTGGTCTTGGGGTCGATTCTGCCGGGGGGGCGAGCGCCGCAGGCAGCAGAGGCGCGACCAGCGCCACCCGGTCGCTTGACCGCGCTGGCGCAATGGCTGGAGGCTACGGTTGTCGTGGGGGCCGTGGGGGCCTTCCTCGCCGCCGTGCATTCCTTCCTGGTTTCGGATTTTTCCTATTCCCCCGAGCGAACCTGGTACACCGCAGGCATGATCTGTGCGATTGGGCTGGTCGGGATTGTCGGCACGTTGCCCAGGACGTCGGCGTCGCGCCTTGTGGCGGCGGCGCTGGGACTGGCAGCGCTGGCGGTGCTGTCGCTGGTAGATCCCTCGCAGGAAGTCCCGCTGCCAGAGATTGATCGAAGTTTCAATAAGCGATTCTTTGCAACTGCGGCCGCAGCGGCGGCAGCCGTTGCGGTGTTTGCGTTGGAGTATCTCTGGTCGCGTCGCAAGTCCGCCAACGCGTCCGGCGCCGCGCGGTCAGAATTTGCGATACCCCTGGCCCTGGCGGTGATCGGGGGACTGTTTTTTGGCACGACGAACTTCCTGCTCCCGCAGTCGGTATCGCTGCGACAAGTCATCTGTTTTGATCGCGAAACGGGCCAGGTGCTGTGGAACACCACCTGCTGCACCGAGAACGAAACGGTAGGGGTGCATGTGGCCAACACGCTGGCTGCCCCCACTGCCGTCACCGATGGAGAGCTGATCTTCGTCCATTTCGGCGGCGCCGGAGCGTATGCACTCGATTTCTCGGGTAAGGTTCAATGGCATTATCCCGACCCCGTGCTGCCGTCTCATTGGGGATCCGGGAGTTCTCCCGTGTTGTGGAAGGAGATTCTGATCCTGACCTATGATGTGGACAAGAACTCGTTGACACACGCCCTCGACAAGCGGACGGGAAAACGAATTTGGTCCGCCGATCGCACGAAGGTCGTCAAGCCGTCGGAAACTGGCGAGACCGATTTGATGGACTGCTACAACACCCCCATCGTGATCGACCGCCAGGGAGTGCCGGTGCTGGTGAATCACAGCAACAGCTATCTGTGCGGTTACGATCCCGCCACGGGCAAAGAGTTATGGCATCTGGACAACTCCTGCACGCAGGTGATCACGACCCCGATTCTCTGGAAGGACTACCTCGTCTTGGGGGCCGGTATCCAAAACTACTTTCGCGCCATGCAGTTCGTTGACGAGGGAGCCGACCAGCCTCCCAAGCTGGCTTGGGAAGACCGTCGGCAAGTCGCCGACCTGCCATCGTTCGTCGTCTACGACGACTATGTCTTTACGATTTTGAAGAACGGCATCGCCTCCTGTCGGGATGTCGCCACCGGCAAAGAGAAATGGAAAAAGCGGATTCCCGGAGAATTTATTGCGTCGGTGTCTGCCGCGGATGGAAAGGTGTTTTTCTGCAATACGGATGGGGTAACGACAGTCGTCGAGGCCACGCCCGAGTACCGCGAAGTGAGCCAGAACTCCCTGGACGAACAGGTGCATGCGTCGCCAGCGATTTCGCGCGGACGGCTGTTCGTGAGGGGCCGAAATCATCTGTATTGCATCGGTGAGCCGAAATAGCGCCCGAACGAGTGGCACGGAGTGGCGATGACGAGTAGAAAAATTTTTGGAAGTGGTGCGCAACTGCTGTGCGCGGCGCTGTGGCTGGCGGGCTGGGGGATGCTCCTTTCCGGTCAGGCCCTGGGGGATGAGCAGTCCTCCGAAAACTGGCCGGCCTGGCGCAAAGACGGCTCGGGCGTCTCCCAGGAGCGCAACCTTCCCCAGGTGTGGAATGCGACCAAAAATGTCCTGTGGAAGACCCCCATCGCTGGCAAAGGGAATTCCTCCCCGGTCGTCTGGGATGACTTTGTGCTGCTCACCACCTGCGCACCGGGAACCTCCCAGCACTATGCCCTGTATGGTTCGCAGGCCGTGATATTGGTCCTGGGGTTGGTGGCTTTGGCCTGGATCGTGGGGGGCAGACTCCGCGATCCGCTGGAAGAATGGCAGCCGTACGACAACACGACTGGCTTTGTCTTGCGCCTGGCGCGGCGCGCGCTCCTGGCGGGGTTGGTGGTGATTTTGGCGCTGCTGATTCTGCCGTTGGTTCGATTCAATGTTCCCAAGGCGCTTCCGATCGGCTTTGTTTGCGTGATAGCGATCCTGCCGATCAGCACCGTATTGGGCGGGCGCCGCGCTGCGCCCTCGGGAGGGACGTCGGACGGTGCGGCAGGGGCCCGCGAGCCCAGTCGTGTGGCTGTGCTGACCGCCTTCTATGTATTGGGTATGGCCGGAGCGTTCATCGCCGTCATCTATTGTTATCTGGTGGCGGACTACGCCTATTCTGCCGGACGCACCTGGTTCAGCGGCGCGATCATCGGCGCGATTGGCCTGGTGGCGGGAGTCGGAGCGCTCCCGAGACACTCCACGTTCCGGGTGGTCGCCAGCCTGTTGGGTCTGGCAATGCTTCCGATCTGGGCGGTCACGATTCCCGCCGCGGCCCTCCCGCTCCCGGTGGGAATCAGCAACTACTATGACGCCTATCTGGTGGTCGCGGGGGTGTGCGGAGCGAGTCTGGTCTGGTTTGGCGTGGAATCGTGGCGGCTGCGCCGTGCGGACCGCAGCCAGGCCCGCGACGGACTGGTGAGGTATATTGGACCTGTGGCGCTCTGCCTCCTGGCCGCGCAGTTTTTTGTCACCATCAACTTCCTGCTTCCCAGTTCGGTCTCCATGCGGCAGTTGGTGTGTCTGGATCGCCGCACGGGGACAACCCTGTGGCAGACAACCTGCTTCAGCGGGGACGAGTCCGAGGGAGTGCATGTCACGAATACGCTGGCGACCCCGACCCCTGTCACGGACGGACGGCGGATCTACGTTCATTTCGGCGGAGGGGGGGCCTTCTGTCTGGATTTTGAGGGGCACATTCTGTGGAAGCGGGACGATCCCGCATCTCCGTCACATTGGGGGGCCGGCAGTTCGCCCGTGTTGTGGAAGGATCGATTGTTGCTGACGTACGACCTCGATCGGCGGGCATTGACTGTCGCACTCGACACGGCCACTGGCGAGGTCGCCTGGCAAGTCGATCGGACCGCGTTGTCCAAGCCGGCCGAGTCGGGAGAGACGGACCTGCTGGACTGCTATAGCACGCCCTTGCTCGTGGAGCATCATGGGCAAACGCAGTTTGTCACCCACTGCAATGGCTGCCTGATTGGTTACGATCCTGCCACGGGGAACGAACTCTGGCAATTCGAGAACCAGAGCACGCAGATCGTCACCAGTCCGGTGACGTGGAACGACGTGATCATCATTGGAGCGGGGATCGAAGATTTCGTCCGTGCCGTGCGGCTCTCAGAGGAAGGCGGCAAGACCGTGGCGGACCTGGTCTGGGAGGAAAAGCGACAACACTCCGATGTGGCGTGCCCCGTGGTGTCCGGCGACTACGTTTACTTTGTGCGCCAGGACGGAGTCGCGACCTGCCTGCAGGCCGCCACGGGGAAGACCGTGTGGAAGAAGCGGCTTCCCGGCCGCTACGACTCGTCAGTCGTCGCCGGCGACGAAAAAATCTATGCCTGCAACACCGATGGATTGACCAGCGTGCTGTCCGCGGAAAAGGACTTCAACGTGCTCAGCGAGAACCCGCTCGACGAGCCCGTCCAGGCGTCATTTGCATTGTCGCACGGGAACATTTTCATTCGTGGCCGGCAGCATCTGTACTGCATCGGATCGGACGATTGATCTGGCGGGCGAAGGCTCGTCGTGCGAAATGGTCAGCTTGACCTGGCGCGATGACGGGCGATCGTGCTCCTTTCGGAACGTGTCATGGTTGGATTCCGCCGCACGATCGTGGTCACGGTGACCGCCAACCAGGCGTCGCAAGGTGCGTGGCGGAGGTGGCTCCGACTCCGAAAACCTCGGAGTTGGGTGATGTGGATCTCGCTGGCATACCTCGTTGCGACCGTGGCGGCCTGGATCCTGGTGCGCTGGGCCGGGGATCGCTGGTGGCCGGCCACCCTGCTGACGTTTGGACCGCGCTGGATGCTGCTGGTTCCGCTGGTGCTCCTGGTTCCACTGGCCGCCTGGCGCTTTTGGCGGGCGCTCATTCCACAAGCTTTGGCAGCCCTGCTGATTGTCGGCCCGATCATGGGACTGTGCCTCTCCTGGAGCGCGCTGTTTCAGGGGCCGCGCGATCCGGGACATCCGGTGCTGCGGATTGTCACCTACAACTGCGGTGGCGGGGGGGCTGATAAAGTCGCGGCGCTCGCCGCCTATGTCCGCCTGGCCCGACCGGACATTCTGGTGCTCAATGAGTGGCCCAATCGTCCCCTCCCGCCAGACTTGGGGACCGACTGGCACGTGGGACCACGATACGGCAGCATTGTGGCCTCCAAGTTTCCACTGCGTCAGGCGACCCCTTTGGTTTCCGAACGACTGGAGCGTTGGAACCGCCCGGCTGTGTTGTGTCGGCTGGGAGCCCCTTGGGGCGAGTTTGAAGTCATGGGACTGCACCTGGAGACGCCGCGCGAAGGATTGGAAGGGGCCATCTCGGCGCCGCAGGAAGGGGTTCATCCCATGGAAGTCACGACGACCATTCGCCGCGTCGAATCCGAGTTGGCCAGCGGCCTGGCTCAGGAAGCTGGCGCGTCGGTGATCGTCGCCGGAGACTTCAACATGCCGGTCGATAGCGCAATTTATCGCCAGTTCTGGTCAGGATGGCAAAATGCCTATTCGACGGCCGGCATCGGTTATGGCTATACCAAGTACACCAAGAAGTGGGGTGTGCGGATCGATCATGTGTTGATTCCGCCGGGCTGGAAGATCCTGAAAGCGGCCGTCGGCCCCAATCTGGGCGGGGACCACCACCCGGTGCTCGTGGAGGTGGAACTTCCATGACGGGTAAGGATCGCTGGGGGAGTATTGCGATCTTCCTCTTGATGTTTGGCATCCGGTTGGGAGTCGTGCTTTCCACCGGCTCGTACCAGGTGTCGGACGATGTGGAATCGAATCGCGCCGCAGTCTCCGTGGCGGAGCGAGGTGTTCTGGGGAATATCTTTTACGCGGATTCCGGCCCCTCCGCGCATCTGTCGCCGGTGCATCCACTGCTTCTGGGAGGCATCTACCGGGTGTGGGGGTCGGAAACTCCCGCGGCGCTGCTCGTGCAGTCTCTGGTGGCCATCGGCTGCGTTTCCCTGATGGCAGCCTCGTTCCCGTTTCTGGCGCGGCGCGCGGGACTTCCCCCTGGCGCGGGCTGGCTGGCGGCCGCGCTTCTGGCGCTGCTCCCCTTTCAGTTCTACGTCGAGACCACCGGCACCTGGGAACAGGCGGAGGTCGCTTTGGCGCTGGTGTTGCTGTTGTGGATGTTCATCTCCATCCACGACCGAAAGTGGGCGGATCGTCGGACCGGACTGCTGTTGGGCCTGCTGATCGGCGGATTGGCGCTCCTCAGTCCGGTGCTGCTGGCCGTCGCAGGGTTGCTGCTGCTGGCGGAGGCGGTAGCTCACCGGGACTGTCGCGGTCGGGTGCTGGCCCACGGTGCGCTGTCGCTAGCCGTGGCGGTCGTCATCATCGCCCCCTGGGCGTATCGCAACCGGGTCGCCCTGGGAGCGACGGTGTGGACCCGGAGCAATTTCGGGCTGGAGTTTTATGTCGGGAACAATGATGAAGCCAGCGGTGCGACGCCCCTGGTTGGGGACGGGAACTCGTTTCTGCACCGCCATCATCCCTTTGCCAGTCAGGAAGAGCAGTCGCGGATGCGGGCCGTGGGTGAATTGCCATATATGCGAGAGAAGCTCATGCTCGCTTTTGACTGGGTTCAGGCACATCCGGGTCGATTTGGCACGCTGGTTGTGAAACGCGCGCAGTTGTATTGGTTCACCGGACTGGAGCAACGCGAGCCCAAGGACCGCTGGCGGATCCCCAAATTTCTGTTGTATGTGGGATTGGGACTGGGAGCGATCTGCGGTCTGGCTGTGTTGTTCGTCCAGCGTCATCCTTGCCGCTGGTTGTTCCTGGCCTGTATGCTGGGGCCGGGAGTTCCCTACCTGATGACCCATGTGAGCCTGCGTTACCGTTATCCGCTGTATCCGCTGACGCTGCTCATGACCAGTGTGGCCCTGGTGCAGGCGTTCCACGTAGCGCGCCGTCGATTTTGGTCCTCCTCCGCATCCCTTCCTTCCGCTCCCCCGCCATGAACCCAACGCACATTGCGAAGAGTTCTCGCTTGAAGCAGGGCGGCGCGCTATTGGCGCTTCTGGCGTTTGCCTTCCTGTTCTGCTTCAAGGCCGGGGAGCGCGGCTTCTTTTCGCTGGACCAGTCGATCGAGTTTGACGGCGCTTACCGTGTCCTGTCCGGTCAAGTGGTGTACCGTGACTTCGTCATTCCCACCGGCCCGGTCGTCCACTGGCTGCAGGCCCTCTTTTTTTGGCTCGGGGGGGTCGATTATGGCAGCTATCTGGTCGGCGCCGCGGTGATCAACGCTCTGGCCGCCGGGCTGGGGTTTCGTCTCGCGTCGCTCCTGTTTCCCGGCCAGCTTTGGCTGGCACTGACTGCCGGAGGGTTGACGGCCATCTGGTTCTACTCGGTGTTTGGCACGCCCAATATGGAGCAGACCTCGTTTTTCTTTTCCTTGTTGGGGATCACGCTGGCTGTCAACGCCGTTCGCGGCGGATCGATGACCGGGCTGTCTCGTCTCGTACAAATCGGCCTGGCGGGAGGCTGCGCTGTGACCGCCTTCCTCAGCAAGCAGAATGCCGGTTTATTCATTGTGCCGGTCTATGCGCTGGTCCCGCTGGTGGCGCTCTCCAATCGGAAGCAGTTCGTATGGGCCGGCGTGGCCTTTCTAGCCGGAGCGGTGGTGACGGCAGGGGCGTTTGCCGCCTGGCTGTATCTCTATTCCAATCCCGACCACTTTTATCGGCATTTTTGGGTGATTCCCGCCGGCATGGGGCGCAGTCGGCTGGCGGAGAATGGCCTCAACGTCCTGGGGCAGTTTTTTGGCTTGCGGATCAAGGCGCGGGATCCGATCCACACGTCGATTTTTGCCGCGACGGTCGTGGGCGCATTGTGGTCTTGGGCGGCCTGGCGACGGCGTGCTTCGGAATCGAGCCCCGACATCCCGGCCAGACTGGCCGCCGCGCTGTGCGTGTTTCTTCCGTTTTTCCAGGGAGCCTTTGCACAAACGACGAGCAACCAATGGTCCGAATGCATGCCATTTCTGGGGATCATCCTGGCCTGTGCTGCCGGACTGCTCCTACAGATGCTGCACAACGAACGCGCATCGCTTGATCCGCCGCCGAATCCCGCAGCAACCTTAAGCTGGCGGGCTGCGGCCTGCTGGCTGGCGGCGGGAATCGTCGCGGCCGATGTGGGCGGCGCCGTCTTTCCTGCGGCCGCCGTGGCGATCGTCCTGGGAGTCGCGGCGCTCCTGGGCTGGATCGAGACGCCACGCGCCGCTGCCGAGGGCGCCGGGCCGGAAGCCAAACGCTCCTGGAACCCCCGGCGGCAGACACTCGCTCGAACGCTGCTGACATTGGCGATCGCAGCCTGCGCCATCCAGGGGATGCGGATTGCCTGGAGCCGCAACGTACATGACATCTTCTCTCGCAAGACGCACTTTGGCGATCGCACGAACATCCCGGGACTGACGCAGTTGCGCTGGGGACAGCCGACGCCCGTCAAGAGCGTGACGATCGAGGAACAGGAAGTCGCGCAGCTTGTGGAGTTGCTCCGCGAAGAGCAAAAGCCGTTCTTTGTCTTTCCCGATTTCACCATTCTGTACGGACTGCTGGGACAGCCGTCGCCACAACCGTTGCTGTGGTTCCACAAGGGCTTGACCTATCCGGAAGAGTACGATGAGACGCTGGATCGCTGGATCGTCGAGTCGCTCAAAGCGCGGAACGTGGAATTGGTGGTATTGCAGGAAGATTCCTGGTTTGGGACCAGCGCCGAACTGCTAGATGATTTTCCGCGGTTGTACCAGATGATTGACGAGGAATTTGAGCTCTTGAAAGTCATCGGCTCGTTTGAAGTACGGAAACGGGCAGCCGGAGCGCGCGATGTTCCAGCGCGGACCGAAGACCGCGAGTAGCCCGCGCCAGTATCCCTCTTCCGACCCATAGCGAGCAGTCGATGACTTCCAGCGAGCGGATCCTCGTGACGGGCGGCGCCGGGTTCATTGGGAGCCACCTGGTTGACCTGCTGTTGCAGGAAGGGCACGAAGTCTGGACGCTGGATGACCTGTCGACCGGCAGTCGCGCGAACCTGCCAGCGGGAGTCCCCCTGCTTGTTGCGGACGTTTGCGATCGCACACGGGTTCACGAGGTCTTCGGACACGTTCGTCCGACGGCGGTGTGTCATCTCGCGGCGCAGATGTCAGTGAGTTGCTCGGTACGCGAACCGGCAGCGGACGCGCGGACCAATATCCTGGGCTGGGTTCAGGTCTTGGAAGCCTGCGTCGCAGCGGGTGTCCGGCGGGTCGTCTTCGCCTCCTCGGGGGGGGTGCTCTATGGAGAAGTCACCCGCCCCGCCCTGGAGGACGCGCCGTGCGCCCCAGTCTCCCCGTATGGTTTGAGCAAATGGGCCGGCGAAAAGTACCTGGAATACTTCGCTCGTGAACATCATCTGGAAGCGGTCGCGCTCCGCTACTCCAATGTCTATGGTCCACGGCAGAACCCCGATGGAGAAGCGGGAGTGGTGGCGATTTTCTGCCAGAACATGCTGGCGGGACGAGATTGCCTGATCCACGGCGACGGCCAGGCCATTCGCGACTATGTCTACGTCGCCGACGTCGCGCGCGCCAACCTCCAGGCGCTCACCCGGCCGCTCCCCGATCGATTCCAGGTTTTGAACATCGGTACCGGGACCGGAACCGACGTGAACCAGATCGAGGCGCTGCTCCGCGACGAGTTCATTCACCTCGGCGGACGGGTCGCCATTCCTCCCCGCCACGGAGCACCGCGCTCTGGCGACCTGCGGAGTAATCTGGTCGCGATCGGCAAGGCCCGCGCCGCCCTGGGTTGGACCCCCCAGGTCGAACTGTCTGCCGGACTCAGACAGACGATGCAGTGGTTCGCCCATCGCCCAACCTAAGATTGCTCTTGGGCCCCAGACAGGGAACCGCGCCGATCTGCGCACCGGCTAACGCGGTCCAAAGTCGCACAGGCCGACCACGTGTTGGCGGCTGCCGTCATTGGCCCAGCCGTCCAGTTGCGCCGGATCCTTCAATTGCTGCCCGCGACGGCGCGGGACCGCCAGGTAGGCGCAGCGCAATTCAGGAAGCGACGTCAGATCGCCCCAGAGCTTCTCGAACTGGGCGACCGGCAGGACATCCTCGTGTCCATGCCCCCAGCGGCGTTTGACATCCTTGATCGTCACATAGGTCGGAACGCGCGCCGCCAGCGCACGAATCGCCGCGGTCACCTTGTGCGGATCGCCCCGCAGATCGTCGCGCGTCAGGTGCAGCGCCCGGAGGAATCCGTCGATGTTGACCCAGGTGGTGAGCGTGTTGTAGTAGCGCAGGCGAAACTCGGCTTCCTCGCGCGGACTGGCCAGTCCCTCCAGCAGGCGGACCCGGTCGTTGACGCGGGCCAGCCCTCCTCCCCGGTCATCGATCCGCCGCGGGACGACCTCAAAGGCCAGCGTGGCGCTGGCGCCAATCGCCGCCCCCACGACCGCTGGATCCAAATCGGCTCCCAGCGTGTCGATGTTGTGAACCATCAGCCACCGCGTCTGCGGTTGCCGCTCCAGCAACTCCAGCAGCACGCCGTTCCGCAACAGATTGGGCACCTCGTAGAAATGCCCCGGAGGGTTGAAGCGCTGTGTGGCCAGGTTGTCCGCATAGTCGGTCCCCTCCCCGCGACTGCGCACCCATTCGAGAATCTCCCGGCGGGCGTTGTCGCGAACTTTTTGTTTGTTCTCGTCCAGCGTCTCGTGGACGATTTCTTCCCACAGAAACGCCAGATCGCGGGCCATCGGAATCAGCCGCTGTCCGATCGACTGGCCGCGCGAGAGCATCACTGAAACGTCTCCCCACAGTCCCGACTCGCGTTCCAGAAATCGGGCCACGGCGGCGTGCGTCAGATAACTGGTGGTCACGACGTGCGACACCGGCTGTTCGAAACGCCGGCAGCTTTGGCGGGTCTTGGCCAGATGGATTTCCAGAAAGTTGCGATGCCGCCCCTCGATTACTACGAACGGGCTGAGCGCCTTGACCACTCCGGCGCCGGTGGTCCAGCGGCTGCCGACTCCCGCCGCCAGCGACACCACAGCCACCTCTCCCCGGCGCAGCGCCTGTTCACCCACACAGACGGTCTGCGCGTCGCAACGATCGACTGCAATCACATCAGAGTCGGCCACATCGCGGATGTCGGTGTCGATCGGCAGCCGGTTCCGTGCCAGTCCGATCCGTCCATGTTGCAGGTCGTCGCGGAGCTGCGCGTGCTGGACCAGGTCGAACCCGTTCTCAAGTCGCAATTGCTCCGCCGCTGCGTCCGCATCCCCCACGCTGGCATCGGTCCCCCGACTCACGGGGAAGAGCGTGGCAACCATCGTCCGAAAGATCGCCGCCACTCCCTCCGGTTGCGCCGCCTGATCGGCAAATCGGTTGAGATCCAGAATTCGTTGAGGCGCCACTTTGTCGATCCCCGCGGCGGACATTTGCGCCGCCTGGAGAGGATAGTACCGCGGCGGCATCAACGCCGCCGATCCGACATGCAGCGCCGCGACCGTCCCCTGCGGATTGATCTGGAAATCATACACCACCGGGTCCATGACGAAGGGGAGCGCCTCCTGCAATTCGAATTTGCAGCGCTGCATGACTTCCAGCAATTCGTCACGAAAAGCGGCACGCCGTTCCGGGGCGACGAAAAACCCCATCCCCCCTCCCGACATCCCCCCCAGCATCAAAAAGCCCCAGAAGTCGGCTCCCAGCCGCCGCCGCGCTTCATTGATGATCGACTCTGTGAACTGATTGCTGACCCAGGGAATGATCCCTTTGAGCGGTCCTTCCCAGTTGGCCATCGTCAATCGGCCGACTTCGGCAACATTCGCCTGTTGCACCGCCTGGACGATCTGTTCAAACACCCGCAGCGCTTCCTGCCGATGCTGCCACTCGTCTTCGCTGCGGAGCAGGTACTTGGCCGTGACCATGTTCAGGATCGGGCCGACATTCTGCGCCATCCCACCGTGGACAAGCACCAGGCTTCCCGCCAGGGCCCGGTCCAGGGCGTGGGAGTCGTCCGCACTGCGTGTGGGGGACGTTGCTTGAGGATCGCCCTGGCGGCGTTCGCCAGCCTGCGGCATGTCCTGCCTGGTTGCGCCGAGCAGTTCATGGACTGGGAGGAGCCGCCCGCGGCTGATGCCCCATTCGGGGTCGCCGGGGGCTGCCCCCCTGCCCTGAATCAGTTTCACCCCTGGGAAAATCCCGCCGGAGTCCTGCCAGCCGCCTCCCGAGCCTCCCATCCATTCACCCAAAATGGCCCGCCCGACGACGAGCCTGAGTTCGTCGCGATTGAGCTGTCCGGTCAGGTTCTGCGCTTGTCCCGTCGCCCGCATCAGCAAGCTGATCAGCGATGCCAGCAAATTGGTGGAAACGGCCAGCCGCGAACCTTTGGGAATGTCGTTGACTTTGCTGACCACCTCCAGGCCGCAACCGGGCCGGACGAGTCCTTCCAACAGCTCCCGCAGGGGAACCCCCGTTCCTTCAAACGAAGGGGGAATCAGACCGGAGGCAATGACCCCCGCTTTCACCAGTCCCAAATAATCGTTTCCGAAGTTGAATAGCTCATTGAGTGTCGTGACATCCTTGCACGCCGCCAGATCGACGCTCGTCAGGCGGAGCAGCGGTTCGTCAATGACGCGGACGTAGGTTTCAATCGGCGGGAGCGGCTGGGTGTCCCTTCCGTAGACCCCCAGGTCCACCGAGATGTTCAAAACCCGCGCCCCCTCGGGATAATCCATTCCTAAAAAGAAAATGTCTGACCAGCCGCTGTGCGACAAATCCAGCCGGACCGGCGTGCGCTCCACAAGAATCGGGTACAGCCCCGTGGCTGCGTCCCGGTCGAGCAGCGCTGAATGCAACCGGAGCGAGTGTTCGTCGGGGTGTCCCACGCGGAACATCCAGCGGTTTCCGGCGCAACCCTGCACCGAGCGCCGCACCTGGTCGGCCAGCGTCTGAAACGTGATCTGTTCATAGGCCTGTGCCAAGGCGCTGGCCAGGGCGCTGTTGTGACCATCCCGCGCGGCGGCGCCTCGAAACGAGGCGACCGCCTGTTCCAGCCGTCGCCCCAGCAGATCCTCGAACCCGTCGAACGGAATCAGCCCGGTCGTCGGCACGTCGGGCGCTTCCTGAATGCGGAAGCGATACAGGGCGTGCAGAAACATCGTCGCCCGCGCCCGCTCGTAGAGGTTGTCGGACCTCTTGCGAAACTCTTCCAGTGTCTCACAGGCAGACAGCACTTGCGCGGTGCTCCAGCCAGCGATCAATTGTCCCAGGGACTGATCCCGAACGGCCGAATCTTCGCTGGTGATCGCCGCCAGCAGCGGATGGAGGGTGGACATGTGCAAAGCGAATTTTCTACGCCTGTTCGACGCGGATCATGGATTCGAGGATCAGGGACAGCATTCGTTCCCGGTCGACTCCCGACATGGCCAGCGCGATTTGCGTCTCGATGAGTCCAAATTTGACCCCCAGGTTATGGCGACTCCCCCGCGTCTCCAGCGCCAGGTACTTTTCCTGCCGGGCCAGTTCGTTGAGCGCAGGAGAGAGTTGAAATTGTCCCCCCTCCCGCGCGTCCCGGGCGATCATCCGATCGAGCACAGCGAACACCGTCGGCGTTAGAACGTGCATTCCGAAAAAGCACAGGTATTGGCCGGTCCGGAGTCCGGGGGCCTGCAAGCGCAGTTCCGCGAGCGTCAGTGTGGGTTTCTCAATGATCTCCTCCACGACCCACACCTCAGGGCGGTCGTGGACCCGCTTTCCTGCGACGGTTCCATACTGGTGGATCAGGTGTTCGCGGGTCGCTTGGACCGCCGAGACGGCGCATTCCTCCGCCGTCGCCAAGTCCACCACCTGCCGGGCGCAGCGCGCCGCCGTGCGGGAAATGTACAGGTGATCCGAGAGCAACAACAGAAATGCAGAGTCCCCCACAAATTCCTTGGCACGCCACACCGCATGCCCGTACCCCTCTGCCGTCTCCTGCACGATGAACCGCGTGCGATTCGCAATGTTCGTCAGCCGCTGAAGCTGGTCTTCCGCCCAATCCACTCCGGGATGGCAGGTCTGCAAGTGGTCGGCGTGCGCCGCGAACTGCTGCCGATACCGCGGTTCATCCCCCGGAGCGCAGACGATTCCCAGTTCGTCGATTCCGCAATCGAACGCCTCTTCGGCGATGATCTGCAGGACCGGCTTGGTGAGGCCATCGCGATCGACCACCGGCAGCATGGCGCGATGCACCGTGTCAAACGTGGGGTACTGCCGGACTCCACGGCCGGCGGCCGTGATGACCGCCTTCGTCACTTGCACGTTTCAAGCTCCAATTCTGTGTTCAGGAAAATGAGCGACTGCCGACTTCCGATTTGAGACGAATTGGGAGCCTGATTCAAGTGCGTCTGCGGATCAGAATCCGCAAATGGCCTCTTTCGCGGGAAACGGCAATGAAAATTCCTTCACACGGCCGACTGGTCGCGTTGCAGCGACTGCCAACCCCCGGTGGAGGCCCGCCGAGCGGGCACGTGATTCGACAAGGGAGTCGTGTACATCCTCCTCAAAATTGCTACGATGCGGTCGCTATTCACGTCACGGAACGAAATCCAAGGGAGGGAGCCGGGGATGAGCAGTCAAGGGGCAATTCAGGTCGCGATTCTGGGGGCCACCGGGCGACAAGGACGGCGCCGGGCCGACGCTGTCAGTCGCGTTCCGGGGCTGGCGGTGGGATTGCTCGCGGACCTCCCCGAGGCCGAGAAGTCGCTTCAGGAACTCGCCCTGCGCTGGGAGTGCCCCTTCGCGACCAATTGGGAGCAGGCGGTTGGCCAGCCCCAAATCGGAGCAGTGATCATTTGCACTCCCAACAGTCGGCATGCCGAAATGGCGCTCGCGGCGCTGGCCCATGGGAAGCACGTGCTGGTGGAGAAGCCACTGGCAGACACACTGGCTTCGGCACAAGAGGTGACCGATGCGGCGCGGCGCGCCGGACTGATCCTGAAGACCGGATTCAACGTCCCGTTTCGGACACAGGTTCGGGAAGCGCTGAAATGCCTGCGAGATGGCCGAATCGGAGAGTTATTGGGAATTCGCGGAGTGATCTCGCATTCGCAGTTCATGGGGGAGGGAGCAGGAGCTAAGTGGTTCTGTCAGCCTGGCCTGGCGGGTCACGGCGCGTGGCTGGACCTGGGGATTCATTTGCTGGAACTGGCGCAGCGGACACTCAACGACGTGGGTGACAAGGCGTGTGCCGTGACGGCCCACCTGGCGGGAGGGCGGGTAATCGGCGCACCCGGTCCGGAGAATCGGCTCGAGGAGGAATGCGTGGCTGTCTTTCGCACCAGGGGGGGACGACTGGTTTCAATCCACGCCTCCTGGATTGAAGCCCGCCCGTTCGCCGGGGCCCGCATGGAATGGATTGGTTCCCAGGGGCGGCTGGAGGTCGATCTGGGAGCGCGAACGACGCGGCTGTGCGTGCGCGAGGCGACGGGGGTGCGCGAGAGCGTATCCCAATTTGAATACGTCGATCCCGATCCCTCCTGGACCGGAGAATTGCAGGAGTTTCACCGGTCAATCCTTTCCAGCGGCTCAGCGTGGAATCCCGACGACTGCTCACTGGAAGTGCATCGGTTGGCATTTGCGGCGTACGAATCCGCGCGATGTGGATCGACTCTCGATCTGAGCCAGTGGCAGGGAGACGCCAGCGACTCCTGACTTGGGGTGGACGGGTTTGCTCCCGATGAAGCGGTTAGTGCAATTCTACTCCCATTGCGTCGTCAGCCGGTTGTCGTGCGTCGGGAATGACCGGTTCTGGCCCGTTGATTTCCCGCTGGTTGCTTGACAATTGGTGGCTGGCATTTTCTCATGGAAGGGCTGAAATTCTGACGATGACGCAGGATGCGTTGCGCGTTTGTGCTTCCCCCCTCACCCCCGATGCGATTTCATGGATATTGTCGTTATTACCGGTTCTGCCGGCCTGATCGGAGCCGAGACCTCTCGATTCTTTAGCGCCCAGGGTTTTCAGGTCGTGGGAGTCGACAACGACATGCGCAAGTCGTTCTTCGGCGACGAGGCCTCCACCACTTGGAGCCGCCGCCGTCTGGAGGAGTCCCTCGCCAAATATGTCCATCGCGAGTCGGATATTCGCGATCAGGCGGCGATTGACGCCATTTTCTCTGAGTTCGGCAAAGACATTCGCGCCGTCGTGCATACCGCGGCGCAGCCCTCGCACGATTGGGCCGCTTCGGCGCCGTTCGTCGATTTTTCCGTCAATGCCAACGGCACGCACGTGCTCTTGGAGGCGACGCGGAAGCACTGTCCGGACGCCTGCTTCATTTTCACCTCGACGAATAAGGTGTACGGCGACAATCCCAACCTGCTGCCGCTTGTGGAGCTGGAGTCTCGCTGGGAAATCGATCGCTCGCACCCCTATTTTGAATTCGGCATCGACGAGCAGATGTCGGTGGACCATACGAAACACTCGTTGTTCGGGGTCTCGAAGCTGGCGGCAGACATCCTGGTCCAGGAGTATGGTCGGTACTTCGGAATGCGGACCGTCTGTTTTCGAGGAGGCTGCCTGACCGGACCGGGGCACTCCGGCGCAAAACTCCACGGATTTCTCTCGTACCTCGTGAAATGCGTCGTGACGGGAACCCCCTACACGATCCTGGGTTACAAGGGGAAGCAGGTCCGGGACAACATCCATTCCTATGATCTGGTGCAGATGTTTTGGCAGTATTATTTGAACCCCCGTCCAGCCGAAGTCTATAATGCCGGGGGAGGCCGCCACAGCAACTGCTCGATTCTGGAGGCGATCTCCATTGCCGAGCGGATCATCGGCAAGAAAATGAATCTCGTCTACAGCGATGAAAACCGGATCGGGGACCACATCTGGTACATCAGCGACACCCGTCGATTCCAAAGCCATTTTCCCGCCTGGTCGTACAAATACTCGTTGGAACAGATCATCGCCGAAATCTGTGAGTCAGCCGTGGCCCGGTAGCGCGTCGCGACGCGGGGCGTTGGCGGGGAGGATGACACGGGGGGGCATGTGACATACGTCGTGCGGGGCGCGACGGTGGGAGTTTCGGATGGGTTTTGACTGCGTGGCGATCACCGGCGGAGCGGGCTTTGTTGGCTCGAGCCTGGCGCTCGCCCTGCGCCGTGAGGGAACCAGTCGCGTCGTGGCGGTGGACAGTCTCAAACGCCGCGGAAGTGAGCTCAATCTCAGTCGCCTCCATGCCGCTGGAGTCGAGTTCCTGCATGCCGACGTCCGCTGTCCCGAGGATCTGGACGCGCTTCCTGAATACGATCTCTTGATCGATTGTTCGGCGGAGCCGTCGGTGCATGCCGGGATGTCGGGATCGGCGCGGTATCTGCTCAACACCAACCTGCAAGGGACGATCAACTGCCTGGAGGCGGTTCGGGCGCGCGGGGCGGCGTTCTTGTTCCTGAGCACCAGCCGCGTCTATCCCATGGCCTCGCTCAACAGCCTTCCGTTCGAAGAATCAGATACAAGATTTCGCTGGGTCGACCAGGGGATGCCGCGTGACGGGTTTTCGTCCCGCGGAATCGGCGAGTCGTACTCTCTCACCGGCGCCCGATCGCTGTATGGCGCCAGCAAACTCGCGGGGGAATTGCTGGTCGAAGAGTTCGTGCATGCTTACGGCTTGCGGGCGCTGATCAATCGGTGCGGCGTGCTGGCCGGTCCCTGGCAATTGGGCAAGGTGGATCAGGGGGTTGTGGCTTTGTGGGTCGCCCGCCACTATTTTGGAGTTCCGCTCAAATACATCGGATACGGCGGGACGGGGAAGCAAGTTCGCGATATGCTTCACGTCGAGGATCTGTATGATCTCGTGGCCAGGCAGATGCAGCGGCCTGAGGTGTGGGATGGACGGATCTACAACGTCGGGGGCGGGTTGGAAACCTCGGCGTCGCTCCTGGAGCTGACCGGGCTATGCCGCGATGTGACGGGCCGCGAAGTGCCGATCTCTGCCGTTCCCGAAACGCATGCGGTCGATTTACGGATCTACGTCACCGATGCCGACAAAGTGCAGCGGGACTTCGGCTGGCGACCGCAGCGTTCCGTGCGGAAGATCGTCGAAGATGTGCAAGGCTGGCTGATCGAAAAGCGGGAAGAATTGCACCGAATTTTTGTTGGCTGAGAACATAGCATTCGTAACAGGCGAGCGGGGGGCGTCAGCCCCCTGTTTCGACCTGCACCGGATTTTTGTGGGATGACATTGTCCCGTTGGAGTGAGACCCATGCTGCTGTCTGTGGTGATCCCGGCGTACAACGAAGAAAAGAACATCGCCAAGTGCCTGGCGGAGCTGCGCGGCGCGCTGCGCGAACGGCAGATTCCGTATGAAGCGATTGTCGTCAATGACAACAGCACCGACGGAACGCGAGCGGTGGTCGAGGCGGAGATGCTGCAGGATCAGGCAGTCCGGCTGGTTAATCGTCGTCCACCGGGAGGGTTCGGCCGGGCAGTCCGCTCGGGCCTGGAGGCGGTCCAGGGGGACATCGTCGTGGTGTACATGGCCGATTGCTCCGATGACGTCCAGGATCTGATCAAATATTATCGCAAGATCGTCGATGAGGGCTACGACTGCGTGTTTGGCTCGCGCTTCGTCAAGGGAAGCAAGGTCGAGAATTATCCCAAGGGAAAATTGATTCTCAACCGCATCGTCAATCGATGCGTGCAGTGGATGTTCTGGACGAAATTCAACGACCTGACGAACGCCTTCAAGGCGTATCGCACAGACGTCATCCGAGCGTGCGGTCCGTATTGCGCCAGCCATTTCAATCTGACGCTGGAGATGTCTCTCAGCGCGCTCGTGCGGCGCTACAACATTGCGGAAGTGCCGATCAGTTGGTACGGACGCACCTGGGGGTGCTCGAATCTCAAGATTCGCGAGATGGGCCGCCGCTACCTCAGCACGCTGTTGATGGTCTTTTTTCAAAAGATACTGGTCTCGGACGACATTCTGGCGGAACGGCTGATCTCCCGCGTTCGGCCTCGTGACGAGATCGCGGATTTGAAACAGCGGCTGGCTGTGCTCGAAGAGACCGTGGCCCGCGACGTGGGCGTTCCTTCAGAGTCGAGTGCGCGAGTGCTGGTCCCCTGACCGAGCGGCACGATTCCCGTTGCCCCCCGGCTTACAGCGAGCATCTAACCAAGATCACTCCCGCGGCTGGCCATTCGCGCCGCCGGAATCGTCGCCGTGCGCTCGCCGCTCCCACAGCCAGAGCCCCTCGCCGCCGGGCTGCCGGGTCCACGCTCCATCGGGCGCTGCGGCCTTCAGCACTTCAACCTCGGCGTCATCTGCCAGGACCAAGCAGCGCTCCTGCTGTGCGAAGAACTCGCCGGGCGTCGTGATGATCTGATCGGGGGTGTAGTGCCGCTGGAGCGCTAACGCATTGCGGGCGATGATCGGATAGCCGCGCTGCCTGGGAATCGCGTCGTCAACGAGCAGCAGGACGCGCTGCTTCGAACCCAGGTAATGGTTGAGGCAGGCGAACTCATGCGTTCCCAGCGTCACCACCGGCAGCTCGGGGAACGCCCCCGCCTCCCGGAGCTTAGCGCGAATCGCCTGTGCCTCATTGTAGGGAAAGTCCACCCGGCGGGCGTGCCGAAAAAGTGCCAGCGTCGCGGCCAGGGCGAGTGTGGCACACAGGGCTGAAGCGCCGAGCGTCGGCGACAGCACGCGTCCCGTCCGCACAGTCGCACCTTCAGGCTCTGTTTCTCGCGGCAGCCCGTGCGCTTTTTCCCAGAGTCGAGCCAATCCCCAGGCCAAGAGTGCGATCCAGCAGACGACGACCGGATAGAGATACCGGGGAAGAAAAATCCGCGCCCCCGCCTGAGATTCAAGCCACACCGCCGGAACGAAGACCAGCGCCGCCCCCAGGCAGTTCAGGAGATGGAGTGGAATCTCGGTGGCCGAGTCCGCGGATTTGTCCTGGGAGTCGATCGATCGGCGTTCCATCATCCTCCACAGGAACAGCGCTCCAACCACCAGGAGTCCCAATCCATCGATCGGCAAGACGAGCTCCTGGAGGAGCGTCGGCAGGCTGGGACGCGGGAGCCAATTGAATTCTCCCGCCAGGCGGCGTTGAGCCAGGTAAAACGGGATCGATGGAAGGAATGCCAGCCAACCCAGCATAGCGCTCACTGCATACCGCCGGAAAATCGGATTCCCCCCCAGTTTCCAGGAGAGGAGCGCCGATCCGACCAGCAGACCGCTCAACAGCCCTCCCACATAATGGATCGCCACCAGCCAGGCGTGAATCCCCACCACCGGCCAGGCCAACGCACCTCTCGAAAGGGGCTGCAAGTCGGCCCGGACATACAGGGCGAACGCCAACGCAAACCCGGCGAAGTAGTGGCTGTAGCCGCGTGCTTCGTAAAGGTGTTCCCGAAACTCCGGGCACAAGAGGAGCAAGCTGATCGCGCAGCAGGTCGCGATCCCCCGCTGGAGAAACGACCGCAGCGCACTCCACAGCCCCACCATCCCGACGACCCCCATAATCGCCGAAGGAAGCCTCAAACTCAGCTCGCTGACCCCGGCGACCTGCGCCCAGAGCCACGTCAGAACGAAGTACAGCGGAGGCATCGCATTGAGTTCGTCCTTCAGTCCCGAGAGCATATGCGAAAACGACGGATCCCCCGCCGGCAGGGCCGTGAGAATCTCATCCAGCCAGAATATGACCGACGACGATGACCAGGCGCATCCCCCCAAAATCGCCACAGCCGCGAGCACCAGCGCCAAAACCTCCAGCGGGTGAATCTTCTGGCGAGTGGCCATCGGCAAAGGAGTCGAGTTCTCGTTCGGCAAAACAGAGTCATCCAATCCTGGCGGATCATAAGGGAATGTCGCCAGAACCACGAAACGGGCCATCCCCTGCCCCGCAGCCGCCTTGGCATCGGGCGTGATCCAGTACACATCGCGACGGCGAGTTCCAGAACGGATCGTATGCAGGGCTGCCAACTCAATCAAGCGGGAGCGGAGGATCGAGCACGTCGACTACGACGCCCGGACGGACGACATTTCGATCACGTTTCACCCCACGGGAATCAAGCCCCTGGCCGCTGAACTGGCCGGCAAACAGGAAAACGCCGCATGACGCCGCCCATCACGATCAAGTCGAAGGCCCGGTTCCAGCGCGGCCGCGACGGGCCGAAGGTGCTGAAACTCGGCGCGGCCACCACTCCGGCCCCTCGACGCGGCCGTGTGCCCTGTTTGGCGCGCCCGCTGTCTCTGGCCCTCCGGTTCGAGACGTTGATCCGGAACGACGAGGTTCGCGACCACGCCGACCTGGCGCGGCTCGGGCACGTCACGCGGGCGCGGCTATCCCAGATCATGGATCTGTTGCTGCTGGCACCGGATATCCAGGAGGCGCTGCTGTTCCTGCCGGCGGTAGAGACCGGGGATGACCCAGTGCATGAGCGACAGCTGCGTGGAATCGTGGCGGTGCCGGACTGGGGAAAGCAGCGGAGAATGTGGAAAGCCCTGTGTCAAAGCGCGGGTTAGATCTGTGCGATTCCCGTGTTATTTAGCATTAGCCGTTGCCCTGCGGCCCCGAGACCCAAGTCCAGTTTGGCCGCCACGGCTCGAAGGTGTTGAAACTCGGCGAGGCCGCCACGCCCGCCCCCCAACGCGACCGTGTGCCCCGTGTGGCACGCCTTCTGGCCTTGGCCCACCGGTTCGAGACGTTGATCCGGGACGGCGAGGTACGCGACTACGCCGACGCTCACACTGAGGGATTCACGCCTGCGCCACTCTGACGAAACCTGCTGCTGAAGGACTCGCTCGAAGGGTTGCTGAAAACACTGATACCGTCGGGCGAGGGCCTCGTCCATCGCGTACCGTCTCTGCTCGATCGACGAAGAGTCGACTACCACGGAGCGTAAGTATAGTTCGGATACCGGGGATAGAAGCTTCGCGTGTATCCGTACGGCGAGAAGCTGTGGCCTTCGTATGAATAAGGGCTGTAGGTGTGGGCATGGGGCTGAAAGTCGTGTGCTCCGTTCCCGTACCAACTGAACGAACCGAACGGCGTGGTCGTTTGATGCATGTGCGGGGCAAAATCGTGACCGCCATTCCCGTAGTATCCCCCGTATCCACCACCGTATCCACCACCGTATCCGCTATTCCCGCGACCCCACCCGTGGTGACCAGCCGAAGCTGGCGATGTTGCGATTCCACCGAGTGTCGATAAGCCTACGATTGCCGTGAGGATGAAGCGTTTCATTTTCAGTCTCCTTTAGCTTGGTTGTGAACTCCGAATGCCATTCACAAAACAGCATGAGTTGCGCCGATTCGATCGGATTTTGTAAATGATTATGCAATATAACTTTACAGAACAAGAGGCTCGCAACGAGCGCAGTCAAGTTGATACGGCCTGTCATCATTCTGATCCTCAAGCATCCTGGAACTCCGCTTCTTCCGTTCCGCCGCGATCAGTTGCATTGTCTGGTGCTTCAGAGCTTGAACAGAAGCGTCTTCCAGTGCTCCGGACCTGTGCAGAGCTGGCAAGGCCGCTGATCGTGTGGCCCGGGCAGCAGGCGACCGCCGCATGACGACGCCCATCACGATCAAGAAGAAGGCCCGGTCCCATCGTGGCCGCCACGGCTCGCCGGTGCTGATCTCGGCGAGTTCCCCAAACCGGCCCACCGACGCGGCCGTGTGCCCCGTGTGGCGCGCCTCTTGGCCTTGGCCCACCGGTTCGAGACGTTGATCCGGGACGGCGAGGTTCGCGACTACGCCGACCTGGCGCGGCTCGGGCACGTGACCAGCGCCCGGATCACGCAGGTCATGAACTTGCTTTGCCTGGCGCCGGACATCCAGGAGCAGATTCTGCTGTTGCCTGCGGTGACGGAGGGCGACGATCCGATTTACGAGAGGCAGTTGCGGGGGATCGTGGCGGTGCTGGATTGGGGGAAGCAGCGGCGGATGTCGGCACAACACGCCGTCGGCCGGCTGGCCATCTCCGACAGGCCAGCCTGTGCAGCCTCGATGCAGCGGTCGATGTGACCGAGGCAAATTCTCATCGGTGGCCAAGGATTTTCCCGCGGCCTATCATCGGACGAAATGAGGAATTGAATTCAATAGCGATCCCTGAGTTCTGCGAGACGTCACATGAATTTGGAATTGACCAGTTCCCGCGGTGCCCGCCTGATTCTCGTGAATCCTGGATCATTCATCATGGGCAGCCCGCCAGACGAAGTGGGGCGCGCGTATTTTGAAAGAGAGCGTGAGGTCACGCTGCCGAACGAGTTTTATCTGGGCATGTCACCCGTGACGCAAAGACAGTTCGAACGGGTGATCCCATGTCCGAGGTACGCATCCGCTTCCTGGGCGGAGGATCGCCCAACAGACGACCCAACAAAGGACGCGCCCGTGGACTCGGTTGGCTGGCAAGGGGCTACGGACTTCTGCGCCACGCTCACTCAGATCGATCGTGATGCAGGCATTTTGAGCAAGGAGTGGGAGTATCGGTTGCCGACCGAAACAGAATGGGAATACGCATGCCGAGCGGGGACTTCCGCCGCCACGTACGGCCCGCTCGATTCCATTGCCTGGCATTTCGGCAACGCGGATCAGAGTCCGCATCCGGTCTGCCAGAAGGCTCCTAATCCCTGGGGGTTCTATGACATGCTCGGCAA
>JBJXGA010000025.1:0-11108 GCA_046152955.1 Planctomycetales bacterium | reverse complement strand
GGCCGGCGATCAGGACGTTTCTGACGAATTTGTGACATTCGACGCAGCTCATGGTCATGTCCATGTAGGCGAGCGCGGCCCCTTCCAGGCGTTGTTCCTTTCCCGCCTTTTCCAGTCGCGCGGCGATCCGCCGGAAATCGTCGGCATGTTGCCCGTAGAGGGGATCGTTGTGGACCATGAAGTCGGCGGCGGCGCTGGTTGCTTTGAGCTGTTTGGCCCCCTGCGAAATCAGATCGAAATCCTCCACCGCCAGCCCTTCCAGTACCTTCTGCGAAGCGTCCAGTTTCTTGCGCATGAAGTTTTTGAGGCCGGCCTTCTTCGCATTGTTCTGTTCCGGTTCGTCAGACTTGTCGGACTTCTTGTCCTGTCCGTCGGCGCGGTGCAGGACGCCTCCCTGCCACCAGGCGAGAGCGACAGCGAGCGACGCGAACAACAAAGTGGCACACAGACGCTTTGGCATCATCAGGACTCCCAGTATAAAGGCGACAGTTTTTTCCAGACAAAAGCGCTGCCAGAAAACGACGACAGCCCGGCGATGCCATCAGACATACTCCGGACTGCCATAGCCAGGTTTGTCCGCCGATCACCAGTGGACGCCTCACAGGATACCTTGACGGCGCCGAACTGGTCAATCCTGCTCAAGCGCCCCGCGCGCAACTCGGCGATGGCACGCTAGTCATGACCTGACAAGCACTTCCGGAAAATCCGCGAGACTCATTGAACTTCCGTCCGCAAAATGCGTTACAATCTTCATGCGTGAAGCCTAGTTCCGCACCATCGGATGCGGGAGCGGGGGATCCAACGGACCGCCATGTGCGGTTCAGGGGCGCAGGTCTGGTTCGCCAGACCGCGGTACTTTCAAGCCGTAGCCCGTCAGCTAACCTCGTCGGCCGATTGCGTCATGGTGGCGCAATCTATTTGAAAGGGCGCCCCCGTCGTTCCTCTTGAAAGGCGACGAAGAGCCCATCTGATCTCAGGTCGAGGTACGGCGGCAGCACGGTTCGCGGCATCGCGGGCTTTTCCCGATGCCGGATTCATGTCGGTGATGGTCGATCGAGCGCCTTGGCGCGCCTCCGATCAGCCCCACTCGCCGTGCCGGAAAGGGACTCTCATGTGTACGACACTTTGGCAAGGGGCAGTTGTTCCCCAATGGCATTCATTGTTTGGCTTCAGCGGAGGTTCCGACACACTTAAACTCTTGGCGGCCTGGGAGAATCCCGCGGCGACCGTCGCCGGGATCGGGTTCATGGTGTTGATGGCGGGGCTGGTCTTCGTCTGGCTCAGCGTGCGGTACATCCCGCACAACAAAGTCGGGGTCGTGGAAAAACTGTGGTCGTCCGCCGGTTCGGTCAGCGACGGGCGCATCCTGGCGCTGCATGGCGAAGCCGGGTATCAGGTGGACCTGATGCGCGGTGGCCTGCATTTTGGGATGTGGCGCTGGCAGTACCGTCTGCACAAAGTCCCGCTGGTGACCATTCGCCAGGGGCGGATCGGGTACGTCTACGCCCGCGACGGAGAGTCGCTCCCTCCCAGCCAGACACTGGGGCGGATCGTCGAGTGCAACAACTTTCAGGACGCGCGGACCTTCCTGGGGAACGGCGTGGCGCACTCCGAAACTGAAGCCCGCGGCCAGCGCGGTCGGCAGCGGGCGATCCTGCGCGAAGGGGTGTATGCCATCAACCCGGCGCTGTTCGTCGTCATGACCGAGGACGCGGTCTACTCACTCCGGCATTTGCAGCCTCCGCAGGAGGTCAAAGCGATCGCCGACTGGCAGCGCGTCCTCTCGGAGATCGGCGGGTTCAGTCCCGTCGTGATCGGCGGCGTGATCGAAGCCCAGGATGCGCTGAATCCGGAGAAGACGATTCACGTCGACGGGATCGGCATCACCACGATCCATGACGGTCCCTCGCTGGAACCGGGGACGATCATCGCTCCGCCGGTCGGCAATGAGCCCAGCGATCCCCATTACCACAACAATTTTCAGGATCCCGAGGCGTTTCTCCGGGCCGGTGGTCGCCGCGGGCGGCAATACCAACCCCTCACCGACGGCACCTATTTCATCAACCGCTGGTTCGCCACGGTGCAGATGATTCCCAAAACGGTCGTCCCCATCGGCTACGTCGGAGTGGTCGTCAGCTACTACGGCAAAGCGGGACGCGACCTGTCGGGGACGGCGTTCCGACACGGCGAGCGGGTGGCCGAAGGGGAACGGGGGGTGTGGGAGAAACCGCTGGGGCCGGGAAAGTACGCCTTCAACACCTACGCGGGGAGCATCATCCTGGTCCCCACGACCAACTTCGTGCTGCACTGGATCACCGGCAAGACCGAGTCCCATCGGTACGACGAAAGCCTCAAGTCGATCGACCTGGTGACCAAGGACGCCTACGAACCGAGTCTGCCGCTGTCGGTGGTCGTCCACATCGACTACCAGCGCGCCCCCAGCGTCATCCAGCGTTTTGGCGACGTCAAAAAGCTGATCACGCAGACGCTGGACCCGATGCTCAGCGCGTATTTCCGCGACATCGCCCACAAAAAGACGATGCTCGAACTGCTGCACGATCGCGACAAAATCCAGATGGAAGCGCGGGAAGAGCTGTGCCGCAAATTCCACGACTTCGACATCGAATGCGTCGACGTCCTGATCGGCAAACCTGACACGGCGGAGGCGGGAGGGAAGATCGAGTCGCTTTTGGAGCAGTTGCGCGTCAGGCAGTTGTCGATTGAGCAACTCGAAACCTACGCCCGCCAGCGCGATGCGGTCGACCAGTTGAAAGTCCTCAACGAAGCGCAGGCCCACGCCAACATGCAGACGCAGTTGACCAACGCCCGCGTGCAGATTGACATCGCCGAGAGTCTGGCGGCCGCGGAACTGGCCAAAACCCGCAAGCAGGCCGAACAGACGATCGTGTTGTCAGAAGCCGAACTGGCGCGTTCGCGCCGCCAGGCGGAACAGACAATTGTTCTGGCGGATGCGGAACTGGCCCGCTCCCGCCGCGCGGCGGAACAGACCGTTGTCACGGCCGAGGCCGCCAGCCAGGAACGGATTCTGGCTGGTCGCGGCGAATCGCAACGGGTCATGCAGGTGGGACTGGCCGAGGCGTCGGTGTTGCTGAAAAAGATCGGTTCATTCGGCGACCCCAGGTTGTACGCGCTGTCGCAGATGTCGGCGCAATTGGCGCGCAGCACCCAGCCCCTCGTGCCGGAACGGGTGTTCGTCTCGGGTGGTGAATCGCAGGGAACGAGCGGCGGAATGGGCCAGGGACTGGTGGGGTTGCTGCTCAACTTGCTCGTCGCCGAGAAGTCGGGCTTCCACCCCGCGGAAGACGCCGACCAGAGTGAGTTGAAGGAAATCTCGCAACGGATGACGCGCGAGGCGCTGGCCAGCATGGAACGCAACGGCGCTTCTGGTGAGCCGGGTGCGGATCTACAGCGCGGCCAGAAAGGTTAGGACCGGGTATCGCACGGGTGCGAATGGAGAGTCGTCGGCGGAGCGGGCCCGCCACGACGATCCGACTTATCCGTCTCATCGGTCCGATCTGACCGATCCGTCCGATCAATCGTTCATCCGTCAAAAAATGACTTCCCAGCCAGATTGTTGCAGAGAATTCCATGGCAATTCCCAGCGAATCGAAAAATCAAGTGCCGGGCCCTTCCAAGGCCAGTTCCCGTTGCCACGGACCATTGGAGCAGGGGTTCCTTCTCGATCGGTTTCACGAGTGCAATGGCACGAGCCAGGGAACCTGGCAAGCGGGAGTGCCAGAGTTGTCATTTTGGACCGGCGGAGTCAAGCAGAGGTCCTCAAAACAGAAGCGGATTGTGGCCTATCGCTGCGCGACGTGCGGCGCCGTGGAGTTACTCGCCCCCCAAATTTGATAGAGCCTGGAGTTTTCCGACCCAATGTCGTACAGTGCCGGCTGTAGCGACTGACTGAACCATTTCTCTCGCCAAGGAGTGTTGTCATGCAGGGACCAGATGCAGCCGGTGCCGCCATTGGAGTCATGGCGGGAATGATCTGCATGCTTGTCGCCGCAGTGGCAATTGGTTCCTTGATTGGCGCCATCATTCTGCGCGCCGCGTGTTCGCTGTTTAATCGGTTGGCCGGTTCGTCGAGCGCCGTCCCGGAACCGTCGTTTGGCCAAGCGCTGGGGATCGTGTTTGCGACGACGATTGCGAACTGTGTCGTCAGCTTTGGCGCAAGGCTCGTGATCGGTGGTGGAGCGGTAGCCGGTGGGATGAGTCCCCAAACCGCACAGATCATTTCCTCGCTCGTCTCATTGCCGATCGGTGTCCTTGTCATGTCCGCGATGCTGATGGCGCTGCTCCCCACGACGTTTGGACGGGGATTACTCGTTTCACTCTTGTATCTCCTCGTGGGGATTCTCGTAGGCCTCGTGATTGGCGTAATCATTTTCGCCGTAGTCGCCATTCTGGGTGTCGGCATGATGGGGCGTTAATCCGAAACGCCGAGCATCTGCCGAGGAGGGGCTTCTGCGGCGTGAGGTGACTGGGTATAATTCCGTACGTTACGGATACATCACCCGGCGCCACACCCGCAGGATGCCATCATGTCTGACGCCATCGGCCGCGTGCCCAATATTCATACTCCCCCTCCCGGGCCGATCGCCCGCGAGTTGATCGAGACTGACGAACGGTACGTCTCCCCGTCATACACGCGGTTTTACCCCTTGGCGGTCAAATCGGGTCGCGGCACGACACTCGAGGACATGGACGGCAATCTGTACCTTGACTTCACCGCGGGGATCGCCGTATGTGCCACGGGGCATTGCCATCCGCGGGTGGTGAAGGCGATTCAGGAGCAGGCGGCGAAGCTGATTCACATCTGCGGGGCGGATTTCTACTATCCTCCTTTGCGAGATCTGGCTCGAAAACTGGCCCAGATCGCACCAGGCGATTCCCCCAAGCGGGTGCTGTTCACCAATTCCGGGGCCGAGGCGATCGAGGCGGCGATCAAGCTGGCGCGGTATCACACCCGCCGGCAGCACATCATCGCCTTTTACGGCGCTTTCCACGGTCGGACGATGGGGGCACTCTCGCTCACCGCCAGCAAAGTCACCCAGCGCCGCCGCTTCGAGCCGCTCCTTCCCGAAGTGACGCATGTCGGTTACGGCAATTGCTATCGCTGCCCGTACAACTTGACTTACGGATCGTGCGGCATGGAATGCGTCACGTACCTCGAGAAGAAACTCTTCAAGACGACGCTTCCCCCCGAGGAAATCGCCGCCATCATCGTCGAGCCGATCCAGGGAGAGGGGGGTTATGTGGTTCCGCCCCCCGAATACCACCGCGACCTCAAGGCGTTGGCGGAAAAGCACGGGATACTCTACGTCGCCGACGAAGTGCAATCGGGAATCGGACGCACGGGGAAAATGTTCGCGATCGAACATTGGGGGATCGAGCCGGACATCGTCTGCACGGCGAAGGGACTGGCATCCGGACTGCCGCTGGGAGCGATGATCGCCAAGGCCGAAGTCATGGATTGGGACCAGGGGGCTCATGCCAGCACGTTCGGAGGGAATCCGGTGTCTTGCGTGGCGGCCCTGGAGACGATCGCTTTGGTCGAAGAAGGCCTGATGCAGAACGCCGTCCTGGTGGGGAACTACCTGCTGGGGCGTCTGCGCGACCTGCAAGCGCGGCACCCGATGATCGGCGACGTGCGCGGAATGGGGCTGATGATCGGCGTCGATCTGGTAAAGGACCGGCACTCGAAAGAGACGACCCCGGCGGAGCGCGACGCCATTTTGCAACACTGCTTCCGCCGCGGACTGGTGCTTCTGGGATGCGGCGAGAGCGCCATCCGGCTCAGCCCGGCACTGGTCGTGACGCGCGAAGAAGCCGAGACGGCCGTGCAGATTCTCGACGCCGCGCTGAATGACGTCGAGAGCACTGTTACCCCCTTTGCCAGCGCTGCGACCGAAACCGAGGGTTAGCTTGAGCTGGGGTTCCTTTGGTTGCGGCCCCAAGCCGCATTGTGACTCAAACGAGGTAGTGGACCACCACCAATCCCACGGCGAGGACCACCGCCAACGGATATTCGACGAGGATCAGCAGGTTGGTGGCGTCGGAAAACTCTGGCTCGTGCCGCCAGCCAATGCCGCAAGCCAGGAGCGTCAGTCCAATCGATCCAACTGCCAACAAACGGTCGCCCCACAGATCCTCATAGGCAAACAGCGCCACCAGCGCCAAGGCCGCCAGATACACCAGCACATCGGCCGCCGTCATTCCCAACCATTGGCGCAATTCACGATCTTCGAACATGCGGAAATTCGCCTGGAACAGGGAGTCAGGGGCGCACCCGCGGTCCCCGCGCAGGGAACTCGCCGGCGCCCAAAAGTGTCTGCTTTTCGATGGCCAGCGCCTGATTGCGAACCGCCAGAAATAACCGCTCTTCAGCCGCGCTGATTGTACACTGACGCCGGGCCATGACCTTGCGAGCGATCGCCAGGCCGCGCTCTTCGTCGTACCGCTGGACCGATTCCCCGTCCAGCCAGGCGAAGCTGGGGATGAACTTCGGGCAACGGGGCGCAAAGACGCTGCTGCAAAACCCGATCACCGCGCCGGTCGGAAAACTGACGTTGATCCCCGCCTTGCTGTAGTCCCCGACGAACATTCCGACGAACATCCGCCCGGTCTCCACATCGCGCCCGTTGATCGGGACGCGGATCGGACCGTAGGTGTTCTTGAGGTCGCTGTTGATGCAGTCGGCGGCGATGTTCACCCAGGAGCCGACGTAACTGTGCCCCAAAAAACCGTCGTGTTGTTTGTTGGAATACCCCTGAACGATGCTGGCTTCGATTTCCCCGCCCACCTTGGAGCGGGGGCCGATCGTCGTGCCGGCATGCACCACCGCGCCCGGCTGAATCAGCGATCCATCGCCGATGTACGCCGGGCCTTGAATGTAACTGTGCGGGAAAATCGTCACGTGGTCGCCGATCCAGACAGGCCCATCTTCGGCGTCGATCACGACGCACGGCTTGACGCGCGTCCCCCACCCGATGTGAACCCCCGCCGGATTGACCAGATGACTGCCGGGGGCCACCGTTCCGGCCACTCCGGCCTGCGCGTCGTTCCAGTCGGCGATCAGTGCCTGTTCGTTGGCATCCACGATCTCCCAGGGCCATTCCAACAGTTGGACATGGTCCGAGACATCCCGCCGCGGAAGTCCCGCCAGGAGCGCCCGCGTTTGCAGTTCATCCAATAGCAGACCTGGGGTGAGGCGCGCGGCCAGTTCCGGCTGAGCCACAATGCAGGCGATGCGGTGGTGCGGGCCGGCCGTGCCAACCCAGGAAGACTCGCCGGGCAACACAGGAGGAAGCGAACGCCACAGTCCCCGGCCATTGACCAGCAGCGCCGAGCCGGACAGTGCCTGGTTCACCGGCAGGCCGGTCTGCTGCGCCACCACCTCTGCCAACAGCGGACGGCACCAGGCTTCCAACGTGGAAAGGGCGCCATTGGCTTCCCCCCCCTGCCCCGTATCGGACAACATCCGCACGCGGGTGAGCAGGTCGCACGTGCCGCACAATAACTGAAACGTGGCGCGGACATACACCAGAGGGAGCAACTGCTGCCACCCAAAATCCTCATAGAGAACCAGATGCGGGGCCATCACTCGACCGTCACGCTCTTGGCCAGATTGCGCGGCTTATCCACGTCGTGCCCGCGGCAGACCGCAGTGTGGTAGGCCAGCAACTGCAACGGGATGACGGTGACTAGCGGCGAGAGGCACCCCTCGGTCGCCGGCACGTAGAGCACCTCCTCGGCGAGGCGCTCCAGTTCGCTGTCGGGCTCACTGGCAATGGCAATCACCCGTCCGTCGCGGCTGCGGACCTCTTCAATATTCGAAAGAATTTTGCCATATGTATTGTCACGGGGAGCGATCACCACGACCGGCATTCCGGGATCGATCATCGCGATCGGACCGTGCTTCATTTCAGCCGCGGGAAGCCCTTCGGCATGGATGTAGCTGATTTCCTTGAGCTTGAGCGCCCCCTCCAGGGCCAGCGGGTAATTGATGCCCCGTCCCAGATAGAGCCAGTTGTCCCACGACGACAACCGCTCGGCCAGTTCCTTGGTTTGCACGCTCAATTCCAGCGCCGCCCGAACTTTGTCGGGAATCTCCTCCAATTCCGCCAGAATCCGCTCGCTCCGTTCTGTCGACAGATGCCGTCGGCGACCCAAAAACAACGCCAGCATCGTCAGTACGGCGACCTGGCCGGTGAAGGCCTTGGTGCTGGCAACTCCGATTTCCGGTCCGACGTGCAGATAGGCCCCCGCCGCCGTTTCCTGCGAGATCGACGATCCGACTGCGTTCACGACCCCCAGGACGGTGGCCCCCTTCAGCTTGACCTCGCGCACCGCCGCCAGAGTGTCGGCGGTCTCCCCCGACTGACTGATGGCCACCGCCAGCGTCCCCTCCTCGATGATCGGATTGCGGTAGCGGAGTTCGCTGGCATAATCGACGTCGGTCGGGATGCGGGCCAGTTCTTCGATCAGGTACTCCCCCACGAGTCCCGCATGCCAGGCCGTGCCACAGCCAAACAGCAACACCCGGCGGCACCAGGGGAGCTCCTTTTCGAGCGCCTTGAGCCCTCCCAGGACGATCTCTCCGGTCTGCAGATTGACCCGCCCCCGCATCGTATTCCGCAGAGTCTCCGGTTGTTCAAAAATCTCCTTGAGCATGTGGTGCTCAAAACCGGCCAGTTCGATCTGCTCGAGTTTCATCTCCAGCGTGCGGACCTGTTTTTCGACCGGCGCGGCGTCGATCGTCGCCACGTGCATGCCCTCGGGATCGAGCGTGACGATCTCGTTGTCCTCCAGGTAGACCACCTGGCTGGTGTGCGTGATGATTGCCGAGGCGTCCGACGAAGCGATGTACTCGCCGTCGCCGATGCCGACGATCACCGGACTGCCGCGCCGGGCGGCGATCATCGTCTGCGGTGCGTCGGAGCAGAGGATCAACAGGCCAAACGTCCCCTGCACGTCGCGCAGCGCGCGGCGAACGCTTCCCATCAGATCGCCGGTCTGGGCGTACAGGAAGCCGATCAACTGCGCCAGCGCCTCGGTGTCGGTCTCGCTGGTGAATTCGATCCCCTGCTGTTCGAGGAAGGCGCGGATCGTCGCGTGGTTCTCAATGATCCCGTTGTGAACCAGCGCGATTCGGCCCCGCGCGTCGAGATGCGGATGGGCGTTGATTTCGTTGGGACGACCGTGCGTGGCCCAGCGGGTGTGCGCAATTCCCAGTCGCCCCTCGGCCGGCTGATCGGCCATCGCCGCCGCCAATTGCCGCACGCGGCCGACTGTTTTCCGAACGTCCAGGCGTCCTTCCTCAAGAATCGCCAGTCCGGCCGAGTCGTAACCGCGGTATTCGAGCTGTCCCAGGCCATTGACCAGGATCTCGGACGCCTGACGATTGCCGATGAAACCTATGATTCCGCACATACGCAACTCTCGATGAAGTGCCAACAAACCGCCAGTCCGGCGGATCTTCCTGACCTGCGCTGACGAGAAAAGACATGACGTGGTTCCGCCAGTATTCCTCAGCCGCGCGGCAATCGCAACCCGCTGCCATCGAATTCACAGAACTTCATTCAGACTTCATGGTCCCGTCGGAACTTCCCTGGGACGGGAATCGGGCAACTTACAGATCAAATTGCACTCCCTGAGCCAAGGGGAGTTCGCGGCTGCCGTTGATCGTGCAGGTTTGACGGCGCATGTAGGCTTTCCAGGAGTCCGATCCCGATTCGCGCCCACCGCCCGTATCCTTTTCTCCTCCAAAGGCGCCGCCAATCTCCGCCCCCGACGTGCTGATGTTCACATTGGCGATCCCGCAGTCGCTCCCCGTGGCCGACAGAAACGCCTCAGCCTCCCCCAGTCGTTCGGTGAAGATGGCCGACGAGAGTCCCTGCTCGACTCCGTTGTGGATCGCCAGCGCTTCGTCCAGCCTGGAATAAGGGATCACATACAGAATGGGGGCAAACGTCTCCTGCTGCACGATCGGCATGTCGGCCCGGGCGCGGATGAGCGTCGGTTCGACGAACCATCCGGGCCGTTCGATCCGCTTGCCCCCGGTCAGCACCTCTCCACCCTGGTCCCGCGCGGTCGCCACCGCCCGTTCAAAAGTCTCCACGGCGGACTGGTTGATCAAGGGGCCCATCAGCACCCCTTCCTCCCACGGAACGCCGATCCGGACGCTGCGATAGGCCGCCGTCAGCCGCGCGACAAATGGTTCCAGGATCGATTGATGAATGATCAGCCGCCGTAGCGTCGTGCAGCGCTGTCCTGCGGTCCCGATCGCGGCAAACGCCACAGCCCTCAGCGCCAGTTCCTGCGGCGCGGTTTCCGTCAGGATGATCGCATTGTTCCCCCCCAGTTCCAGCAGCGATCGGCCCAGACGGCGGCTGACCGCCGGCCCCACTTCCCTTCCCATGCGGCAGCTTCCGGTGGCTGAGATCAACGGAAGTCGGCGGTCGTCACACATCAGTCGTCCGATCGGTTCCACGTCTCCCAGGCAGACTTGAAACACCCCCGAGAGCCCCAGCGGACGCAACACACGATCGCAGATGTGCTGCACCGCCAGGGCGGTTAGCGGGGTCTCGAGTGAGGGCTTCCAGACCACCGTGTCGCCGCACACGGCGGCGATCGCCGCATTCCACGCCCAGACCGCCACGGGAAAATTGAACGCCGTGATCACGCCGATCGGCCCCAGGGGGTGCCATTGCTCGAACATCCGATGCCCCGGTCGCTCGCTGGGCATGGTCAAGCCGTAAAGCTGCCGCGAGAGCCCGACGGCGAAGTCGCAGACATCGATCATTTCCTGGACTTCGCCCACCCCTTCGCTGCGGATTTTTCCCGCTTCGAGAGTAACCAGCAGCCCCAGGTCGGTTTTTGCTTCGCGCAGCGCCAGCCCCAGTTGACGAATGACCTCCCCGCGCTGCGGCGCTGGAATCTGCCGCCATTTTTGAAACGTCTGCCGGGATTCTTCGACGCATCGGTCGTAATCGGCGGCCGTCGCCAGGCGAGCCCGTCCCAGCAACTCCCCCGTCGCCGGATTCAGGGAGGGGATTTCTTCGCCTCCCGCCCTGTCTGTTCCC
>JBJXGA010000020.1:0-23039 GCA_046152955.1 Planctomycetales bacterium | reverse complement strand
ATTCGTCCCAGGTCGTTGCCGTCATTTCTCCCTCCGTCAATTGGATCGGCGATCACGCGCTCCTTCAACAAACGCCCCAGGGTCGCCACATTCGCCCATTCGATCGGAATCTCCAAGGCAGGCCGCTCCCCTCCGCAGCGCCAGACGCACAGCCGATTGTCAACCACCTCCGCCGCTGAGAGTTCCTCCAGCCGCAGGCTCTGTTCGGTCCCGCGCCGATTGACGGTCAGCTCCTGCGGAGAGAGGGTCCAATGCTCTCCTTCAAACGGGAGACCGGCGGCCAGCGCATCGTGCCCTTGCTGGTACAACTGCTCGTGGAGCCGATCGATCAGCGGACGAAACGGATCGACTGCTCCGGCAGGAAGAGGATGAACCAGTTCCACGCGGAGCGGCCCTGAATCCGAGTGGAAGCACAGTTCCCAGCGGCGGCGCGTCCCCTTCCACTCCCCCTGCGAATATTCCTGCTCCACGCGTTCTCCCAGGCACATCACCTGCTCGTCAAAAAACTCCCGGACTCCCCAGCGATCATGAAACCGGAATCCGGAAGGGGAAATTTCGACCTTGGCGCGACGGGCATGGATGGCGATCCCCCACAACAGGGTGGCCAACAGGCCGGTGGCGCCGGTAACCAGCATGATCCCGGCGCCGTCAGCCTGCGCCGCCATGAGCAGCGCTCCGCCGAGCAGCAGGCAAACCGACAGCACCGCCGGTCCCAGGAACGTCCTGGCGCGGAAGCTGCTGCCTACGTGGATCAGTGTGGACATGGCGGTATTTTCGCAATCGATCGCGCTTCGGACAAGCCCCTCTGGAGAACGGAGCGGAATGCGGACAGGATCAGCGACGGGGGGCGCGGGGTGGGTGGTGGGTATTTGCTGCGAGCTGGCCCGGCAGGAAGATGAAGATGCTGTTGGGATTCTGACGCAGATTTCGATTTTGTGACAATTGTCACAGACTTTCTTGGGGGAGGTTCTTAGGATGATCTGTGTGGATGGGGACTGACGATTGGTTCCCGGTGCCGAGTGAAGTCAACTGTTTCACAACACTTTTTTGGGGAGAACTGAGTCATGGCCAAGAAGATCAAGATTGAAGACCTGCCGATGATGGAAGACCTGAGCGCTGAGGAGGTCAAGGGGATTTTTGGTGGAACCGACCCGACGAGTGGAACGACCAGTCTCCCCGGCGCCGGGACAACCAGTCTCCCCGGCTCCGGAACGACCAGTCTCCCAGGGAGCGGAACCACTTACACAGCGCCCACTCCTCCGGCGCCCTAGGCACCGCAAAGCAGCCGCACTCCCACCCGGCGTCGGGCATGGCGCCCCGTCGAGACGAGCCCCCCGGTGCAGAGTGGACGGCTGCTCAGAACCCCTCGCTCCTCCGTCTGCATGGCAGACCATTCCCGCCGGACGGAGGAGCGAGGGTGTGGGCCAGCCACAACGCGGCCGCTGAAGAAGTCCATCGTGACGAACAGCCTGGCTCGTCGCCAACATGCAGGGGGAGCCGTTGTGCGCCCTGGCAGGCGTTGGTCCTCTGGTTCCCGGCGTCGCAGACTGGTACGATTTTCGTCAGCCGGTGCGGCGCTTCCTGAAGGAGCGGCAACGGCAGTCTTTTTTCGAGGGTCGCTCCATGGTGCGCGTGTACGTTTACAACAAGCATGGACTGCTGGTCGGTCCGGTCGAATCGCCACGGCTGGAACTGACTCAGGACGAGTGGCGGGAGCGACTGACGCCGGCTCAGTTTCAGATCGCCCGCGCCAGCGGAACCGAGCGTCCGTTCTGCGGAACGCTGTTGGACAATCGCACGCCGGGGGTTTATTCCTGCGTCTGCTGTGGCTTGCCGCTGTTTTCGTCCGACTCCAAGTTCAAGTCGGGAACCGGCTGGCCCAGCTTCTTTCAGCCGGTCGCCCGTGAAAACGTCGCCGAGCGGAGCGACCGCAGCCACGGCATGGACCGGACGGAAATTCAATGCGCCCGCTGCGATGGCCACTTGGGGCATGTGTTCGAAGATGGTCCCCGTCCCACCGGGCTGCGCTACTGCGTGAATTCGGAGTCGTTGGAGTTCACCCCTGCGGAGCAACTGGCCGACCTGGCCGACGACGCCGCGATTCCCTCCGTCGATGACCGGGAACAAACGCGAGCCCGCAAACCGGCAGAACGGAAGACGACCGCGGCCGCGGTGCTCGCCGGCGGCTGCTTCTGGTGTACCGAAGCGGCGTTCGAACAGTTGCAGGGAGTCTTGGACGTCGAAAGCGGCTACGCCGGGGGACAGAAGCACACCGCCACGTACGAGCAGGTCTGCCGCGGCGACACGGGACACGCCGAAGTCATTCGCATCACCTACGATCCGCGGCGGATCAGCTATGAACGATTGCTCGACGTGTTTTTCGACGCGCACGATCCGACGCAGCTCAATCGCCAGGGGAACGACATGGGCACGCAATATCGCTCGGCGATCTTCTTCGCGACCGACGACGAGCTGCGCATCGCGGAGGCCAAGATCCGGCAACTGAGCGCCTCCGGCGTGTATCATCGATCGATCGTGACGACGCTGGAACCCTTGGAGGCGTATTTTCCCGCCGAGCAATACCACCAGGACTACGCGCGTCAACATCCCGACCAGCCGTACATTCAAATGCACGCGCTCCCCAAGGCGTGCAAGATTCGCGAGAAGCACGCCGACCTGGCGCCGCGCGCGCCGTAAAGCGGGTCGCGACACGGCACTCGGCCGCGCTCAGTTCCCGTCGGGAACGAGGACGATCTTTCCTGCGAGTGTCCCTTTCTTGTCAAGGGTGTTGTCCTGCTGGAGCTGATGGGCGGCAGCGGCTTGCGACAACGGAAGCGTAATTCCAATCGCCGGATGCCAGCCTCCCCGCTGATACAGATCTCCCAATGCCTGCGCGCATTCCCGCTGTTCGTCAGGCGAGGCGTTGAACATCGCAAATCCCAACAGCGCCAAATCCTTGGTGTAGAACGGCCCCAGCGGAAACTCGGGGCGCGCCTGGCGTCCCGCCATGATCACGATCCGTCCCCGGGGGGCCATCAGACCGATCGTCCGATCCAACGTCGGTTCCCGCTGCGTTTCGAACCAAATGCTGATGCCGCCGAACGGCGCGGCGATCTGGCGGATTTCGTCGTCAAGCGTCGGGGACCGATAATCCAGGACGAACTCGGCCCCCAGACTTTGACAGTATTGCCGCTTCGGTTCGCTCCCCACGGTGGCAATCACCCGAACTCCCGCCGCCTTGGCCTGCTGGATCACGGACGAACCGATCCCTCCCGCCCCGCCGTTGACGAACAACAGCTCGCCCGATTTGACGAATGCGAACCTGAACAGTCCCAGGTAGGCGGTGATCCCCACCAGCGCCCCGGCCGCCGCTTCGACGTCCGATTCGGTCGGGGGGGTGGGATAGAGCCACTTTTCGTCGACGGCTGCATATTCGGCAAACGTCCCCTGCCGCCCGAAGAGCCCCTGGTTGCTTCCCCACACGCGGTCGCCGACCTTGAAGCGGCGGACCCCGCGCCCCACCGTTTCGATCGTGCCCGCCAGATCGCACCCGATCACATGCGGAAACCGCAACGGCATGGCGACCATGCCGGACCGAATGTAGGTGTCGATGGGATTGACCGAGACGGCCCCGACTTTGACCAGCACCTCCCCCATCCCCGGCATCGGCTTGGGGAGCTCCCCATATTGGATGACCCCAGGATCGCCCGTTTCAGTGATGTATGCGGCTTTCATCTTGCACGAATGTTGAGTGATTTTTTGATGCGCCCCTCCCGCCGATCGGGAGTGGCCCCGGCGTCAACCTCTATGTTACTGTATCGTCATCATTTCATGAACCGTGCCAGAACCCGATTCAGCCAGGCGGGATGCCAAAATCGAATGTGGGCGATCCCCGCCAGCAACAGGCCGGTCATCACGCTGATCCCCCCTCCCACCCAAATCGATCGGGAGCGGTAACTCCAAACAACCGTATGTGGCCCCGGTTCCAGGAGCACTCCACGAAAAGTCCCCTCCACGACCGTCCCTTCCGCGCTCCGTCCATCAACCGTCACCCGCCAGCCGGGATACGCCAAATCGGTCAGAATCAACCGCGCCGGCCGATCCGCCGCGGTCTTCACCACCACCCTGTGAGGGGAGTATTCTTCGAGTTGCGGCGCTGGCTCCACCGTGCGATCCTCCCAGGCGACCCGACCGCGCGACTCGGTGAGCGCATACAGAAACATCGGTTCATCCGGGCGACGGGCCAGCGCGGCGTTCAGGAACGGATCTCGTCCGCTCCAGACCGAACGCACCGGCCAGGTGACGGAGTTCATCGGCAAAAAACTTAGCAGATGTGTCACCCCTCCGTTGCGCATCCATTCCACCTGACCTGGCTGCGGCGCCGACCAGAGTCGCACCTCGCCGGGAACCATTCGGTCGGGGTCGAAATACGCCTCCGGTCCCAGCCCCAAATAGGTGGGAAGGGTCGCCACCCCCAGTAGCGACGGGAGATTTTTCCCCTCGCTGAAGAGCCGGACCGGTTCGGGAAATTCCGCCAGCCGCCGGCCGATGGGACTGTCGGCCAGTTTCCTGATCGGCGGATCGTCCACTGGAATCGCATACGTCACCTGGCGACTCACCTGCCACAAATCGTACACCGTGGCGCTCCACGCCACGACGATGAACACCCGCCGTGGAGAAGGTTTCAACCACCGCAACACCGCGGCGAAACCCACCCCCGCCCACAACCCGGCCGCCAGCGTCGTCACGACGCCGAATCGCCCAGGTCCCTCAAAAAAGCTGAACCCCGGAAGATGCCGAGTGATCGGCACCAACAGTCCGGTCGTGGCGACGAGAGCCACTCCCCCCAGCCCCAACCAAATCGCCAACCGCCGGTCGATCACCTTCCGCATCGACCACACTCCGCACCCGATCAATGGAATCGACAGCAACCCGAAGTACAGGTGCGCTTCGACCCGATTGGTCCGTGGAGCGCCGGGGACTAGCGTTTCATGAAACGGATGCTCCTCGGGATACCAGTACCACGGAACGACGCTTTGCCACAGGTATCGCGGCGGAATGTAGCCGTAACCGGGATCGTGCTCGGCGTTCACCGTTTGTCGCTGGCTGGCCTCCTTGAGCTCCCAGGTGGGAATCAATTGCGCCGCGGCGAGCAGAAACGCCGCGACGATCGCCAGTGTGATCCCCATTCCGGATCGGACGCGTGGACGCACCTCGGGCGATCCGTTCCCGGGGATCAGCCACAGTCGCGCCGGAACATACAGTGCGATCGTGACCTGCGTGATGAACGCCAGGGTGAAATGCCCCGCCAGCATCTGCAGCGCAAGAATTCCGGTCAGCCCCAGCGCATAGCGCCAACAGCGAGTGTCAAGAAACTGCTCCACACTCCACAGCGCCCAGGGGAGCCAGGCCCCTCCCAGAATGGCCCACTCCAGGCAGACCCGCGGGGGAAACCAGCCGTAGACAAATACCAGCGCCGAGAATCCGGCAGCCAGCGGGGCCAACCCCAGTTTTCGGGAATACACCCAGGATCCGACGAAGGCCAGAACGTAATGAAGCAGAATGCTCGCGTTGAGCGCCGCATTCAGATCGAGCCACCGGTACAGCGGCCAATGCAGGGGATAATACACCCCGGTCTGACTCTCGGCCAATTGCGGATAGCCCCAGCCGATCCGGGGATTCCACCAGGGAAGTTCCCACCGCGAGAGAAGCTCCGCAAAGTATGCCTTCTGTGGCAGAAAATAGGCGTAGATGTCCCCGCCGACCAAGCCACCGCCGGTCCATAGCGGGAACCAGAACAGCAGCGTTAGCCCGACTGCGGCCAAAGCGACCAGCAGTCCGGTGCGAAACGGTCGGCGATTGCCGGTTCCCCCCGCGGTCCGTGTGACAGGAACCGGGGGGACCGTATTGTCGACGGACGTGGCCTCAGTTGAGACGACAGGCGTATCGACCACGACGCGCTCCACTCGTCCGGCGTCGAATCACGGAAGGGATCAATCTTCGCGCATCACGTACGGCAGCAACCCCATGAACCGCGCCCGCAGAATGGCCCGGCGGACCGCCCGCTGGAATTTGGCACAATTTCCGGTCCGACGGCGCGCCAGCATGTGACCATCGCGGGAAATCATCACTTTCAACGTCCGCAAATCCTTGTAGTCCACGTAGACGGGACGCGGGCAACCGTCTTTTGTGCAAAAGCGGCACTTGAGGGGCCGCTTGGTCTTGGTGGCCTTCCGCTTGTTAGGCCCCTTCGGTTTGACCATTCGTTTTCCAAAAGCCATAAGTCGAACTGCTCTCTGCGAAAAAATGTGAATTCTGGTCTGTCGCCCCGGACCTGCCTGACGGCCGGGGAACTCACGTGGTCGACTTTCAAGTCGAGCATGGAAGTGTAGCGGTCCGGGTGGCGAATGTACAGTCAAAACCCAGTCGAACGAAGCCGCGACAGAATTCAGTTCTTCCGTACTCGCTCGGTCACCACTTCTCCCTCGAATCCGCGGTCCACTTCCATCGTCATGGAAGCGCGGGACCGCCGCGGAATCCCCCGTAAAGGACCGTGGATAGATTCAGGAAGGGCAACAGTTTTCCTGTCATCGATTTTCCTGTCTTTCCTGTCCTCAACCTGACAGGTGATCCAAGTTGTCGGTCGCGACCCGTGAAACTCAGGGGAATGTTGGTCTGTCGCAGGCATGGCGCTGGCCGCTTTTCATTCGCGTTCATTGGCGTCGATTCGCGGCTGCTCATCTCTTTTTTGGTTGCCGCCATTCGCCGCGCTGTGTGGTCTGCACGGACTGCATTTTGACACCCGTGATCTCACGACTTCGGTGGACGCGGCCCCCCAGGATTGATTCCTTTGGGTTGCGGCTGGTCTTCCGTGATGATCTTCCAGGTCGCTCCCATCTCGCGGAGCGGGCGAAAATCCTGCGGCGCGTAGTCGATTTCCAGATGGGGCGTCTCCACCCCCCGGTGCTCCTGGGCCCGCGAGTCCATTGCTGCCGCCAGCATGCCGGTCACCAGATGCGTCCGCTCCACCGGATATGGGGTTTTGCGTTCGCGAAAATGAACCTGGATGGCATGCGACAGCGCCTTGAAGAGATTTCGGTTCTCCCAGGGACCGACATAGAAACTGGTGGCCAGCGGCTCGGCTTGCTGCGCCAGCCGGCAGGCGAAGTTCCAGCGGGTCGCCGCCTTCCCCAGCCGGAGCACCGTCCCCCGCAGTCCATCCTTGTAATCGACGAGAATCGCATGCACGGGATGTTTCTGGCCGTCGGCCGGTTCCACGAAGTCTCGCAAAGGTCCGACGCTCCGTCCCGACTCCGCTTGCATCGCCGCCTCGGCCAACGAATAGCTCCAGCGTCCATTCGCCGCTGCCTCCCATACCGCGTCGCCTTCGAGCAATTGGATGCCGCGGACTCCCGTCTCCCCCCCGCGCCTGGCCTCCACCATCGACTGCAACACCTCCAACGCGTGAAAGTCGTAGATTTCGACCGGCCCGCTGTGAATCGAAACCGCTTCGACGATTTCAGCAGCGGGGGGCAACTCCAGCGGCGGGCGACGCTGCGCCAGCGGGACGGAACTCCCCGCCATGAACGGGATTTTGAGCTCGCGCGCGGCGGCCATCATCTCCGCCGACCAGTCCCAGCGATAGGAGAGATGCTTGTCATTGAACACCGGAACGGCGCGCCCCTCCTTCCGAAAGACTGCGACGATCTCGTCGAAGAACCGCTTCCGCGGGTACTGCTTGACGCCGCGCTCGTCCGTCGGATAGTTGCCATGCTCGCCGATCGACAAGACGGCATCGACCGCCAGCCCCCCGGTCCCCCGCCGCAGCGCCTCAGCGATGGTCGGATAGATGGGGATTTGGTAATCGCGAGCCACGTCCCGCGCCATGTCGCGTCCCTCGGGAAATTGATCCAGGTACAGGCTGACGACCTCCACCCCTGGTTCCGTCAATTCGCCGTTGAAATAGTACGGCTCCAGAAAATTCTCCAAAATCACATGGGCATGACTGCGGTGCGTGAACTCCGTAAGAATCGCCGCCACGCGCGGACGCCGAGGGAGTGCCTCGTCCGCACCCCGCAACCCCGCCGCTCCAATCAACGCGCCTGCCGCGGCCCCCAACCATTCGCGGCGGGAAAGCTCCATTGAATGTCTGGTCATAGCAATAGGTTCCTTTGGAATTCATTCAGGGATACTCCGCGCAGTCGAGTGCATTGCCAGTAGATTAGCAGCCAGCCCCTCTTCGAACCATGCCGCCGCCGACGGCTGATCGCTTGCCAACAAAGCAGCCCTGCATCAGAATCATCCCCGGTTTCGTCCCTCCTTGGAGTCCTCCCATGCATTGCCGCCGGCTGTTGAAGACTGTCTCCCTCTGGCTTGTTGGAATTTGCCTTCTGGTCGAGACCCAAGCGGCTGAAGAGCCGGTCGATCTGGAAGGCATTCGGGAGGAGCACGTCATGATCCCGATGCGCGATGGGAAGAAGCTCTCCGCGTACCTCTATTTTCCCGAGGGGAACGGTCCCTGGCCCGTGTTGTATGAGCAGCGTTACGCCGACCTGCGCGGCGTGGGGTCGCGGCAGGCCTATGCCCGCCTGGCGACGGGGGGGTTTGTGGTGTGCGGGGAGAATTTTCGAGGGGCGTACCAATCGGAAGGAACCTGGGTCGGCTATCGGGCGCTCGGCTGGGGCGACTTGCAGGATGGATACGACACGGTCGAATGGCTGGCGGCGCAACCCTGGTCGACCGGCAAGATCGGCACCTACGGCAGCTCGCAGGCCGGTTTCGCGCAGAACTTTCTGGCGGTCGCGCAGCCCCCCCACCTGGTCGCGCAATACATGATCGATACCGGTTTGAGCCTGTATCAGGAAGGGTATCGGATTGGCGGCACGACCCGCCCTGAACGATTCAAGGGGATGGATGCCGTGTGCCGCGATCCGGCGGACAATCGGCGGCTCCTGGCCGAGTGGTTCGCGCATCCGATGTACGACGCTTACTGGGCGGACGAGGATTGCACGCGGTTCATCGACAAGATGAATGTCCCCTGCTTCACGATCGGAAGCTGGTACGACTTCATGTGCGTCGGTTCCGTCGACAGTTACGTCGGTCGGCAGCACCGCGGCGGTCCCGCCTCGCGCGGTCGCCAGCAGCTCTTGCTGGGGCCCTGGCTGCATGGGGGACACACCGGCAAGAACACCAACAAAGTGAGCGAGTTGACCTACCCGGAGAATGCCAAATTTGACGCCGAGCAACACATCATCCGGTGGTTCAACCATCACCTGAAAGGGGAGGCCAACGGCGTCGATCACGATCCCGCCGTCCAATATTATGTGATGGGAGCGGTCGGAGAACCGCAATCCCCCGGAAACGAGTGGCGCTCGGCCCCCGATTGGCCGGTGATGAACTTCCGCCAACCTTACTACCTGTCGGCACAGGGGGGGTTGTCAACCTCGGCCCCCGTGAGTCCGGACGCCACGACAACGTTTCTTGCCGATCCCGTGCATCCCAATGCGATCCCGGCCCGTGGATTTCCCGGCGCGGCGGACGCGCGGGGGTTTGAGCAACAGTCGCAGGTCCGGACGTTCACCTCCGAGCCGTTGGCCGAACCGGTCGAATGGACTGGAAAGGTGGAGGCGGAGATGTACGTGGCTTCCACGGCGAAAGACATCGACCTGATCGTTCGCATCAGCGACGTCTATCCAGACGGCCGCTCGATCCTGATCATGGACTACATCCGCCGCGCCCGGTATCGCCAGGGATTCGACAAAGAGGTCTTCCTGGAGCCGGGACAGGTGGCGAAAGTCGCGTTTGACGTCGGCTGGCTGAGCCAGATTTTCAATCGGGGGCATCGCATCCGGGTGACGATCGCCAGCACCGGCGCGCCGTTTTTTGAACCCAATCCCAATACGGGAGAGCCGCTGACGATCGAGTTTCCGGAACAGACGGTCGTGGCGACCAATAAGCTGCACCATAATCAACGTCACGCGTCGCGGATCATCGCCCCGGTCCGTCCTCGGTGAGCGGCTGGGGAAGGTAATCTTCCGGTTTCAGAACTGCCCGGCAAGCGCGGAGCGCATCATGGACCGCTCCGACGTCGTGTACGCGGATCAAATCCGCCCCCTGTAACGCCACGGCAATCGCCACCCCCACGGTTCCCCACAATCCTTCGTCGAGCGGCTGGCCGAGGATCCGCTTCAGGAATCGTTTGCGCGAATGGCCGATGCAGACCGGGCGTCCGAGGTCGCGAAACCGATCGATCCGCGACAAGAGCGCCAGGTTGTGCTCGGCGGTTTTTCCAAACCCGATCCCAGGATCGAGCACCACCCGTTCTCGCGGAATGCCCAATTGCTCCAGCTCACTCAACCGCCGTTCCAGGTAATGACGTACCTCCTGCACCACGTCGGCGTATCGCGGATCCCCCTGCATCGTCGCGGGGGTTCCCTGGATATGCATGCAAATCACTCCAGCGCCGGACTCCGCACAGATGGTCGCCATTTGGGGATCGAACGCCAGCCCCGAGATGTCATTGACAATCGTCGCTCCGGCAGCCAGTGCCTCCCGAGCCACCTCCCCCTTCGTCGTGTCGATGGAGATGGGGATGGACGATTGCGCGGCCAGCCCCCGAATGACGGGAATCACGCGCCGCAACTCTTCCTCTACTGGGACAGGTTCTGACCCTGGCCGGGTCGATTCCCCACCGACATCGATGATCGCAGCCCCCTGCTGGATGAGGGTGAGCGCCTGCGTCACCGCCGCCTGAGGGGCCAGGAACCGACCTCCGTCCGAGAAACTGTCCGGGGTCGCGTTGACAATACCCATCAGCAGGGGCCGCGAATCTAAGGAGAGAAACCCGCCACGGATGTTCCAGGAGGCACTGGTGGGAAGATCGTTCGGCAGGGGCTTGGTAGGAGTCATGGATTACAGGAAGTCTGGATCTGGGGGGTTTGGGATGGAGGAAGCGAAGGCTGCCGTCACAGGTCAGCCTGGACGAAATCCCCCCTCCGGAAACGTTTCAGAGTGATTTTTGCCCGAACGGAAGAATTTGGGAAAGCGGGAAAGTTTTTTTTCCGGGACATTTGACAAGATGCGCGGGTTTGCTATCCTACCTTCCGCTGTAGGAAAAGAAGGTAAATTCCGCGTGACCTGTGCAGTCGCGCTGGATTGCCGGGCCGTCAGAGACAATTGGGGGGCTGGCTTTGGAACCGGGAGCCTGTCGCACGGTTGTTGATGCTGCCGCCGACGCGGAGTGTTTCGATTGCGTTTCAGTGTGTTTTTGGTAACACGTTTCAGTTCAATTCAGGAGAGATTGCGATGACTCGGAAAATGTTGTCGGTTGCCGCGGCTGCGGTGGCCCTGTTCGCCCTGTCTTTCGGCGGATCGGAAGCGCAAGCCCGTAGCTGCTGCGCCCCGAAGTGCTGCAAGCAGAAGTGCTGCAAGCAAAAGTGCTGCAAGGTTCGGAGCTGCAGCAGTAATTCGTGCAATACGTGCGCCGCCCCGACCACCTGCTGTGCACCCGCCCCGACCTGCTGCGCTCCGGCCCCCACCTGCTGTGCTCCGGCCGCCTGCGGTTCTTGCGGTGGCGCTTCTTGCGCCGCTCCGGCTCCGGCGGCAACCGAAGCCCCGGCCCCGCCGGCTGCTCCGGCTCCGGCTCCGGCAGCCTAGTTTTGGCTGGCTGATGTCACCCTCAACCGGGTTTCTGCGGCGGTTCGCCTCGCAGAAGCCCGGTTTTTTTGCGCCCGCCGTTTCTGGCAAAAACCAATGGCGGTGAATTGATGGCGGAATTGTCCCGCAAAAACGACGAGAATGCATCTCTTGATGAATCCGCTGGCCGTGCGCCAGCGGAGGCCTGCCTGGCAGCTACACTCATGCCCGACATCCTGTTTCCCGCGCTCATGAACCGCTTCCCCCTCCCCGCCGCAATCTACGCTGGTTCGCGCGAAAACGCTTTGTCGCGACGGGGAGGAGGGAGCGGTTCTACACGTGGGATCATTCTTGCTGGTACTGGGTTCTGGCCTGCGCATCTTTCGCTCCAATGGCACACGGCCGTTGGTGGCGGGCTGGAACAGAATTCTCAGATTTCCAGAGCTCGGTTTCGGTTCAAATCGAGCAACTTTTGCGCAGGCAGAATCAACCCCGATCCAGCCGCCGCAATGTTTCGCTCCGCGCCTGGTACAGGAACAGCGAACGATCCGGAAACAGTTCTCGGACCCGTTCCAGCGGTACCGACTCCGGCAGATACCGGGCGCGCAGGATCGGGGCCTTCAATTCCGGCGAATTGACGCAATAGTCGATGTGGCGGTCCGCCGGATCCCCCTCGATCAGCACCAGCGCCGGAAGCGGCGACACCTGGCTTGCCAGCAGCTCCTCAAACCGCCGGTATTTTCGTCGCGCAAACGCTATCTCCGACAGCCCCTGGTCCAAACCGGCCGACCAAAAGCCGTACTGATTCCGCACCTCCCAGTCCGGATGCGTTGCCGCTGCCGCCGGGTCCGCGCGGACCGTGTGATTGATGATCACCGCTCCCCCCAGGAGCGCCACCCACCAGGCAGGCATTCTCCTCTTCCCCTGAATCCGCCAGGTTTGCATGGCCGACACGGAAACCGCCGCCAGCCACAGCATCCAAAGCGGGCCTGATTCAAACACGTAGTGGTAGTTTTGCATCCCGACGAACCAATACGGAACATGCGCGGCATGAAGCGAAACGATCGCCACCAGGACGAGGCGGGTACCCACATTCAATCTCGGCCAGAGGGCCAATCCCGCCAGCAGGCTCATGGCCAATGGAATCAGCCCCAAAGTCCATTTCCAACTGGCAATCCACCGCCGCCTCGCATTGTCGAACGCCAGGCTGGGGGTCAGGTTTTCGGCCCAGCGATCGTAATTGTCGAGGACGCGCGAGCCCAGATGCTGCTCACCCCGCAAGACATTGTTGAATCCATAGACGTGTCGCGGCGTGTAGATTTCGGTGTACAGCGCGTAGGGAGTCTTCCAGACACTCCCCGTGATCGCCTGATTGTAGACCAACATCACTCCTCCGGCGGCCAGCAGCGGGAGAACCATCGCCACGCCGATGCGCAGCCAATCTCGCGCCGCCCCGGGGATCGCGGCCCCGCGGAGGGAGCCAATCCACTGACACATCAGATAGACACCCAACGGAAAGGCCACGGCGGCAGCGGTCATCGGTCGACACAGGGCGGCAAATCCTAACCCGATGCCCGACGCCATCCCCCACCACACCCGCCGATCGCGCCACCAGTTACCCTGGGAAACCTCCGCCGCCGGATTGGGCAACGACCGGAGAAAGCCCAAGAGAAACAGGCCCAACCCCACCAGCGTCGGATGGTGCGCCAACAGCAGGTTGGAAAACAGCGCCATGCCTGGGGCCAGAGCGGTCAACAACCCGGCCAGAAATCCGGCCGCCTCCCCCGCCAGTTCACGTCCGCACCAGTAAACCAGCGTCGCACACAGCGCCCCGGCCATCCAATGCCCCCACCACGGATGGCCAGCCGCCACAAACGAGGCCATCCAAATCCCCGTCCCAGGGAAGTACCGGCTGGCAAACCTCCCTTCATTCAGCACATGCATTTGGTCGAAAAGCCGCGCTTCCGGAGGACTGGGAGACGACATCCTCCCCGCCAAAAACGTCTCCGCCTGCAACCAATAGCTGTACTCGTCGTGATACGCCGGAGGGAGCCCTGCAAATTGTTGGCCGATCCGGGCGCTGGCCCACCAGGATACCCCCCCGACTACCAGGGAAAGGCACAACGCCAGCCCGGGAGGCAGCTTACGGGACCAGTCCCCTGACGAAACCGCCAGACTCGGCTGTTCGACGCGAGCCCCGGTCACCTGACGGCTGTCCGCCGGCGCTTCCGATTCCGGCAACCTGCGCCGGCCCGCACCGGGCCACCACCAAACCAGCGGCGCCACCAGGAACAAAACTCCATACAACAGGGTGTCTGCTTCGAGCGACAACACCCAAGTCACCCATCCGCCGGGCCGTACATTGGCCGATCGCCAAACAAACGTCTCACCGCAAAGAAACAGGGCGCAACCTGCACAATAAGCCAGTGCGCAGGCGAGGGTGCTATGCCGAGTTCGGGATTCTGTGTGTGCCAAACGATTCTCAGTACACATGCTCCGCGCCCGTCGCTCGCCCCCCGTCGCTCGACTCTCCAAAGTCGAGACTCTGTCACAAAAGGCCACTGGCCTGTCAGACCTTCATCGGGACCGCAGTCGGCGAATCGCCAGCGGCGCCAGGCCAGCCAAGATGCCTGCGATCAAACCCACCAGGTGTGCCGCATTGGCAATCCGTCCCACCATCCCCGTCATGCACAGCACCAGCCAAAACAACATCATCGTGACTGACTGGGGATCGATCCGCATCCCTGACCAAGGATCATACCGACTCTTCATCCAGAGGTATCCAAACAACCCAAAAACAACCCCCGACAACCCGCCAAACGTGGGGCCATCCCAAACGAATTGTGCCACGTTGGACGTCACGGCAATCCACAACACCAGCAGCAGGAAGCGCCAGCTCCCGCGGCGCGTCTCGATGATCCCTCCCAAACTGTGAAGCCACATCGCGTTGAACAACAGATGCAGTGGCCCGAAATGCAGAAAGATCGGCGTGACCAGGCGCCAAACTTGTCCCCGACGCCAATTCGCGTCCGGCGACAACGGCTGATCCCACTGCACATATCCCGGGTGGGTCTTCGACTCGCCATACTCGTTGATCGACAACGCCTGGACCACCGGATCCACAAGGTTTTTGTCGCCAAACTTGGTTTTCACTCCGACAACAACTGAAAATCCAAGCATGATCCAGGTCACCAAACGCCCGGCAACGCCGGGACTCACCCATTGGCGCCGCACGTCGACCACCTTCCCCCGCGACTGCCGTTCCCGCTGCGCCAGTTCCCCGCGAAGCTGTCGAGCTGCTCGCTCCGCCTCTTGGAATTCCGGCGTGCCGGGGTCCGCGGAAAAGCGATTCCAGCTTGAGGCCGCCTCGGCAATCCGATCCTCATCATAGACCCAAACCTCGCAGCCGGCTTCCGTTTGATCGACCTGCGACTTGATCCCTTGAGTCAGCAGGAAATCGGCGAAGCGCGTCGCCTCCGGTAGATTTTGCAGTATGCCAATCTGGCGCATTGTGAATCGGGTTCTCCGTCCGGCGATTTTCGTGAGAGTTGGGTGAGCGTCAGTCCATGAACTGGCTGCCGATGAACAGCCTCCCCCAGGGAGTCCGCGATCCGGAGCATCAATCCGCTCCCGAATCGTCATCGGGCGAGGCGGATGGCGACCAGCGGCCCCGGCCCGCACGCCATCACAACATCATGTGAAGTATACAATTATACAGATTTTGCGGCAAGTGGCCCTGCGGGAGAAACCGGTCGTTGCATTGGTTCCGTCGATTTGTGGTCGTTGACAGTTGCCGACAGCCGATGGTATATTCGGTCGTTGATGCATCGACCTTTGGACAACCGACTTGCAAGGAGATTTGCGCCATGCTGGTGATTCCCGGCCAACGAGGCAAAGATACATGTGACGGCACCTTTTCGCGGCGCGAACTGATCCGCGTCGGTGGATCCGCCGTGCTGGGGCTCGGTTTGGCCGATGTGTTGCAGCACCAGGCGCTGGCCAAGGAGTCCAAGGGGGCTGGCGGGGCCGGTTTTGGCAAAGCCAAGAGCGTGATCCTCGTCTACCTGCAAGGGGGGCCCAGCCACCTCGACTTGTGGGATCCCAAAGACAACGTGCCGGACAACGTCCGGAGCGTCTTCAAGCCCATCGACACCAAGCTCTCCGGCGTTCAATTCACGGAAGTCCTCCCGAAACTGGCGCAGGTGAATGACAAATTCACCATGATCCGCTCGATGAGCTACACCCCCATCGGGCTGTTCAACCACACGGCGGCCATCTATCAGTTGCACACCGGCTACACTGCCGACAAAGTCAGCCCCTCGGGGCAGCTTGAGCCTCCCAGCCCGCAGGACTATCCGACGATGGGCTCGAACATCATTCGGTTGAAGCCTCCGGAAGTTCCGATGCTTCCCTTCGTGATGATGCCCAGGCCGCTCCAGGAGAGCAACGTCATCGGCAAGGGGGGAACGGCGGGATTCCTGGGTCGCGCCTACGATCCGTACCAATTGTTTCCCACCGGGGACGATATGGACCTGGCGAAAATGGACCGCGTCAACGTCGATGATCTCAAGCTGCGAACCGAGATTTCGTCGCAGCGGCTGGAACGACGCTCACGGCTCCGCGACACGATCAACGCCGGGATGCCCGCGCTGGACAAAGCGGTCAGCAAATCGGCGATCAACGAGTACTACGGCAAAGCGCTGGGGCTGGTTCTTTCCGGCCGCGCCCGCGACGCGTTCGATCTCAACAAAGAAACTCCGGAAATGCGCGAGCGCTATGGGCGCAACACGTTTGGCCAAAGCTGCCTCCTCGCGCGGCGTCTGGTGGAAGCCGGGACGCGGTTTGTCGAAGTGATTTGGCCCAAGGTGGCCAATTCCGACAATCATTCCTGGGACGTTCACGTGGGACTCTCCGGACGGATGAAAAACCAGAACTCTCCGATGCTCGACTCCGGGCTTTCGGCGCTGATTGCCGACCTCGACGAGCGCGGCTTGCTCGCGGAGACGCTGGTGGTGGCGCTGGGAGAATTCGGCCGCAGTCCAATTCGCGGCGTGAGCACCTCGGGCAACTCCAACCAGGACGACGGGCGCGACCACTGGCCGTACTGCTACACCGCCGTCGTGGCCGGAGCCGGCGCCAAACGGGGCGTCGTGTACGGCAAATCGGACAAGACCGCCTCCGCTCCGGTGGAGAATCCGGTCCATCCGATCCAACTGGTGGCGACGGTCTACCACAGCGTGGGAATCGATCCCTCGACAATCGTCTACAACCACCTCAACCAGCCGCGCGAAATGGTCCAGGCCGAGGTCGTGGACGGATTGCTGGCGTAAGGGACGCAGCGCTACGGCATTCTTTCAGGCGCATCCGGCGAGCGACAGCGCCGTGATGCGCCCGGATTCGGCGGCGTGATCCCAACCATGTCAGCCTCCCTTCGCTACGAACTCCAGGACCAGTTGCTGGTCGATGATTCGGGGACGGCGTATCGCGCGCTCGATCGCCAGTCGGGCCAGCCGGTCGAGGTGCGATTCCTCCGCGCTGCGGAAGAATGGCAATTCGCACAGGTCGAGAGACGTTGCCGTCTGCAGGCGCTGATCGATGCCCCCGGCGTGCGGCGCGTTCGGGAATTCGATCCGGCGCAGGATCCTCCCCTTCTGGTGCTCGATCCCCCTCCGCCGCATCGGCTGGCGGACCTGTTGGCCGACCGCCCTCCGTTGTCTCTCATGGAAGCGGCGCGAGCCCTCCTGGCGATTGGCCAGACCCTGCGGCATGCGCATCGCGTCGGACTGTTTCATGGACAATTGACGCCAGACCAAATCGGCTGGTCCGGACCGATTGACAGCGCGCACTCTCTGTGCCTCCTCGATTTCACCCGCGCTCCCCAGGCCCAGGGAAGCGACTGGTGTGACGACATGGAACAACTCGGCCAGTTGTGCGAACGGCTGTTGCCGGGTGTTCCCGCGAATCCTGGCGGTAGCCACGTTCGCCAGAACGTGGGCGGAGCAGCGGTTCCCCACATTCTGGCGAATGTGGCTACGCCGGAAGGGCTGCCAGGGAATTTGGCCCCCCCCCTGCTGTCGGCCCCACTGGGCGACGACGCGGTCGGCGATCGGGAATTGGCGGCACTCGCCAGTTCGTTGCGGCTCCCGGAACCGACCGACCGACCGAGTGCCGACGAATTCTGCGCCACGTTGCAGCAGTGGCTGCGCGGACGCCCCGATGACCGCGGGGACGCGACCCGGACAATCATCACCGATCCGGAATCTGAGTCGGCCGAGGGGGTGGACTTGGCCGAGTCCGGTAGGTCGTCGAACGGAGGGCTGGCCGATACCGAAAGCGCCGACACTCTCGCCGGACGGCGGACGCTCGGTCGCTATCGGTTGCTCAACAAACTGGGCGAAGGGGGGATGGGATCCGTATGGCGCGGAGAGGATCCGCTGGATGGTCGCCCGGTCGCGATCAAAGTCCTCCGCCGCGATCGGGCGAAGAACGCCCTGCAGATCAAGCGGTTTCAGCGCGAAGCGCGGCTCCTGGCTGAGGTCAACAACCCCTATCTGGCCAATCTGCTTGAAGTCAACGCCGAGGGGGATTTGCACTTTCTCGTTTTGGAGTTCGTGGATGGCCAGAATCTGGGAGAGTATTTGCGGGAGCGCGGCCCGCTGCCGGAGCGTGAGGCGCTGGCCATTCTGGCCGATGTGGCGCGGGGGCTTGTGGCGCCGCACGAACGCGGGATCGTGCATCGCGATATCAAACCGGAGAACATCCTGGTGGAACGGTCCGATGCCGATGCGTCGGCGGGGCGCGACGACGCGCCGCGACGCGTGCGGCTCACCGACTTTGGCTTGGCGCGGCATGTCGATGAATCGGAGTCGATGCAATTGACCCGCGCGGGAGTCGTGGTGGGAACCCCGCTTTATTTTGCTCCCGAACAATGCGCGGGAGATTCGCAGGTCGACGTCCGCGCCGACGTGTACGGATTGGGGGCGACGCTGTTTCATGCCCTCACTGGTCGTCCGCCGTTCGATGCCGACAGCGTGATCGGATTGATTTCCAAACATCTTCATGAGCCGGCCCCCTCGGTGAGGTCGCTGGCGACGGACGTTTCTGAAGCCGCCGCAGAGGTGGTCGCCAAATGCTTGCGGAAGGCGCCGGCAGAGCGTTACGCCGGGGCCGCGCCGCTGCTGGAGGATTTGGAGCGTCTCCTGCGGGGTGAGCCGACCGGGATCCTAGCGCATCCGCGCCCCCCGAATGGGAGTCCGAACGAGGTCATATCGTTCGAATTCACCTGGCAGCTTGCCAGTCCGCCGCATCGGCTCTGGCCCCAGGTCTCCAATACTGAGCGGCTCAATCGGGCCATTCACCTGCCAGCAGTCCAGTATTCCATGCAGGCCGAATCGGAGGGGGGAGTCAAACGCTTCGGCCAGTTTCGCAAACTGGGCATGGAAATCGCCTGGCAGGAGCATCCCTATGAGTGGATTGAAGGACGCCGGATGGGAGTCTTGCGCGAATTTCGCCAAGGGCCTTGGAAATGGTACACCAGTGCCGTCGAGCTGACCCCCAATGGCCAGGCGGGAACGATCCTGACCCATCGGATTCGGATGCAACCAGCCAACCTGCTGGGAACTCTCGCCGCCAAGGTCGAGGTGGGGGTCAAAACCCGCGCGGCGCTCGACAAAGTGTACCGCCGCATCGACTCCGTCGTGCGCGGGGAGCTGGGAAACCTGGCCGATCCCTTTGAAGAGCCGCGCGACTTGCCTTTGGAAGGACGCCGGCGTCTGGAGGAGCACTTGCGACTTGTTGTCGAGCGCGGCGGGGATGCCGCGGTCGTCGAGCGACTGGGAGAGTACCTCGCGCAGGCGCCGGTCCAGGAATTGGCCCGCATTCGTCCCTTGGCGTTGGCCCAGCGCCTGGGCCTGGACCAGCAACGGCTGTTGGCGGCCTGCCTCCGCGGGGCGCGCGAGGGGCTGTTGTCGATGCTGTGGGACATTGTCTGTCCGGTCTGCCGCATCCCCTCGCAGGTGAAAGACTCGCTCAAGGCGATCCGCGAACATGGGGAATGCGAAGCATGTCAGACCGAGTTTGAGCTCGACTTTGCCAAGTCGATTGAACTGGTGTTTCGCGTCGCGCCGGACATTCTGGCAACGCAGGTGGGAGTGTATTGCATCGGCGGTCCGGCCCATTCGCCGCACGTCGTGGCCCAGGTCCGCGTGGCCCCCGGCGAACGGTTTGAACTCGATCTGTCCCTGACGGAAGGGGCCTATCGGCTCCGTGGTCCGCAACTCCCCTACCGCGTTGACCTGCGAGTGTCGTCCGGAGCGGCGACGGGGCGAGGCGAGCTGGCGCTGGCCCGCGGTCCACAGGCCGACTTTCCCCGGCAGTACCGAACCGGACAACAGACGATCGTCCTGTGGAATGACGCGCCGCAGGAGGTCACCGTGCGGCTCGAACGGACCGCCAGTCGCGACGACGCCTTCACCGCCGCACGGGCCGCGGCGACCCCCTTGTTCCGCGAGCTGTTTCCGGGAGAATGCCTGGCTCCCGATCAATTGGTCCAGGTAGAGCAGGTGTGCCTGCTCTTCACCCGGTTGGCGGAAGTGAGCGCACTGTACACCCGGCTGGGAGATACGCAGGCTTTTGCACGGCTCCACGAGCACTTCCGAAAGCTGGATGCCCTCGTCCGTGACGAAGGGGGTTCGCTGATCAAGACGCTGGGAGACGGGGCGTGTGCCGTCTTCACCGATCCGGCCCAGGCGGTCCGAGCCGCGCTGGCGATTGGCCGCTGGAACGAGCCTCATCTGCGTGTGGCGATCCATCGCGGTCCCGCGCTGGTCGCCACAATCAACGATCATCTGGACTACTTTGGCAAAACCGTCAATGGAACGCTGCAAATGCTCGGCGCTCCTCCCAGAGATTCCGAGCCATCCGCGCCGCAGATTGTCGTCTCCGAAGCGATCGCCCGCGATCCGTCAGCCGCGGCCGCGCTCGCACTCGTCGATCCGCGGCTGCGCTTCCAACCTCGAACCTGGCGCGGCGCGTCTCAGACCGACGAAGGGACGCTCCACGAGCTGATTGGGCTTGCAAATCTTTCGCAAATGAGTGGACAATGAGTGGGTAATGACTGGTGGCGGCGACGCTGATCGCCACAATATTTCCCAAATCCGAGGCGCTTGTCATGCGTTCTGTAATCCACTGGACGGCAATCGTCGTTCTGGCGTCACTCCTTTCCGGCTGCGTCCCCATGCCATTTCCCAACGGATCGGGGGGGCGCGGCAACGCTCCAGTTCCCGGCACCGCCCCGCCGGAGATTTCCGCCCAGGATTGGCTCAACGTCGATGGCCCGCAGTCGCTGGCGGAGTTGAAAGGCAACGTCGTCTTGGTGGAATTCTGGGCCACCTGGTGCGGCCCCTGCGTGCAAGGGATTCCGCATATGAACGAGATGCATGAGAAGTACGGCGGAGAGGGCTTGCGAATTGTCAGTCTGACCGACGAGGACCGCGAGACCATCGAGAGTTTTCAAAAACGCGCACGCACGCCAATTGACTACCCCATTGGCGTCGGAAGTCCCTCCTCCGACACCTACGGCGTCGAAGGCATCCCGCAAGCCTTCGTGGTCGGACGCGACGGCAAAATCGCCTGGGAAGGGCACCCCGCCGACGCCGAATGCGAACAGGCCATCAGAAAGGCGCTGGCCACTCCCAAGTAGCCAGTAGAGGGATTTCTCAGAAATCCCTGTCTCCGTTCATGACAATCACCACGCTTCTCAAATATCTGTGCGGCAGCCGCGAATCGATCCTGCGGATCGCCTCCTGCCGCAACGCGGTGTGGGTCGGAGGAGTGTTCGTTTTCTCGGCCGCCCTGGCTCGCGAATACGACGGCGAGGATTTGCTCGCTCAGCCGTGGCACTTGCTGCTCCCGCTGGCGGCATCGCTGGCGACTTCGTTTCTGCTCTGGTGCCTGATTTTCGTCATCGCCCGCAGCCGCGGCGTTGTCTCCGGGAGTTTCCTCCCGCTTTACCGTTCATTTCTTGGCCTGTATTGGATGACGGCGCCGCTGGCATGGCTCTACGCGATCCCAGTCGAGCGGTTCCTATCCCCCGGCGACGCCACGGCCGCGAACCTCTGGCTGCTGGCTATCGTAGCGACCTGGCGCGTCGCCTTAATCTCTCGCGCGGTGTCTGTGTTATTTGAAACCCGCTATTTTGCGGCACTGACCCCCGTCATGCTGTTTGCGGACTCTTTGACGCTCGTGCTCCTCTTTTTCACCCGGCTTCCCGTGTTCGCCCTCATGGGGGGCATCCGCCTGACGGAAAGCGAGCAGATCATTCAGGGGACAGCCTTCCTCGTTGGTTTCTTGGGGGTTGTCACCTGGCCGATCTGGCTGATCGGCGTCTGGGTGGTCGCTGCAATCCGAAGCTCAAAATGGAATCTGGTAATGGTTGACGGACCGGCCGACCACCGCGCTGGACGCTCGTTGATTGCACTGGCGATCCTGTCACTCGTCGTCTGGATCCCCCTCTTGATGTTGACACAGCCCGAGCAGCGCCTGCGGACGCAGGTCGAACGAAACTTGCTGTCCGGCCGGCTGGAAGAGGGAATCGCCATCCTGTCAGCACACGACCGGCGCGACTTTCCGCCGCTTTGGGATCCTCCCCCCCGAATCGGGTATGGAGAAGAGTACCCACCGGTGTCCGACGTACTTCGCGTCATCGCCGACACGAAAGCGCCGAGCTGGGTCCAAAGCCTCTATCTGGAAAAAAGGAAGGACCGCGGCGCAAACGATTGATTTGGTCCCTGGCAGGGACTGTATTCAGGCACGGACGAGAAGGTGGAGCGGATTTTGAATCTCCTGGAGGAGCTCCCCGAGGGCTCGCAACTGATCGAGAATCAAAGCAACGCACTCAAACGGCTGGCAGACAACAAGGGCCGACCGGCTCCTCTCCGTGCCCGGATTGCGGAGCTGATCGGTCGTATTCCTTCCGATCCGAATGGGATCGAGTTGCAGGTTCAGGACACAGATCCTGAAGCTTAACCAGCCCCCATTGGCCATGTGCGCGTGGCGGCGCCGTTTCCAAGTCCCCATGATCTTTCCGAGGGGGTTCTGCTCTGGCCCGCGCAAAAGCGCCTCGATCTGAACCGAATCCGAGCTCAGGAAGGCTGCGATTTCTGTTCCAGCCCGCCGCCATCCGCCTCGCGCGGATGGAGCGAAAGATTCGCAGGCTAGAACAGAGCACCCTCAAGAATGATCTCACGTGTAGAACCGCTCCCCCCCGCCGCGACAAAGCATACTCACTCGCACCAGAGTTGATTGCGGCGGAAAGGGGGGCAGAGGTTCGTGAGCGCGGGACTTGGACGTTGGGGAGTGGGGAGGTAGCTTTCAGGCGTGCTTCCACTCCCACAAGGGAGGTGGAG
>JBJXGA010000512.1:0-19848 GCA_046152955.1 Planctomycetales bacterium | reverse complement strand
CGCACCGGAAACCGGATAACGAGTGCGGGCCGTGGACACGTCCCCGTTTCCGCAAACTGAATGACTCCGATTCCAGATCTTGACGCGCTCGGCGTACGCGCCGACCGTGGAGTTATTGAGCAGTTACCGCGACCCAATCGTCGTCAAGAACCTCGTGGCCAAAGGCTTGCAGCGCCTGCACGCGGAGTTCAAGAAGCGCGAGGTTGCGGCACTGGTACAAAACCTCAACAAGCTCGTCGCTGGTTTTGATTGGGACCATGCACAGGATGGTGTGGCACTGTTTGCGAGCCGTAACGTCGCGAAAGCCGTGTCTCTTCCCTTTCGCGTGAAAGCGCGCGTGGCCATCGACGCCTCGTTTGCGACGCGCGATTTGGTCTTTACCCTCAATCGCGCGCCGCGTTATCGTGTGCTTGTATTGACAGAGAAGCCGACCCGGCTGTTCGATGCTACAACCAACCTTTTGACAGAGATCACAGCCAAGCCTTTTCCCATGCTTCACAAAGGCCCCGGCGGAGCGTCGCGACTTCCAGGAGGCGCCGGTATCAATCGCTCGGCGGTCAGAGATGAGTCCCATCGACAGTTCTTCCGTAAGGTCGACGACGCCCTCGCCAAAATTCAGAAGGCCGAGCACCTTCCTGTCGTCGTCGTGGGGGTCGAGCGCTATTTGGCCTTTTTCCAGGAGGTGACCAGTGATCCCGACGCGATCGTGGGGGTTGTCGCAGGAAGTCACGATCGGCCTCAGCCCAGCGCTCTGGGCAAACTGGTCTGGCCGGTCTTTCAGGCGGGATCGACGTTGAAGCGGACTCGCGCCCTGGTCCGGCTTGACGAAGCAGTCAGCGCCAACCGACACGCCTCGGGCATCGATCAGGTGTGGCGGGCCGCTTTTGAGAAGCGGTGCCAGATGCTGCTGGTGGAAACCGACTTCGAGTACCCGGCCGACCTCGACCCGCAAGGCGTACGGCTGCTCCCTTACACGGGCCAGGGGGCGGCTGCCCTGGACGATGCGGTGGACGAGTTGATCGAAAGCGTTCTTGCCGGCGGAGGCGAGGTGTTTTTCTACGAGCCCGGCACGCTGGATCTGCACCAGCGCATCGCGGCCGTGTTGCGGTATTGACCCTGGCCGGTGTTCAGAATCGCTGCGGCGCCGGCTGCATCGACATCGACTGACTTCCGACGCTGCAGGATCGATGGCCCTGTGCCGACGCCTCACGGCATCGCGTGCGCGAGCCGCTCCCGGTAGTCGTTTGTGTCCCATCGATGCGCTTTGGCGAGCGCGGCGAGTGCCGCCGATGTGGCGCGGCACTCCCCCTGCTCGATGCGACGAATCTGGCGGTCGGTGAGTCCATCGACCTGGGACTGGCGGATCCCCGCCTCCTTGCGAAGTTTTCGGATCGCAGCTCCATAGCGTTGGTTGTACCCCTCGGTTCGCTGTTGCGACTTACGAACTTCTTCCGGGGCCACCGCCTGCAGGAATTGGTTCCATCCCAAATGGACATCCAAGTCGGGCCAATGCACGAACGAACCATCGGGATCAATCACGAAGTTCCGCAACCGGTCACGAGTCTGGCCGCTCAGCTCGCGGAGTGCTCGAATCGGCACGTGAAGCATCCGATGCGCTGGACCGCGCACGTGGATCGAATCACCGGACAAATACGCATCAACGATGCTTTCGCGGGCGTCCTCCTGCCCTAGAGCGAAACAGATGCGTCCGAGCAGCTGCGAGACTTGCGGCCCTTCAGGATCCTCGACGCTGACAATATGCAGCCGTTTCTCCGAACGAATCTTCGTCCCCCGCATCCATTGTGCGACTTGGTCAGGATGCGTCGCCGGGTCGGTGAAGAGGAAATGAAAGGCGTCCGAGACCACGGGCTCCAGTCGCGAGTCCGTGAGCAGGATTTGGTCTTCATCCACGTGCGACAGTAATGACGGTCTCCGCATTTCTGTGGCGCGTGGCCACGTTGACCTGGCCCAGTTCACGCATCGTCGCCAGCCGGACGAGGGACCAATTGTGTCGCGTAGCGCAACGGTAGGCGCGCGCCACGCGGGGTGAACTCGTGTAGAATTTTACGCTGGATCGAATTCGCGCGCTCGTCGTCATGCGTGTTCATTCCTCTCCCATTCGGCCAACAACTCCTTTCGGTTCGCCGCGACTGCCCGCGATTTCTGCCGCAGCAGCCGACCCCTGGGAACACGACCCCAGATCAACTCAAACATCTCGTCTTCGGACAGCATGAACCGAACCCGAATTTCCCACTCCACAGCTTTCTTTGCGTGAAAGTGCGGCGGATCGCGGCCATTTGACCAGAACCAACACGAGAGTCCCGGAATCTCGAAGCACGCGACTTTTGGCACGGTCCCCCCACCACCTGCGGCAATGATACCCCAAAATAGGACGGTTTTTAATACATATAGTTCATGAAATGTCCGTTTTTTCTGCATCGCAGGATTACAGGTTCCGCGCATCGCCGGAAGTTCAGCCGCTGGCTTGAGGAAAACTCCTCAGTCCGCTACATTTACGGTTTCCTCTCGAGTCGGGTGCGGGGCTGGTGATGCCCCTGCCGAAACGGTGGGAATGATTGTCTCGTGGTCCGAAGCACGTCGGCATCTGGAGTGCTGTTGGAGGTCGCGCGGACCGTGCGCAGACGATCGATGTTTGGCATCTACAGGCAGGAAGACGAAAATGGTTTTGCGACCGCGGACACAATACGTTAAGGATCTGAAGCAGAAGCGCTGCCCCAAATGCGGTGTCCTGGTGAATCGCCGCGTCCGCTGCAAGACGTGCCACAAGAAACTCAAGTAGAGAGCGGCGCGGCGGGCATCCTACGCGCCCGGGATAGGCTTGTGCCAGCCCTCGTGTGTGCGCGTCAGTGTTTGCGTCCACACCACGTTGCGTCGCCGCGCGCCGAAGGGTGGGACCAGCTCGCCGACAAAGCGCCGACGTCCGATGTCAAACCCGCTCATTGCCGAAACCGGCATCGCGAGCGCAGGCCCACCAGCCCCCGTGGTGGACAGTGCCAGCGTCCTCGGATCATCAACGCAAACGCTCGCCGCCCCCGTCATGGCCCCTTCTCCCCGCCGGAAGGGAGGGGCAGAAATCGCGACTAGCGTCGGCCAACCAAGCCACGCTTCTACTCAGCTCGCCTCCGCTCAGCTTGTCTGAGCGGAGCGCCGCATGGCAGCTACCTGATGCAAGGCATCCACTACCCGCTCTCCGCGGAGCGTGACACCGCGGAAGCACGCCTCGCGCAGGCTTGGCTGGGTTGGCAAACTTCGCTTCGACGGAGATTCAAAGCGCGAGTGCGATTCGAATTGACGACGGCATCGTGCCCTCGGAGTCGTCTCCCCAGACAAGGCGGAAGTGGCGCAGCAACGTCCTCTGCCGCGCGAAGCGTGCTCTCACCGAGGCAAGCTCGGCGGGAGAGCTGCTCAACCCGGTGTGGCAAGTTGGGAATGGTGGGCCGGCGCTCGCGGGGCCGGTTTGTACGACGTGCGGGTTTGATAGAGACCGTCGGTTTTTCGTCGCGAGCTGGTCCCACCCTACGGCGCGCAGGGCGCGGTGCGACGGCGGTCAGGCGGCTTTTTCGCGCGGCTGCTGGTGGGGCAGTTCCACCACGGCGGGGAGGTGCGACGCGGGGGCTTCGTGCAGCCGAATGTGGCCGGTCAAGCGTCCCACATGGTGGCTGAAGTACATGATCAGACCGCAGAATGCGACCGCTCCCAGGCAGATGGCCAGCGCCACTTGATCGTCCGATGCCTGATGCACAAAGTCTGTCATGTCCGGTCTCCTCAAAGAAGTCTAAAATCCGTTCCGGCGGCTGACGCGCCCTGAGCCGGACCGGGCTCCGTTATCTTCGGACGGGCTCGGCCCCCCTCTCCAGTTCCCCTGGGTCATGATTGGCCCGGTTGTGCCGACTCGGTTGCAGGGCGCCGAAAATCCGTCAGAAGCGGTAGGGAGATGGGTGGCCTGGGGAGGTTTGCCCTTTCCGATCGGCGGCGGCTCCCCTAAACTTCGGTCAGTTGGATTTTCATTGATCCGTCACCCCCTCCCACCCCAGCGCAAACTCCTGTGGAGCCTCTCATGCGTGGATCGCGTCCTGTCGTCATTCTGTCGGGCCTCGCGGCCTGTGTCTTGTATCTCGCCGCCGGATCGCTCCCGACTGATGGCAGCCAGGGGGCCAGTCCAGGCAAGGCCACGACCAGGAAGGAGGCCAAAGGAGCCAAGCCCAAGAAGGAGGAACAGCTCGATCCAGCGCAGTGGGACGAGTTGCTGGCACGGCGGGACGAAATCGTGAAAGAAATCAGCGCCTTGGATCGGCAGGCCCGGACCGCTGACGACGCTGTTAAGCAGAAGTTGTTTCAGCAGTTTCAGGCTCTCGATGCGGAATTCAGAACCGAATTGCAGCCCAGGATGATCAAGCTCGCCCCCTTGGTCCTCGCCAAGGATCCGGGTAATCTCCAGGCGGCGGAAGTGGTCATCAACGTGGCCTATCGACAGAACCGATATCAGGAAGTCTTGGAACTGGGCCGCAAACTCCTGGATGCCGACAAAAGCAGCCCACCGCTATTGAACATCGTCGGGATTTCCCAGTTTGCGACACACGACTTTGAAAAGGCGCAGGAGACGCTGACTTTGGCCAGCCAGGCCGACCCGCAGGGATTCGCCCAGATGGGGGGACCGTACCTGGAAGCGTGCGAAGACTATCTGGAGTATTGGAAGAAAGAACAGGAACTGCGGGCCGCCGAGGCCCAGGCCGATGACCTGCCGCGCGTGCTGCTTAAAACGACGCGGGGGGACATCGTCCTGGAGCTCTTCGAGAACGAAGCCCCCAATACCGTGGCCAACTTCATCAGTCTGGTCGAGGGGGGGAAGTACGACGGCGTGGCGTTTCACCGGGTGATTCCCAATTTTATGGCGCAGGGGGGCGATCCCAACACCCTCGATGGCGATCCGGACAATGACGGCGGCGGCGGTCCGGGATACACGATCCCTTGCGAATGCTATCAGGAGAACGCCCGGAAGCACTTCCAGGGGAGCATCAGCATGGCGCATGCCGGCAAAGACACCGGCGGTTCGCAATTCTTCCTAACGCACCTTCCCACGACGCACCTGAACTATGTGGCGGGCAAATCGCAGTCGAATCACACGGTGTTTGGTCGGATTGTGAAGGGGCTGCCCAACGCCCTGGAGCTTCAAGCTGGAGACAAGATTCAAACCGCCAAAGTGCTTCGCAAACGGGACCACGAGTACGTTCCCAAAACGCTGGCAGACAAACGCCGCAATTCTTCGCAGCGCAGCAAGAAGAAGGTGTCCGATGACGACCGGTAAGCCCCGTTCCGGCCAGGCCCCCCACGATTTGGCATCGCTGCTATGATCCAGCGCCTGGGAATCATCTCGCTGTTGATCCTGCTCCTGATCGCGGGGCTGGTCTATAGCCAACGGCGCACGGGGCCTCTCAAGGTCTCAGGCTTCATCGAGAGCGACGAGATTCGGGTCGGATCCCGCGTGGGAGGGCGGGTGTCGGGAATCTTTGTCGAAGAAGGACAGACCGTCCGGAAGGGTGAGCGACTAGTGGAACTGGAACCCTTTCAGTTGCACGAACAGCGCTCGCAGCTTCAAGGGGAATTCAGCCAGGCGCAGGCCGAATGGGACCGGCTTCAGACGGGCTATCGCGAAGAGGAAATTGCCGGCGCGTTGTCGCGCGAAGCCGAGTTGACCGCGGCCCGTGAGCAATTGGCCGACGGTGAGGAAGACATTGCTGCCGCCCGCGCCAATCTGGAATTGGCGCAATCGCAATTGGACCTGGCGCAGCTCAAATACGACCGTACGGAAAAACTGATCGCCAAGAACAATGCGTCGCAATCGGATTTCGATCAGGCAACCGCCGAGCTGCGTGTGGCCCGCGCCACGGTGCAGGTCCGCCAGGAAGAGCTGGGGAAGCTGGTCCGGTATCGCCCTCTGGAATTGAAGGCCGCCGACGCCCGCCGAGACGAGGCGCACCAGGAGTGGCTGCTCCGCAGCCGCGGATATCGCGACGAAGACAAGGCCAAGGCTGCGGCCGCCGTGGCTTCCGCTCAGGGAGCGCTGCAGGCGATCGAGCGGCAGATCGAGGAACTGACGATTCGGGCGCCGGCCGCTGGAGTGATCGAAGCGATCGATCTGCGCCCCGGCGATTTGGTGGGAGCCAACACGCCGGCCGTTTCCATGATCGAAGCGGACCGCCTGTGGGTCCGGGCCTATGTCCCGGAAAACCACCTGGACGTTCAGGTCGGGCGGAAGGTGGTCGTCACGGTGGACGCCTTCCAGGGGGCTCGGCTGCGAAAGTTCACCGGAAAGGTGACATTTGTGGCACGGCAGGCCGAGTTCACCCCCGGCAACGTTCAGACTCCGGAAGAGCGGTCCAAGCAGGTCTTCCGCATCAAGGTCGTGCTGGAGGATGGGCACGAAGTGCTCCGCCCAGGAATGATGGCGGATGTCTGGCTGAAGGGGGAGGCGGATGGGGTCTGAGAAGAGTTTTGGGGGTTCTGGTTAGCCTCCGATCTGATTCACCATCCACGCCAGTTTGGATGGGGCCGCTCCAGGGGCTCACTGGAATGCAATGAACCTGAGCCAGACCCGTCAAGCCTGAATGCCTGAACTTCCCCCACTGATCATCGACGCGCGACATCTCGTCCGACGGTTCGGCAGTCTGGTCGCCGTCGATGACGTGTCGTTCCAGGTGCGCCGCGGAGCGATCTTCGGACTACTGGGCCCCAATGGAAGCGGCAAATCCACGATCATTCGTATGCTGTGTGGAGTGCTGGCCCCCTCCGGCGGAGAAGCGACAGTGCTGGGTTGCGACATCCGCGACGAGGCCGAAGCGATCAAACGCCGCATCGGGTACATGTCGCAAAAATTCAGTCTCTATGCCGACCTGAGCGTCCGCGAGAACCTGGAATTCTACGGCAGAATCTACGGCCTGGAGGGAGCCCATCTGGCGGAGCGCTCTCTGGCGGTCCAGGAACTGACCGGCATTTCGGACCGGCTGGATCAGCTTGCGGGAACCCTGTCCGGGGGATGGAAGCAGCGGCTGGCACTGGCCTGCGCTTTGATCCATGACCCGGAGGTGATCTTCCTGGACGAACCGACTGCCGGGATCGACCCCGTGGCCCGTCGCGACCTGTGGGATTTGCTGTTCGAACTGGCTGGTCGCGGGGTGACGCTGTTCGTCACCACGCACTATATGGACGAGGCCGAGCGCTGCACCGATGTCGCCTACATCCACATGTCGCGGCTAATCGTCTGCGGCAAACCGCGCGATTTGAAGGAACTTTCCAGCGTGACCCCGGCCGGGACGCGCCGCTGGGAATTGGAAGTGCCTGAACCGGCAGCCAGCCTCTCCCGACTGCGCGACGTTTCCGGAGTGGTGGACGCCACGCTATTCGGCCAGACGATCCACCTGCTGGCCGCGGAGACGCTGGATTTGACGCAGATTCGACGGGAACTGGCGCTCAATGACGAGACAGCACGATTCCGGCCAATCGAACCGAGTCTGGAAGATGTGTTTGTGACGCTCACGCGCGGCGCCGAGCGCGCCTTGGCGGGCTCAATGGAGGCGAAACGCCTTGGCGAGAGGGCGCCGGACGGCGTCGCCGCGGATCCAGCCTCCTCGGTAGCGGTCATCAGGGGAACCGATGAGAAACCCGCCCAGATGGAGGCCGCGACAAGCCCATCCCCTGCGGCCCCGGCGCCTCAGGAGGCATCGCGCGCTCCGCGACCGTTGCCCGCCGTCAGGTCCAGTCCCTTGTGGGGCTTGCGGGCCATGCTGCTCAAAGAGTTTTCCCACATTCGGCGCGAGCCGGCGACGATCTTTTTCATGTTCGTCGTGCCGGTCGTGCAGACGATCATCTTTGGATTCGCTATCCAGACCGAGATCGAGAATATCCCCACGGCGGTGTGCGATCTTGATGGACGACGCGCCGGAAGGGAACTCGTCGAGGCCTTTCGGAATACACGGACCTTTGCGATTGGCGAGCGGACGTTTGACGAAGAGTCGTTTCGGCGCGAACTCACCTCGGGACGCGCCAAGGTGGGAGTTCGCATTCCCCCGGACTACACCGAACGGCTGATGCGGGGAGAACAGGTGCAGGTACAGGTGTTGATCGATGGCAGCGATTCGCAGGTGGCGACCTCCGCGCTGCAGGCGACGCGCATGCTGGGGTATTCGCGATCGACCGAGCGCGCCCGGCTGGTGATCGAATCTTCGGGACAGGCGCCGGCCCGCGATGCGGTGGGGCAAGTGGCGATCCCCATCGACATGCGCCCGCGGCTGCTGTTCAATCCGGATCTCAAGAGTTCGCACTTTTTCGTCCCCGGTCTGGTGGGGATCATCATGCAACTGGTGACGCTGTTTCTCACCTCGTTTGCCATCGTCCGCGAGCGCGAACTGGGAACGCTGGAGCAACTGTTCGTGACCCCCGTGGGGCGGCTGGGGCTGCTTCTGGGAAAACTCCTCCCGTATGCCGCCGTCGGATTTGTGGAAATGCTGATGGTGCTCACGGTGATGGTCAATCTGTTCGGCGTGCCGATCCACGGAAGCCTGTGGCTCCTCCTGCAATTGTCGATGCTGTTCCTGATTTCGGCGCTGGCGCTGGGGCTGATGGTGTCCACGCTCGCCAAGACGCAGCTTCAGGCAATGCAGTTCGCGTTTTTGCTGATGCTTCCGTCCGTCCTGCTGTCAGGTTTTATGTTCCCGCGCAATGAAATGCCGGGGCCGATCTACGCCGTGACATTTGCCATTCCACTGACCTATTTTCTGGAAATTCTGCGGGGAGTTGTCCTGCGGGACGCGGATTTTATCGACTTGCTGCCGCAGGTGATGGGGTTGACCGCCTGCTGCGCCGTGATTCTGACGGTGAGCGTCGCTCGTTTTCGCAAGCAACTGGCATAGAAAACCCATGCGCATCGGCATTTTCGGCGGGACATTCGATCCGGTTCATTACGGGCACTTGCTCGCGGCCGAGCAGTGCCGCGAACGCTGCCAACTCGATGAAGTGTGGTTTCTGCCGGCGGGCCGGCCGCCGCACAAGCTGTCACAAACGATCGCGTCGGGGAGCGCCCGGGAAGAGATGCTGAAACTGGCGATCGCCGGGCATGACACGTTTCGAGTGGACCGCCGCGAATTGCAGCGTTCCGCTCCCAGTTTCACCGTGGAGACGCTGGCGGAAATTCACAGAGACCATCCGGAGCAGACGTTGTTCTTCCTGATGGGGGCCGATTCGCTTCGCGATTTTCCCACCTGGCGCGAACCGGGTCGGATTTTGGAATTGGCCACGCTGGTGGTGGTCAATCGGCCCGATGCGCCGCTTCCTGCCGTGACTCCACTGCATGAGGCGCTGGGGGAGGTGGCCGCCGGCGGGATCGAAGTGGTGACGATTCCCGGCGTCGACATCTCATCCAGCGACATCCGCCGCCGCGTCCTGGCGGGAGAGACCATCCGCTACATGACCCCCCGCGCAGTCGAGTGCTACATCCAGACGCACGGGCTGTACGCCCCCTTGCCAAGCGACTTGGAATGAAGTCGCTGAGTTTCGGAACAGGTGTCGTCCGAAATAAGGCTTGAAGTGCGGACACAGCGGTTCATCAGTTCCAGACAGAAAGTGGAGTGGACCAATGTTTTATGGGATTTGGGATGCCCCCCGGAGTTGTCGAATTCCTCCGGATGGCCTCCCCCCCTCCTCTTCGTCGCAATTGTTTCCCTTGCGAGAGCCGATGATTGGAAATACAATCCATCAACGGGCGCTTTCCTGACGGCCGGGGTTCCATTTATGCTGCGCATCCTCAGTTCGGAAAAGAAGTTGTGCGATGGCGTTTCGCGCCGCGACCTCTTGCAGGTCGGCGGGCTGGGAGCCTGCGGGTTGGGCTTGAGCCATCTTTTAGGAAGTTCTCAGGCCCTGGCCAGCACGACTCCTGGCGCCGATTCTTCCAGCTTTGGACGGGCCAAGAACTGTATCCTGCTGTACCTGTACGGCGCCCCGAGCCAGCTTGAGACGTTCGACATGAAGCCCGAAGCTCCGCTGGAGATTCGGGGAACGATGCGCCCGATCCCCTCGGCCATTCCGGGAATCGACGTCTGCGAGCATCTTCCGGAAGTGGCGAAGATGCTGGATCGGACGACCGTGGTGCGGTCGCTGACGCACCCCTATCCGCTGCACGGGGTCGCGTTCGCCACCACCGGGGTGCCGGCGATCGACGTGGCGATGGAACTGGCGCCGCACGACACGCGGCATCAGCCTTATTTCGGATCGCTGCTGCAATACCTCGATCATCATCGGAATGGAGGGCGGCTGGCCGACGTCCCGCAGAACGTGGCGCTCCCGTTTCCGTTCAGCAGCCAGCGCGTGGGAGAAGTCTCCCGGGCCGGGCCGTATGCCGCCTACCTGGGAGCGACTTTCAATCCGACGTGGACCGAATTCGTCGGCAAATCGACCCGTTCGGTTTACAAGACGCTTCAGGATAAGAAAATCGACGTCCACGATCCGTACCTGGGATGCGATGCCGACAGCCACTTTCGGTTTGCAGCAGGGAATCCGCTGCCGGAGATGACGCTCGACCGGCTCGGTCGGCGGCGCTCGTTGCTCCAGCAGTTCGACGTGCAGCGGCGCGAATTGGAAGCGTCGCTGTCGGGGCGGTCGCTGTCGCGGTATCAGGAATTGGCGTTCTCGATGCTCAGTTCTCCCAAAGTGACCGAGGCGCTCGACGTCCGCCGCGAACCGCACGCGACGCGCGAGCGATACGGCATGACGCTGTTTGGCCAGGCGTGCCTGGGAGCGAGGCGAATGATCGAAGCCGGAACGCGACTGGTGAGCGTCTTCTGGGACGAATACGGCTTGGCTGGCGATGCGTGGGACACCCACTGGAACCATTACCCGCGGATGATCGACCAGTTGCTGCCGGGGTTCGACAAGGCGTTCTCCGGGCTGGTCCTTGATCTCGAAGAGCGGGGCATGTTGGACGATACGCTCGTGGTGGTCCTCAGCGATCACGGCCGAACGCCAAAGCTCAACAATGCACAAGGGGCCGGGCGAGACCACTGGTCCACGGCCTATTCGCTGGTCTTCGCCGGGGGGGGCATCGCGCGCGGAAAAGTGGTGGGAGCAACCGATCGAGACGCTGGAACGCCAACCGACCGACCAATTTCTCCCAAAGACGTCCTGGCGACGATGTACCACCTCTTGGGCTACGATCCTCACACGCGCGTGCCGGATCGTTCCGGCTCATTGATACCGCTGGTTCCCGAAAGCTGCGACGTCGTTCCGGAAATGCTGGCCTAGTGTCGCGTCACCATCTACGTTAATGGTGGGCGGGAGTGGAGTGGAGTGAGTGAGTCACGACGGAAAACTGGGGGCGCCAAATGGCCGATGAAGAGCAGCGAACGTGCATGGAGTGCCAGGGGGCGATGTCTCCCATCGTTATCATGGATAGGGCTCCTGGAATGGTCAGCCGTGCGGTGGTGGTACCGCTTGCGTACCGACTGCCGGACGACCGCATGAGCTTCTGGACGGGGAAATACCCGTCGGCCGGTTTGGTGCGGGCGTACCTGTGTGCGGATTGCGGCCGCATTGCCCTGTATGGCGGCGCTCCGGACGCCAAGCCAGGCGTTGCACCCGAATCGGCGGACGGTTGATCAACGCTTTCGGCCACGAGACAAATCAACTCCAACCGCTCCCCCGCCCCCAGTCGGGGGAATACGGTTCGTCGCATTCTTTCGACAGGGTCGGTCCAGGCGACTACTGCAAAACGCGCGGCGGAAGCGTGACTTTGGTAGATTCGACAAAACGACGAAAGTCGGCCTCATGCGCGGCAACCGTGGCGCTCGGCCCGGTCAGCTTGGCATAGAACGCGCTCCGGGGAGTGAACGGGATGATCGCCAGCAGCATCCGGTAATCGGGACGCGGCTCGACCGGCCGAAACGTCGGTCCGCGCCATTCGCCGCGCAGGTCGACCCATTGGACTGTCACCTCTCCGACGATTAGCGTCTCGATTTTTGGCGGCTGTCCCTCCTCCAAACGGAACTCAGCGGTCCGATTGCCAATCACTTCCTGCGGATCCCCCCCCGCCGCCATGAGCGTCAGACGGCCGTCGAATTCGTCTCCCTCTGCACGCGGAAGTTCGAATTCCGCATCGATGATGTTCGTTTGTGGTTTGACCCGTTTCCAGGTTCCGGGAACGACGACCACGATGCCGTCCAGTTTGATTTCCACTGGCTCTGTGGCGTCGTCCTCAGACACAGCAACCTCGTCGGCTCCGGGCGAGTCGGACGACTCCCCAAGAGGCTTTGAAGCATCGTCGTCTGTCACGACTTTCCCGGTTTCGGCAGTATCCTCCGCAGTCAAATCTTCCTCTGACGACCCGTCGGTTCCCTTGGAAGAATCGGCCGGCTGGGAGGGCGAACCTGTCGCAGGACTGGCGCCGGACGGAGCAGAAGGTGTTCCTGGACCGCAACCCAACAACACGAGGAAACAGCAACATCCTGCGCTCAGCGACATCCGTGACATGCAGCAAACTCCCGGAAAGTGAAGGAATCGAGCACGGACCTCCAGGCGACGCTGGTTCCATCGATTCCGCCGCACCCGCGTTTGGCCACGTCGGCATGCAACTGCGAGAGATCATACTGCATGGCGGGAATCGCCGCCATTCGTCGGCACGTCACCCTACGCGGCATGGCGGAACGATGGCTCGCCGGGTGATCGGCGCAGCGTTTCCGCCGTTGACACCTGGGAGACGATCGATGCGGTCACCAGATCGACCTGGACCGCCATGCCGGCGATCAGCGATAGCTCGCACAAACGATTGATGGCGCGCGGCAGACCCTCCGTTTCGAGATGGATCTGCCGCAGAGCGCCGGTGTCGAACAACGGTCGGACGGCACCAGCCAAGGCCAGCCGCTCGGCGATGTAGTGTCCGGTTGCCGCTTCGTCCAGGGGAGGGAGTTCCACGGCCAAATCGACAAGCTGCGAAAGGGAGGCCTGCCAGACGGGAGATTTGGCCGAGCGCAGTCCCAGCAACAGCGTTGCCGGACAACCGCCCTCTACGAGGAGTTTTTGGAGTCGTTCGACGACCGCCAGACAGTCGGAAGCCGACCGATCGACGTCATCCAGACACAGCACCAGGGGGGTGTCAAATTGCCGGCAACCGGCCAGCCGATCCTCCAGCATCCGCCACAGGTTCCGGGGAGTTGCGTCGGACTGAGGCCCCAGTCCCAGGCCCGAGGCCGTTTCCCAGAGGAGTTCCCGGCCGGATTTTCCCAGGAGATCGACGCGGAGCGTCTGCCGCGGCAATCGTCGGACATGGGCCTCGACGGCTGCCAGCAGTAGGGACTTGCCGCTTCCCGCGGGACCGACGAGGGCGCCGCACCGGCGACATCCTTCGACGAGGTAGAGAAGCCGGGCCACCGCTTCTTCCTGCGCTGGACCTTCGACAAACCAGTAGGGGTCGAGACTCTCCTGAAACGGCGGGAGCAACAGGCCGAAGTGGCGGGTATACATGGGCGGCACCATTCGTATCGGAAGTGGACCCTGGTATCATCGTCCGCAACGGGCAATGCACATCACCAGTCGCTCCGCTGGTTCTCGCGAGTGGGTAAGATAGATAATCTGATCGGCCGTGAAGCGAATTATTATCGAACAACGAATGGATCAGTGTCTCCCCCGGTGATCATGACGCGACGCTTCTACTGTCCCCAATCGTTCGAAGCCCCGACACTGACGCTGGGAGGTCCGGAAGCACACCATATTCAGCGTGTGTTGCGACTCGGGATCGGGGATGCGGTCACGCTGTTTGACGGCCGCGGTGAGGAGGCAGAAGCCCGGATCGATGCGGTCTCCCCCGAGGAGATCCAGGTCACGCTGCTGTCCCGACGCCGAGTGAATTTGACCCGTCCCCTCCTGACGCTGGCAACTGCGGTCCCCAAAGGAGAGCGGTTCGATTGGCTGGTCGAAAAGGGGACCGAGTTGGGGGTGGACCGGTTGATTCCGCTGATCACCAGCCGAAGCGTCGTCCATCCGGGGAACGGCAAACTGGAGCGCCTGCGACGGACGATTGTGGAAGCCTGCAAGCAATGTGGGCGCAGCGAATTGATGGAATTGTGCGAGCCGATGGAGTGGGCCGAGTTGCTGGAGCAGGAGTTTCCGGAGAAGCAGGTCTGGGTCGCCGACCCGGCGGGAGAACCGGTCTCCAACGTTTATGGTCCTGGCAGTGGCCCTACGCTGGCGATCGTCGGGCCGGAAGGGGGCTTGACCGGCGCGGAACTGAACGGGGCGGAGCAGGCCGGGGCACGGCGGGTCTCTCTGGGATCCCGCATTTTGAGAGTGGAGACGGCGGGACTTGTTTTGGCCGCGCTGTGGCGGTGAAACGGCCTACAACTCGTCGACGAACGTTTCCACGGTCGCATGCTCGTGGAGCTCTCTGAACAGGTCGTTCACCGCCTTATTCAGTTCCGCCACGCTGAGTTCCTTTTTGATGTCGGATTGGACCGACTCGAAGGACTGTCTCCCCGCTTCGCGGCGATCGAGGATGTAGACGATATCGATGGCGTCATTCTCTTCGATCAACTCACACTCGTCGCGCACGGGCAACTCAAAGAGGACTTTGTTGAGCTTGGTCGATTTGAGACTGTTGGCGGTGGTCCAGTCCCAGACTCCCCCCTCCTTTTTGGTCGGACCGTTGGAGACCTGTCTGGCCAGCGTGCCAAAATCCTCTCCCTTGCGGATCCGCTCCACGACCTCTGCCGCCAGTTCCCTGGTCTTCGCCTTGCCGCCGTTTCTGTTGTAAAGCAGTTGAATCTGCTGCCATTTAACCTGAGCGGGCACGGCGAATTTGTCGAGGTTGTCCCGATAGTGCTGGACGATTTCCGGGCGATCGACAGCCCGTTTGTGAACGATCTTGGATTGGACGTACTGTTGGGCGAGCTGATTGTTGCGAAACACCGTGCGGAAGGTGTCGATGTTGGTGTCCAACGTTCGGAGTTTCGCCTCGAATTCTCCGCGGGTGCTGGCACCGGAGTCTTTCATCGCCTTGGGGAGGTATTCGGAATTGAACTGGGCGTCGATTTGCTTTTTGATGCTGGCGAGTTGTTCGTCTTTGAGCTTGGTTTTGAGGGCCTGAAGCAACAACTCCTGTTTGATCAATTCGGGGAGCCGTTTGCCCACTTCCGCCGCACGGACCTGGTGATACTGCTCGGGGGGGAGTTGTTGCTGCGCCTGCTCCAACCCCTTTTTGAGTCGCGGATCACGGAGCACGTCATCGACGAAAATCGGGACGCCGTTGACTGTGGCGGCGACTTCCCCTTTTTCGACCTTCTTTCCGGCTCCTTCGACCGCCGCGGAAGTCTTCATGGCGGTCAACTCATCCAGCGGTGGTTCCAGATGATCGAGCCCTTCGTCCGTTTCCAATGCCTCATCGGCGGACGATCCGTTCCCCTTCCATCCGCCGGTTCCGTTGGAAGTCGAAGCGGAGGCGTGTTCTACCGCCACCTCGTCCCCTTCGAGTTGCTCCTCGTCCACGACAGCGAGACGCATGTGGTCGGGGCGCTCGCTGCGCGCCATGGTGCGGTCGGAAGAGTCGCTTCCTTTTTGCGCTGGGGCACCGCGCCGAGTTCGTCCGGGAGATGCCAGCGCCGCGAGTCCGGCGGGAGGCGCCTTGTCGCGGTTGGCAGCGGTTTCGTGTGAGTCGTCAGCCGCCCCCTTGGGATCGACGATCCGTTTTCGAGGGGGTGGGGGAACGACCGGATTGCTGAACTTTTTGGTGGTGCCAAGCGCTTCGCAACCAGCCAAAACAAGCAGCATCACGGTCCAGCAGACCGCGCGCGTCGGAGAACAGGCGCTGCGAAACTCGTCCATAAGTGGTTAGCCGCCACGGGGGCGATTCGGCCATCCTTGGCCGGACAAACGCAGGAATACGGAAAGGTGAGGTGGTCGCGAGGACCGGAGGGAAGTGAGAGCGCTGAAATCAGCCGCGGGATTATAGCGACGATTCGGATTGCTGCAACAGCACTTTCAGCCGCTCTAAAAGCGGGATTTCGCCGGACTCTGGCGGAGTCAGGACCAGGTAGGCGCTCCGTCCATCGACAATTCGCAGCCCCCCCCCCGAGCGCTCCGCCAGTTCCTGGATGCGTTTGGGCTGCCGATACCCAAACACGATGAATTCCCGTTCCAGATGGATGTCGTCAATCTGCCAGGTCTGGGCCAGCAACTGGATCCGCTTGAGCTCGATCAGATGGCACGCCGGCTCGGGCAGCGGTCCAAACCGATCGCGGAGCTCCCCCGCCACGTCGTCGAGTTGCACCAGCGACTCGATCCGCGAGAATCGCCGATAGACTTCGATCTTGTGTCGTCCCGGAGGGACATACGATCCCGGAAGGTACGCCGCAACCGGCAGATCAATCGCCACATGCCGAATTTCGCGCACGGGCTGATGTTTTAATCGCCGCACGGCGTTTTCCAGGAGTTGGCAGTAGAGTTCATACCCCACTGAGGCGATGTGCCCGCTTTGCTCGGTCCCCAAAATGTTCCCGGCGCCTCGAATTTCCAGGTCGCGCATGGCGATCTTGAAGCCCGCCCCCAGTTCGCTGAATTCCTCGATCGCCCGGAGCCTTTTGGCGGCTGTGCTCGTCAGACTCTGCCCCTCCTCGAGCATCAGGTAGCAGTAGGCGCGATGCTTGTAGCGCCCCACCCGCCCCCGGAGTTGATGCAGATCGGCCAACCCGTATTTGTCTGCCTGATGGATCAGAATCGTGTTGGCATTGGGAATATCCAGCCCGCTCTCGATGATCGTCGTCGCCACCAGCACGTCCAGCCGCGCGTTCACAAAAGCCACCATCGTCTCCTCCAGCTCATGCTCAGCCATCTGACCATGCACGATGCCGATTCGCGCCTCGGGAACGATCGACTGCAGCCGGTCGGCGATCGATTCAATGTCGTACACCCGGTTGTGGACAAAATAGATCTGTCCGGAACGGTTCATCTCGCGCACGATGGCCTGGCGGACCAACTCGGCGTCAAATCGGCAGATGCGGGTTTCGATCGCCAGGCGGTCGTGGGGGGGTGTCTGCAGGTTGGAGATGTCCCGGATTCCCAGCAACGAAAGGTGCAGCGTGCGGGGGATCGGGGTGGCGCTGAGCGTGAGCACGTCCACTTCCAGACGCAGCCGCTTGAGCCGCTCTTTGGCTTCGACTCCGAACCGCTGTTCTTCGTCGATGATCAATAGTCCCAGATCGCTGAACTTCACATCCGCCTGGATCAGCCGATGCGTTCCGACGACCAGGTCCACCCGCCCCTCGGCCAGTCCTGCCAGCACCCCGCGCTGCTGCCCCTTCGTCCGGAACCGCGAGAGCACCTCGATCGAGAATGGGAACTCCGCCAGCCGTTCGGAAAACGTCCGAAAATGTTGTTCGGCCAGAACGGTCGTGGGGACCAGCACTGCCACCTGCTTCCCGGCGTCGATCGCTTTGAACGCTCCGCGCAGCGCCACTTCGGTTTTGCCGTAACCGACGTCCCCGCAGATCAGCCGGTCCATGGGGCGGGGCTTCTGCATATCCTGTTTCAGCGCGCCGATCGCGGTGACCTGGTCGGGAGTGGCGACATAGGGAAACGACGCCTCGAACTCCTCCTGCCAGTGGCTGTCGGGAGGAAAGGCCAACCCCGTCTTGGCGTCGCGGGCCGCCTGCAACACGAGCATGTCCCCCGCCAGGTCTGAGACGGCGTTGGCAACCGCCTGTTTCTTTCGCTCCCAACTCCCGGTGCCGACTTTGGAAAGGGTCGGAGCCGAATTCCCTCCCCCGACGTATTTCTGCACGAGGTGGATCAGCGACACCGGAACGAACATTTTCACCGCGTCGCGGAATTCCAGCACGAGGTGCTCTTCCTGCTGATCTCCCTGCGTCAGCAACTGCATTCCGCGGTAGCGGGCGATCCCTTTCGCCAGATGGACGACGTAGTCCCCTTCCGTCAGCTCCAGAAAACTGTCAATGGCCCGGCTTTCGAGCCGCGCTTTGCCCGCGGCGGGCGTCCCGCGGCGGATATCCCGTCTCCCGAACAGCTCGTGATCGCTCAGCACGATCAACCGTTCGTCGGCCAGCCGGAAGCCCCGCAGCAAAAACCCCTGGAGCAATTCGACCCGGCCCGTGCCAGGGAGATCGGTCTCCGCCAGCAGTTCCGACAGACGCTGCTGTTCCCCCGCATTGTGGCAGACGATCAGCACCCGTTCGTCACGGCCGACGACTTTGGCCAATTCGCCGATGACTTCCGCGGCGGGAACGTCGAAGCGTTCGACCGATTGAATCCGCAAGTGGCAGGTGGTTTCGAATCCGTCCGCGGAAAGGGCGGCGATCGTTACCGTGGGACGCTCGATGCAGCGCTGAAACGTCGCCTCAACCCCAAACAGCCCGTGCGGATTGTCGAGCCGCCCCAGGAAATGCCGTCCCTCCTCGCGCAACTGCGCCGGCTCGACCAGCGCGATCCAGCTCCCGCACGGCAGCCAATCGACGAAATGCGCGGATCCGCCTGCTCCTGACGCCGGATCGCCTTGTGCCGCCGGTTCCTGGCCGTTGCCGCCGGGACGGACGACCATCAGTCCGACCTCCTGTAAATCAGCGATCTTCTTTTGCGTGGCGACGTCGAACCGCCGGATCGATTCGATCTGGTCGCCAAAAAACTCGATCCGGAGCGGTTCCGAGTCGGTATGGGAAAAGACATCCAGGATCCCCCCATGCATACTGAATTCCCCCGGCAGCTCGATCGCCGCAACCCGTTCGAACCGCTGGGCAATCAACCACCAGACCAGTTCCTCAGGATCGAGTTCATCGGCGACGCGGAGTGAGCGAGTCGAGCGACGGAGTTCGTCCCGGTCGGGGACTGGCTGCAACAGCGCGGGAAGGCTGGTGACGATGACCCTGATGGGAGCAGAACCATCGGACGCCGTGCGCTGGTCTTCGGAACCGTCGCTGGTTTGGGTCTGGGGGGCTGACGCGGAAGCAACTGACAGGGGGACTAATTCCTGCAGGACGCGCATCCGCCCGGTGAAGACCGGATCGACGGCCGATTGCTCCTGGGGCATTGATTCCCAGGCGGGAAAGATCCTCGGATTCTCCCCCAGGAATCCTGCCAGATCGACGGCGAAGTCATCGACTTCACTGATCCGCGGGAGCACTACCACCAGCCAACCGCCAGTCTGCGACCGCTCCGGCGCGCCAGCCCCCCCGGCCATCTCGGGAGAGGGGGACTGCGGACCATCCAGCAAGGCCGCCGCCGTCAGCGCGCACGACGATCCCCAGGCTCCGTCGATGGCGGCACTTTGCCCACATCGGAGAGCCCCTGCGACCTCCGCAAACCCCTGCGCCCGGCGCAGAAGCGGCACCAGCCCGCGAAGGCTGGCCACCTGGTGGTGCGTCGAAGACGACATGGTGATCGGGGAATTGTAACGATTCTGAACCAGGCGCACAGTGGTTGCGGTTGATGGTGTCGGTTGATGGGGGTGCGGTATTCATCCGGCTCGTCGGAGATTAACATGGAACGGCGAGGGCTCTGGGTGAAGCCCGCAATTCCCTCACACGGTCGACTCGGAATCCTATTCATGTGTGCGATGCCACATCCTGCGACTGCTCCTTGTGATCGCCGAGAGTTCCTTTGGAACTCTGGGGGTGGCCTTGGCGGGATCGCTCTCGTGGACCTATTGGCCCGCGCCGGTCTTTTGGGGGCCGAGGAACCGTCGGGTAACGGGGGGACGGCTGCGGGAGTCCGGTCGAAGGGATCGGACGCACCCGAGCCGACACGCGGAACGGCCCCGCGCAAGCCTCTCCGTCACGTTCCGGCCAA
>JBJXGA010000508.1:0-17499 GCA_046152955.1 Planctomycetales bacterium | reverse complement strand
TCGATCTGGGCCCGTTGATAATGCGATTCCAGACCCAGCACCTCCAGCCAGTGGCAACGGCTGAACTTGAGAGTCCAGGTGACGAACCGCACGTGTTTGGGGAAGGGATCCCGCCCTTTGGCGGCGTGCTCCCCCAGCAGGTCGAGTTGCCGCTGCATCACCGCCGCCGTAAGGCCATGTCCGGCGCCACGATCGACCAGGCCGACAAACGGAATCCCTTCCTCGGCGAACTCCCGTTCGATGAGCTGATGCGAATCGAAATACGGATCCTGATCCCCCATCGCCGCCACGACCGGGACCATTCCGGCATTGGCGGTGTAGTCGATCGCATCGACCAGATGCAGCATCGTCCGCTGCCAGCCAGTCAGCGGGTCGAGCCGAACGAAGTGCTTCCAGGGGGAATTGGCGAACACGATCGTATCGACCGGTCCCGCGGCTGGTCCCAGAGCGACATACCGATCGGGGCGTTTGAGCCCCAGTTGCCACGTCCCCACCCCCCCCAGCGAACTCCCCCGCAGAACGATCCGGTCGCGGTCGATCCGGTAGTCGCGGCACACCGCCTCGATCGCTTCGTCGACGTCGGTCTCCCCCTCGAATCGATAGGCGTTTTCACCCAGCCGCCCCATCGGATGCACTTCGATGAAGGAGGTCGCCGGGCCGGCCGACTGAGGGTCATCACCTCCATCGGCGGCGAGGATGAATTGCAATTCGCCGATCCCTGTCGCCGGCGTGCTGCCGTGGAGGACGACATCCAAGCGGATCGGCTGGGCCGGGTCGTACCCTGTGGGCACGATCAGTCCATAGGGCTGGACGGAGCCATCGATCGCGGACACGAATCCGCGGACGGTTCTCCCGCGACGAAGGGTCCAGGGAGACCGTCCCGCGGCGAGCGCTTCGATCCGCTGCTGCGCCCGGAGGAGTCCCTGCCGCAACACCCCGCGCCCGGCGGCGTTCGTCACCGGGCCAAAGTCGATCCCCCAGAGCACCCCTTTGAGAAAAATGTGGGCGTCGGCCCAGCGGTCGGTGCTGACGCCGGGAGCGTCCTTCAGTGCGTCGAGACGATCCCGCAGCGGTTGCCATTGGGCAAGCAGCGCCATCCGTTCCGGCTCGGTGAACGGACCGTCGGTGGCGATGGTGTCGTCGCCGCGCAGTTCATTGGCTGGCTCCGATCCGTGCAGGAGCGTCAGGACCACAGAGAACAGCACGATCGAAAACCACCGGTTCGGGAGTCGTTGGCGTGGGGACGATGGGAGGTTGATCACGATGACCTTTCGCGGCAACGGAAGAGAGAGGGGGTCGATTCGGAACGGGGAGAAGAACACAGCGTTAATGTACCGCAAGCGAGTTGGCGTTCACGAGTCACGGGAAGGGAATGGAGCAGGAGCACACCGCGCAGTCTATCGCTGCAACCAAAGGAAGGACTTAACACGAGGGCACAGCACGGCCAAGGGCCGCAATCAAAAAAGCGAATTGAACAGAAGCACGCTGAGAGGTCTGGCGACACGTTTGTCCCGCCGGAACGCGATGACGATTGCTCACGCGGAGACGCGGAGACGCAGAGAAGATTGGGCCGTGGTTCTCCAAATAAACCCTATTCAATCGAGTTCCTTTCGTGTCGTTCGAGTGTTTCGTGGTTCATTCTTCTCTCCAACGCAGTTTGCTTTGGCCTGAACGGGTCAAAGAGTTTGAACCACGAAATGCACGAAGAACATGAAAGAAGGCAGGTCTGGCAAAGGCCGGTTTCGAAGACCCGATTTCGCATGGGCGTCCGCTTTGGTTCCGCAGGGGATGCGGTTCGATCGCGACGTTTCCAACGGGATGGGCATGAAAAAGGCAGGAAAATCTATGGCAGAACAATGGGTATTGTTTCGAGTCCATCAGGCCAAATGCCCCCTCCCTCTCCGCGGCCTCCGCGTCTCCGCGCGAGACTCTTTTTGTGCAACCCTTCCTGGAATCACGGAATCCTCGTCGCTCCCACCGTGCAACCTGGCTGGCCCGAGCGATCCAGACGTTGCTACACCAGAGGTTGCTACGCTGCCGCGATGGGGGACGGTTTGTTAGGATACCTCCCTCAATGGCCGCGCGGAGGGCATCGGCGCGACACACACCCTGAAGAGACATCGGAGACCTCGATATGCATGGCGTTTTCCGGAAGGTTCTGTGGTTAGGCTTCGCATGGGGATCGCTGGCGACGGTGGCTGGCGCGGCGGAACCCAAGCCTCCCGAAAAATTTCGCGCGATCTTCAATGGGAAGAACCTGACCGGCTGGTTTGGTCTCAATCCGCACGCCGTGGGAACGCTGGAAGGAGATAAAAAGGCGGAGAACCTGGCCCAGCAGCGGGCGGAGTTTCCCAAACATTGGTCGGTCGAAAACGACGAACTGGTCAACGGAGGGGAAGGGCCCTACGCCACCACTGACGAGGAATTCGGCGACATCGAGTTGTTGCTGGAGTACAAGACGGTAGCCAAGGCGGACAGCGGGATCTATCTCCGCGGGGCGCCGCAGGTGCAAATCTGGGACTGGAATCAGCCCTACGACTTGAAGAACCCGACCCGCAAGCCGCATCTGGGGTCGGGAGGCCTGTTCAACAACACCCCCGGCACCACCGGTCGCGATCCGTTGAAGCTGGCGGATCGCCCCTTCGGCCAGTGGAATCAGTTTCGCATTCGCCAGGTGGGAGACCGGACTTGGGTCTGGCTGAACGACCAACTCGTCGTGAAAGACGCGGTGATGGAGAATTATTACGACCGTCGCCAGCGGCTCCCGGCCCGAGGGCCGATCATGCTGCAGACGCATGGAGGGGAAATCCGCTGGCGGAACATTTTTGTCCGCGAGATCGGGGTCGAGGAGGGGCGCCAGATCGTCAGCGCCGCGGACGCCCAGGCGAAGACCCGGTTGAAGGAGGCCCTCACGTTCCATGCCTCATTCGACCAGGGGCTGGATGCGGACTACTCGCGCGGGGACAAGCGGTGTTACGTCCAGCAGGGGGCGGAACTGGTCGCGGCGGTTCCGACCGACGAGGTGCGGCTCGATCCGGCAGGGGGGCGCTTTGGCGCAGCCTTGCAGTTCACGAAGAAGAACAACTTCCGGCCGGGGTACAAAGATGGAGGGGCGCTGGGGTACAACGACAAGTCGTGGAACTCCTCGGTGTCGGTCTGGCTGCGATTGACCCCTGACGAAGACCTGGAACCGGGCTATTGCGACCCGGTCCAGATCGTGGGAGACGACAGCAAAAAGGGGTTCATCTTTCTGGAGTGGTCGAAAGATGAAACGCCGCGATTCTTTCGCTATGCCATCCGGCCCTTGTTTCACATCTGGAATCCGGACAACGTGCAATGGGCCGACATCCCGTTCATCAAGCGACCGATGGTGCAGGTGGATCGCGCTCCGTTTTCGCGAGACGCCTGGACGCATGTGGTCTTTTCGCTGGAGAACGTCAACGACAAGAGCCGCCCGCAGATCGGGCGGATGCACATCAACGGGGCGTTGCAGGGGACGATCGAAAACTGGGAGCTGACGTTTGGCTGGGATCCGGCGCGCGTCCTGCTGGTCCTCGGAGCGGCCTATGTCGGCCGCCTGGATGACCTGGCGGTCTTCAACCGGGCGCTCACCGACGCGGAGGTGCGGCAGCTCTATGGATTGCCTCAGGGAGTGCGCGAATTGCGGCCTGCGCCGTGAACCACCGGGCCACCGGGCCAGCGGGCCTACGACTCTTCCCGTTCCGCCTTGCGTTCCAGGGCGTAATCGATGTCGTCCGCCAGGCAGCGGTTGTAGACTGCCAGCGTCTGGCGAATGCGGTCCACCGTATTCCGGACCGGCTGCGATAGACGTTTGAAAATCTCCTGTGCGCTGTACTGCTCCAGCTCTTTGACCGTATTGACCCGCAGGAATTCGAACACCTGCCGCGCGTGATAGTCCTCTTTGAACAGCATGTAGAGCAGTTCCTCGCCGGTCACCTTGGGGCGTCCCAGGGTGGGGGAATTGGGAGCGGCGGGGGCCTTTTTCGTCGCGGCGCGCTGGGCGGGGGCCGGCTTGGAAGAAGGGGATTTCGCCGCGGCGGAGCGGGAGGCCGAACTCTGTTTGGCTTTGGCCTTGGGGGGTGGCTTTGGGCGGCCTTTGGATGCAGGGGGGGCGGGCTTCTTTTTGGCCATGCGAACAACTCCACAAGAATTCGGATGACGATGTTCAAAAATCGGTGGACCAGTCATCGACCTGACTCCATAGTATGCCAGCATGCGACGATTACCAACACTCAACGAGATGCATCGGGCGTTCGAGGCGCGGGACGGCGCGTTTGACGGCATTTTCTGCGTGGGGGTCCGCACGACCGGTATTTTCTGTCGACCCTCCTGCCCCGCGCGGACGCCGCTGCCGAAAAACCGCGAATACTTCCCCTCCGTCAAAGAGGCGCTGTTTGCCGGTTACCGCCCCTGCAAGCGATGTCGGCCGATGGAACCCAATGGTTCGCTCCCCGACTGGTTGTCGCGGCTGTTGGCGCTGGTCGAGGCGGATCCGACGCGCCGTCTGACCGATGCAACGTTGCGGTCGCTCGATTTCGAGCCCGCTCGCGTCCGTCGCCATTTCCTGAAGAATTTTGGAATGACATTTCAAGCCTATTGCCGAGGACGACGCATGAGTACTGCCTTTCAACAAATCCGCCGCGGGACGCCGCTGGATGACGTCGCCCTGGGACATGGTTATGAGTCGCATAGCGGGTTTCGCGAGGCGTTTGTGAACACGTTTGGGGGACCACCCAAGCAGGCCGCGCGCGGCGAATGCCTGATTGCCGGCTGGGTGGAAAGCCCGCTGGGACCACTCCTGGCCGGCGCGATCGACGAGGGGTTGTGCTTTCTGGAATTCACGGATCGCCGGGCGCTGGACGCGCAGGTGGCCGCCCTCCGTCAGCAGTTCCGGTTGCCGATCGTGCCGGGGGACCATCGGCACTTGCGGAGCATTCGGAAAGAACTGGCGGAATATTTCTCCGGCGGCCGGCGCGAGTTTACCGTTCCGCTGCTGTTCCCCGGCAGTCCATTTCAGCAGGAGGTGTGGAGCTGCCTCAAGTCGATTCCGTATGGCCAGACCCGTTCGTATGAAGAGGTTGCCCAGTTGGTGGGCGCTCCCAAAGGAGCCCGTGCGGTCGGTCGCGCCAACGGGCAGAATCGCTTATGCATCGTGATTCCCTGCCATCGGGTGGTCAATAAGGATGGCCGATTGTGCGGCTATGGAGGAGGCCTGTGGCGGAAGCAATACCTGATCGATCTGGAGCAACAGCGGAATCTCCCCTCCGCAGCCGGGGCCGGGAATTCCTGAATGCCGCGTCGGGAGTGCCGCGCGCTGTGTCCCGTCAGCGACCACCGGCTATGATGCGGGGATGCCGCGACTCTTTTACAGCAACTTCGACTTTGAGCATGAACTGGCCGCGACCGCGCAGGGGGACGGTGGGCGGTCGAAGGTGGCGCGCGGCCTGCAGAGTGGGTTGGGGACGGCGTGGCTGGCACTGGCCGAAGAGAATGATGTCATCCTGACCCCCGAGCCGATCGACCCGGCTGACTTTTCCGGCCTCGCGCGGCTGGGAGTGCCGCTTCCGCGGTTTGCGACTCACCCCAGCCAGATCAATGAAGGGGGGCCATTCGAATTGGTTCCCTGGGGCTGGACGCCGACCACTGCGGCCCTGGCGGTCGAATGGGGCTGTCGCCGTCGCGACTTGCCGTTGGAGGTCGTGCGGCACGTGAATCGACGGCAGTTCCGCCTGGAGCTGGAGCGGCGACTCGGGGTGGCGTTGCCGGGGGAAGAGATTGCCGACTCGTTCCGAGAATTGCAACGGATCGTTGCTGCTGGCCGGTCGCCTCGCGGCTGGATTTTGAAGGCCGATTTCGGAATGGCCGGGCGGGAGAGCATCCGCGGGCGAGGAAACTCGATTCCTGAGACGATTCGCAACTGGGCGCAGTCCCGCATTCAGCAGTCCGGTTGCGTGATTTTCGAACCGCTGGTGGAGCCGCTCGCCGAAGCGGGAATTCAGATTGAGATTCCGGCCAGCGCCCCACCGAGTTTTCTGGGGCTGGCGCTGCAGATCGTGGATCAGAACGGCGCGTATCGCGGGAGCCGGCTGGCCGCTGCCCATCCGCAGTCGCCCAGGGAACTGCCGGAAGAACGCTCGTGGCAGACGGCGATCGACGTCGCCCTGCAGGCGGCCAGCGAGTTGCAGCAGTGCGGATACATCGGCCCATTGGGGATCGACGGCATGTGGTATCGAGCCGCCGACGGTCAACCGGCGCTGAGGCCGCTTCAGGATCTCAATGCCCGCTATACGATGGGACGCTTGGCGCTGGGCTTTCAGCGCCTCGTTCCTTCGGGCTGGTGTGCGAGCTGGCTGCACGTTTCTCCGCGGATCATGGCTGCACAACAGCGTGCCTCACGGTCAACTCCCGCGGACGATTCAGGCTCGGAGTCCTTCGCAGCCAGTTTCCGCGACCAGCTTGCGGCGGTCGCGTCTGCTTCGCCGGAGGGACTGCAGATTGTCCCGACCTCACCAGTCCCTGCGACCGATCAAGCGACGATCCAGTCGGCGCTGATCATCGCCCGCTCCCCGGCGATTCGGGCGACCGCGGAAATGCGTCTCCTGGGGAGTGTGCGTCCCGACTGCGGTTGAGTCATTCGATTTCGACGTTCACTTGATGGAGTTGAGGTAGGCCAACACGTCTGCCATGGCGGCCTCATCAAGCTGCTTTTCCAGCCCTTCCGGCATGAACGACAATCCGGTGCTGGTGATGGCCTCGATGTTGACGCGCAGGATCGTCTCGGTCGTGTTGTCGGGCTTGCGGATCGTCAGGCTGGTGGCCGTTTCCGCTGCGATCATCCCGGTCACGGTGCGGCCGCTGTCGAGTTCCACGACATAGCTCAGGAACTGTGGTTTGACCTCTCGGTTGGGGTCCAGGATGTTGAGCAACACCGCCGCCGTTCCCCGGTCGCGGATGGCGTTCAGGTCGGCGCCGATCGACTCGCCGAATCCCTCCAGCTTGTGGCAGGCGGAGCAGACTTTGCGGAATTGTGCGCGTCCGCGTTCGACGTCGCCGGACAATTCCAGGGCCGACTGATAGGCATCGACGACTTCCTGCCGACGGGCCAGACCGGCGCCGGCAAACAGTTGTTGCGCCCGCTCCCGGATCTGGAGGTCGGCGTGCTTTTGCAGCAGGGCGATCCGAGCTGGATCGAGGTCGCCGCGCGCGATCCGCATCTGCTCCACCGCATCCAGAAAGGTGGCAATCCAGGCCGGCCTGGTGAACAGCGTCTCGATCGACGTCGCCCGAAGCTGCGGGGTCAGCGATGACCAGCCTTCCAGAATGGTTGAGGGAACCTCGGGATGGTTGAACCGCGCCAATGTCTCCAGAACCGCCCCCTGGACCGGCTGGGGAACTCGCGATTGCAGGAGTTCGGCGAAGAGTGGGCGCACTTCGTCAAACTCACTCGCCGCAAGCGTCCTGACGGCGGCGGCTCGATCGGCCGGTGAACGCTGCTGGTCCTGGGCCAGGAGTCGTGCATCCCGAATCAAACCGTCGATGATCGATTGCACCTTGCGCCCCGCCGCGTCCTGCAACAGGTCGCGCACGACTGGTTGCCGGTCCACAAGATTCCTGACCAGCGTGAGAGCGAGCGCCTGGTCTTCATCGGCGTCAGGCAATTGTTCGACCTGGCGCAAAAGCAATGTCAAATCGCGCCGGAGGCCGGCCGCTCCCATCTGTGCCGCGACCGCTCCTAGCATTGCGCGGACGTGCGGGGCGTTACGGGTGTCTCGATCGCGCATCAGTGCGGCCAGGAATGGACCTCGGCGCAGGCCGATCGAACTGAGAATCGCCAGTTGCATCCACGAGTCGCCGCCGTCCACGACGGCCAATTTTGCCAGCGCGGCGGTCACTGCGTCCCCCGCGAAGCCTCCCAGGGTGAACGCCGCCTGGTAGCGGACGCGCAATTCCGGATCTCCCGCCAGGGGGAGCACGGCCGCCAGCACATCCGGCCGATCCGGGAATGACTCTGCCAGCCGGAGCGCCTGTTCGCGCAGCCGCGGATCGCCCTCGCGCAACGCGGCAATGACCATCTCCGGCTGGAGTGCTCGCAGTCCCTGCAGCGAGAACAGCGCCATGGCGCGGGCCAAGGGGAAAGGAGAATTTGCCGCCAGTTGTTGCAGCGGAGCGACCGCCTCCTGGTTCTGGCGCTCGTAAATCAGCCGCGATGCCGTGTCGCGGTGCCAGCCGTTGGCATGCTCATAGAGCGCCACCAATTCGCGGGTGGCCAGATCCCCCAGTCGGGGGGCCGGCCGCGGCCGAAAGCCGTCGGGAGCGATGCGGTAAATGCGCCCCTTGTCGGCCCCGGCGCTGGGGTCCATGTGTTTCAAAATCTGCGGCGCCAGAAAGGCGGCCCCTTCGATCAGCTCGCGGTACATGTCCAGAACATACAGCGTGCCATCCGGAGCATTGGCAAACTGCACCGGACGGAACCAATTGTCGCTCGAGGCCATGAACTCGGCGTCCGGGTCGGCTCGATGCGCGGTCAGTCCGACGCCGGAGGGCTCCAGCCGCGCGCGATAGATGAGGTTGTTCGACACCTCGCCGACAAAGAGCTGACCGCGAAATTCGCTCGGCCAGGCGTCGCCGCGATAAACGGTGATGCCGGTGGCGCCGGTAAAGAACCCGGAAGGGGCGCCCCCTTCGTCCGAACCGGGAATAACCCCCTTGCTGCGGAGCCTGGTCCGCAGCGCCCGCCACGGTTCCACCCCGCTGATTCGCATGAGCTTGGTGAACTTTCCATCCGGTGCGGTGTTCACGGCGGCCGCCGGAGCCTGGACATACGGATTTCGCGCCAGGTATCGACCGTCGTACATCACCAGGTGGACCGGCTCGCTGTTGCCGCAGACGAAGCTCCGCAGATTCCAGTCGTCGAGACTCATCCCGTGCTGCCCGCCGCCGCTGGTCGCCTCGAGGGCCATCGCGCGCGGCTCCAGCAGCAAATGCTGGCCGCGGACGTTGATCGGCGGAGCGGGACGGCTCCCGGGAGCCGCGGCCTGGGGCGCCGTGAGGGCCGGCACGATCTCCCCGCCATCCAGGCCACACGGAATGTGAAACCGATTGTCGATCCTCCAGCGGATCGAATTGAGCATTCCCTCTCCCGCCTTATCCTGTCCGAAACCGGTGAACAGCGTCTGTCGCACGTCGGCCCGGCCGTCGCCGTCGGTGTCCTGGCAGAACAGCAGATCGGGCGCCACTCCCACCAGGATCCCTCCGTTCCAACAGGCGACCGCCGTCGGATAGCTGAGGTTGTCGACGAACACGGTCGCCGTGTCGAAGCGTCCATCCCCGTCGGTGTCTTCCAACCGCTTGATGGCCCCAGTTCCATGCGGCTTCTCGCTGGCATACTGGTTGTACTCCGGCAACTCGACGACATAGGCCCTCCCGAATTCGTCAAAGTCGAGCGCCATGGGGGATCGGATCAATGGTTCGGCGGCCACAAGTTCGGCATGAAATCCGGCCTTGAACTGCATCGCCTTGATCGATTCCGCGGGCGACTTGGGGGCGATCTTGGGCAGTTCGGCCGAATAATCCGGATCCGATTTCGCCGGCGGATCATCCGCCGCCGACCAGGTTAGGCTCCACGAAATTCCCAGCGCCAGATAACAGCAGACGCACGTGGATCGGCGCAGCCGACGACGAAGTGGAACATGCCTCCGACGGGCGCTCCGGTCCGCAGGGGAATGCGTGATCGAAGGACTGGGGATCGTCGGCAATGTGGAGCTTGGCATGGCGGTGTCGTTGCGATGGTGTACGGTCTGGAATCGGATGCGGCACAAAGCGGCCGGTGCGGTGTTCGGCTCACGGACGGATGATGAACCGTAGCATATCCGGCTGGGCCGTTTCCTTCATCCACCGCTGGAGGCGGCAGAATCGATTCCCTTCCGAATCATCCCCACAGCCCCTCGATCGGATCGGCCATGTACACCGGGTTGGGCCTTCCCGTGACGTCGTACCACAGCGCCTCCCGCGGGATCCCCAGGGCATGGTAAATCGTGGCGGCAAAGTTCTCTGGCGTCTGCATTCCCGACGCGGGATACGCCCCGATGGCGTCCGAACTGCCGATCACTCGTCCACCGGCGACTCCTCCGCCGGCAAACCAGACGGATTGAAGTGGTCCCCAGTGATCGCGGCCGGGGTATTTGTAGATGTCGGTGGCAATGTGCGTGATCCGGGGAGTCCGGCCAAATTCGCCGGCCATGACCACCAGCGTCTCGTCGAGAAGTCCGCTGTCGCTCAAATCGTCCAACAGCGCAGCGACCGCCCGATCCGTCGGAGGGAACAGATAATCCTTGAGGCACGGAAAGTTGTTGCCATGCAAATCCCAGCTTCCGAAATTTCCCATGTTGACCTGGACCATGTTGACACCCACCTCGACGAGGCGACGGGCCATCAGCAGCGACCAGCCGAAGGAATTGTCGCCGTATCGCTCCAGCGTTTTCGGATCCGCCCGGCGCACGTCGATTGCCTGCCGCACCTGCGGATCGGCCATCAGCGACAGCGCTGAAGTGCGCATCGCATCGTAACTACCCGACGCAGCGCGCGCCTGAAAGGCGCGCCGCTGATTCTCGACGACCTCCAGCAGTTCCATCCGCTGCCGAAACCGCGGCTCAAATACCCCCTCGGGGAGCGAGATGTTGGGGACTTCGAAGCGCCAGTCCTGTTTGTCCGACGGTTCCCCTTTGTGCAAATTGAACAGATATTGCGGAAACGCGCCGGAATACGAATGGTACGCATGCGGTTTGTCGGTGGCTTCGATCAGCCAAGGTTCATGCTGCGTCCCCAGGAGTCCCGCGAACTGACCCGGATAGACGCCGGTATTGGAATGGTAGATCTTCTCGGGGAGCATCGCACTCTTGGGCATTCCGTGCCGTGATTGTGTTGAGTAACCCGCGATGGCCGCGATGGACGGCTGGTCGGTCGATTGCGGGCGGCTGGAGCGAAACGTCGAGGGAACGGTCGAACGGCCGGTGAGCATCAAGTAGGTGCCGGTGTCGTGCCCATTGTCCTTGTGCGCCAGGGAGCGACACAGAGACCAGAGGTGGCCGCGCTGCGCCAATTGCGGCAGGTGCTCGCAGATTTCCACGCCCGGCGTGCTGGTGGCGATGGGACGAAACTCCCCCCGGATGACGTCGGGGGCCAGCGGCTTCATGTCAAACGTGTCGTGCTGCGAGGGACCGCCGGTGAGGAACAGAAAGATCACCGCTCGCGGTCGCGGTTTGGCAGTTCCCGCGGCCTGGGCCGTCTGCCGCCAGGCAGCGACCTGGGCCGTCGACAGTCCCAGCAGGCCGATCGTCCCGGCCTGGAGCAGTTCCCGACGAGATGCGGGATGTCGCGGTTCGGTAGCGATGGATTGCGTCATGAATCCGACTCCCGGCTGGCTATTCGGCAAAAAGCGCCCGCAGCGGCTGGCCGTCCGCCAGACGATAGGGGCGATGACTCCGGTCCAATATCTCGTCTGCCGGGTCCAACCCGAATCGCCAAAACAAAGTGGCGGCCAGATCCGCCGGAGTGACGGGATTCGTTTCCGGATAGGCCCCCAGCGCGTCGCTCGATCCGTAGACGAATCCCTTTCGTGCCCCGCCTCCTGCCAGGAGGGCATGGTAACAGAACGGCCAATGGTCTCGCCCGGCGGCCCCATTCACCTTGGGTGTCCTCCCAAACTCTCCCAGCGCGATCACCAGTGTCGATTCCAGCAAGCCGCGCTCTTCCAGATCTTCGATAAGCGCCGCCAGCCCCTGATCCGCGGGAGGGAGCAAGCTGTTTTTGAGGAGCGAGAAATTGGCGGAATGCGTATCCCAGCTCTCCGCCCCGTTGATCTTCCGATCATAGACCGCCACGAATCGGACCCCCGCCTCGACCAGGCGGCGCGCCAGGAGCAGGCTCTGTCCGTGCTTTGTGCGGCTGTACCGATCGCGCTGCTGCGACGGCTCCTCCCGCAGGTCAAATGCTTTCCGGACGGGCTCGGATTCGAGCAATTCCAGCGCCTTGCGTCGGTACTCCTCGGACGGCTCCGATGCGCCAAAATTCTGCACCGAGGGGAGCGCCTGTTGGGTCACCTGTCGCAGACGCTCCCGCTGCGCTCGTCGTTCTCGGGTGATCCCTTCCGGCAGTTCCAATTCCGCCAGCCGGAACTCGGGGTGATTCGGATCTCCCTCCAATTGAAATGGCTCATGCGCCGCCCCCAGGAACCCGGCCGACTGGCCGGGGACATCCATCTCGTTAAACATCCGATGGGGCAGGGCGACGAATGAAGGGATTCCCGGACGATCGGTCGGGCGCGCTCGGCTGACTGCCGACCCGAGTGACGGAGGGTCGTTGATTCCCTGTCCAACAAACAATTGATCCCCACGGGGAGGATCGCGACCAATGAGCGTGGTGAACGCCGCCGGCAGGTGATTGGTGAGCCGATGGTGCAGGCTGCGGATAATCGTCAGGCGATCGGCCACGCGGGCCAGATGGGGGAGATGTTCACCGGCCCACAAACCGGGGACTGCGGTGGCGATGGGCCGAAACTCGCCGCGCACCTCTGCCGGCGCCTTGGGCTTCAGATCCCACGTATCGAGGTGGCTGGGCCCCCCCTGATAGAAAATCAGGATGCAGGCCCGAACCGGGGGCAATTGCTCGGTAACCGCTCCCTGACCGAAGCGACCGCCAGGGATGCCCGCGAGCGCTACGGTCCCCACCTGCAGCCATTGACGACGGCTCAACAGCGACGCCGCTCCAGCGGGCAGCCAGGGTTTGTGGGCAGGGCCAAACAGCATCTGGGAAGGGAGCCTTGGTTGGTGGAATGGACACCAAATCGTAAGTGGCATGCAATCGGCGAAGCTCATTCTAGCGGCGGCGCAGTGAGCTGTCGATCTCTTCTGCGGCGATGCCGCATGGCAGGTGAGATGGCGGCTTGTCTAGACTGGAATCGGGAATCGGTCCGGGCGCAGCAGTCATACGGACATTCTACTCACGACTTGCAGGACGTTGTATGCCAAACAAAATGTTCATCTTCGGGCTATCGAGTCCGCCCCAAGCGTCGCTGCCTGCCGCGGCGGTCGTGCTCCAGTTCGGGCTGGAAAAATCTTTCCCGAACTCCGGGATTGTCCGATTCTCAAAGCCGCTTGGGCCAGCCATCCGAAAATTCCCCCGACGAAGGCGCCCAACGTCGGCATGGCAAAGTCGCTTCCATCGCAGGGGAAACATGTGAAGAACTGTAGTCCTCCGAACGATCCCAAGGCGGCGCCGATAAAGCGTAGCGACGCATAACCCGTCGGCAATGCGATTCCGAGTACGGCGCCGATCGCAGCTCCTGCCAAAGCCAGTGACGGATTCGCACCCTGGACAATTGCGGCCCGGCCCACCACCGCCGCGAACAACGCGCTCAAGACTGGCGCAAGCAGCGATGGTCGTAGAGCGCGATTCGACATATTCAGTCGCAATCCGGCCCTAAAGCGCAGTGCGCTAATCATATACTGGAATTCTACCCGTTGGGACCAGGGAGGGCAAATTCAGACGTCACTTCCGACAGCCCAATCGACGAGCACATGTCACTGTGCATCAACCGGTCGCGCCACACTGTTCGCCAATCAACGGAGACGCATTTCATACGCCATACATTTGCCCCACGCTTTTTGCGGCCCAGTTGCAGCCCGAGTCATTCCTCAGGCGGATCTTCCAGCAGCGAAGTTTCCCAGGTGAAGGGGAGTAGGGACTCGTCCGAGACTGCCGCCGCGATCTCGAACGCGAAATGCGGAAGAACCTCGTCGTTGACGAAATCGACGAGATCTCTCAGCGGACGCGGATAGGAATTGATGCAGCGGATGGACTTGGTGTTCCCGCCAGCCCGCAGCGTGCATTTCATCCAGCCGCCATCATTGATGGTCTGGCCGTAATCAGTATTCTCGACGGCGACCAGGTAGGGGCGCCCATTTTGGGCTCTTGATTGGGGTTTGGGATCTCCCCAGGCCGTTGGCCTGGGCTGGCATAGGGCCGTCCCGTTGGGACTGTTGCTTGGTATATCGCTCCTCGATTGGCCAGGAAAGTCGCTCCTCTGGCGGAGTCGGTTCTGTCAGCGTATCCGGTCGGTTGGCTCAGCGAACTTGCCATTCCACAGTCGGAAATTTCTTCGCGGCGTTGCATGAATGGTCACGTCAACGCGCTACGTGTCAAACAATGTACGTTTCACCATTCTGAAGTTGAAGCTCAATCGGAGTGATCCCGGAATCGCTGCGGATTGCATCGACCAGGATTTGCGAATGCGTGGTGACCCAGAGTTGTGAACGCTCTGCGGCTTCGACGATGAGCCGTGCCAGGGGGGTCAGCAATCCGGGATGCAGGCTCGCCTCCGGTTCGTTGAGCGCGATCAGCGCTGGGGGTCTGGGACTGAGGAGCGCTGCGGCCAGTCAGAGGTACTTGAGAGTGCCGTCGGAGAGCTCTCGCGCCACCAGCGGCCGCACGCAGCCGATCGTGTCCAGTGCGACACACAATTCCATCGAACGATGTGTCCGTCGCTACGGAACGTCGTTCATCCGTTCCAGTTGTGCCAGGTCATTATTCGAAAGCTGTGTCGGGCTGTCCAGTCGCGCCTCCCGCAGGCGGCTGACTTCCAGGCGCTGCCGCCTGAGCCAATAGGCGATCAGCAACAGCGTCAGCGCCAGTCCTGCCGCCAGCGAACCCTTGAACGAGGCGCGCGACGTCAGCGGAATCGGCCGAGGATGCCATTCCAAGGTGTGCGCGAGGATCAGCGGCGCGGCCCAGGTGCCCCGTTCGGCATCATAGGACCACAGTTTGAAGAAATACCCGCTGACGAAAATGTCGTTGGTGGGTTGCCCCTTGGAGGGAATGGGGATGCCCGGCGTCAGCTCTGAACAGACGACGACGTAGGGGCTTTGCAGCGAATCGCCGGTAAACAGGTAGGCCTGGTGAAGCGTCGTCAGCCCCTCGTCGTTTTCCCCGGCCTCGAACGACTCCAGGCGTTGAATGTACCCGTGCAGGGTCACCGGACGACCACGCAGTGGCCCCGGTTGGCGCGCCAATTCGGCGAATAGGGAGAATTTCCGGCGCTTGTTCCCAGGGTCGGCGCGAAACGCGCGCTCGGCGGCGGCGGCGGTCTCACGCCCGGCGGCGCGCAACGCCTGCGGATCGGCTGTGCGCGCCGCGGCGAGAATCTGGTAATAGGGATCTCGTTCTTCGTTTCGGATGCCGCGCGTCCGATCGCGGACATTCTCCAGCCATGCATTCGGAAGTTCCAATTCCCAGCGCCCTGCGGATGGGGCGTTCGGATCGGACCTGCCTGCCTGTGGAGGCGCGGCAGCACCGGGAGCGCATCGGCAACCCAGTACCACAACGATCGCCCAGCGACACCAAGCGGTGCATCTTGCAGTCATGGGAACATCCCGCCGGCGTTCCACGGCACGTGGCCAGCCTTCGAATTCTTCATCGCTGCGATGGGGAGAGATTCAATTCTCCCGAACTCGAAACCGGGGTCTTCAGGCCAGTTTACTAGCTTAAGGAACCCGAGGATTCTCAGGATGCGCCTTGCCGACTTTGCCGATGGGGGTGGCCCCCTCGCTGTCGACCGCCATGCTGAAATAGCGGAGCACGTCGTCGATCGGGTTGAGGTCGGTGATGCCTCCCCCCCCGGCAAACAGCAGGCCCATGGGGCGCCGCTGTTCGTCAACGACCAGCGAACCGGAATCGCCAGGCGCCCCCAGGCTGGCATAGCCATTGGCCCCGTCTACCTGGATTTGCTTGATAAACCGTGCCACCCCGCCGGAGTATCCGACGACAATCGTGGCATTCAAGCCTGATACCACCCCCTGGGTGTAGCCGGTCGTGCGGCCGTATTTTTGTACGGGTTGTCCCAGGTACGCCTGCACCGTTTCCGTCCGTGGAACGCCGTAGCCATCCGGGAGCGTTCCCGTGTTGACCAGGTTGGTCGTCGTTCGCATGACAGCCGCATCAATGACGTTGTTCGCTGTTGCAGTGAAGACAATCGGTTTGAAAGCGTACAAGTTGCCGATGAAATCGAGCGTCGCATCGACATTACAATTCTGGTCCCCGGGCGAGGGTTGCACGATCACATTGCCGATCGGGGCGTTGTTTTCTTCGGCAAACACGTGGTTGTTGCTCAGGGCATACACATTCCCCTGTTTGTCTCTCAGCCGACAGCCGAGCGTACCGGAAGCGCAAATTCCCGTATCGGCGATCGCGGAAACCCCGATCGGCACTGGGCGGGGCAAGCGGTCCTTCCGATCCGCCTTGGCCCACAATGGGAAAATCGGTCCCCGTTCGACAACTTGAACCGGGATGTCCTCAATCGTCTCCGGAACATCGGGCTGGTCGGCCCCATCGGTGTACACCTTGATCACAACGTTGCCGTCGTCGTCCAACCCTGTGGCCGTTCCCACGACCCCTTTGAGCTTCAGCAATTCGTCCGTGTGCCGATCCTGAATGGCAATCACTTTGTCAACATGTTTCGGATCTGGACCCATCCCTCCCGCTCCTCCGTTCCCCCCGCCAGGTCGATTGCCACCGTTTTGGTCCCCTGGACCGGCGGGCCGATTCCCGTCCACCGGAGCGCCTTGTGGGGCATTCAAATTGCCATTGGCGGCGGCGGCTGGCAGACCTCCCAAAGGGATGCCATTGGCCCCATTCGGATCAGGACGATTGGCCGCTTTCGTGCCGACGGCACCCCCTTGTTTTGGCGCCAGGCCCACTTGGCCCGGTTTGCTCCCCTTTTTCCCTTTCTTCGAAGCGGCCTTCACCCTCCCCTTGGCCACTTGATCCGGTCCCGCAGCCCCCGCATCATCGGCGGAGGCCTGTGGCGCGAGATCCTGCCAATTCAGACCCAACCCAAACGCCGTCAGAAGGAAGAGAACCGACAGAGTCAAAAACCGCCAACGCATGCCAGTCATGGGGACAACTCCGCAAAAAGACGATGCCGACAAAAATACCGGTGTCCTCTAGTCTACCCGGCTTTACACTCGACGCAACTGCGAAATTCGGAAAATCTTCCCAATACTGATTTCGCTCAGACGCCATTCGGATGAGGGTCTGCTGATCCACTATCGACCGGCAATGGCTGGCTCGCATGCACGAACCATCGGTTCCACTCCAAGAAACGCCCCGCACCGCCGTTCGCACCTACGGATGCGATTTCAACGGTCAGCCAATCCCCTCCGCAACGGCCGTTTCCGCCGATCAGGCTGGCGTTTCCGGCAGGAACACTCCACCGTAAATGCGAAGGACAGTCTTGGCCAGTGAAAGACTTCCCCGATCAATCCATCTCGATGCCGCGAGTGACTTTCACGGAGGCTGGGCGAGCCGGTTGCGATGTAAGTCTTCGCCGACGATACCCGGCAGATTTTCGGGGACGCTCGTAGGGCGGTCAACTTTCGGCGAAGCCGAGGTTGGGAGGTTTGGGGCGAGTAGATCGAATTGTGGTCC
>JBJXGA010000497.1:0-21438 GCA_046152955.1 Planctomycetales bacterium | reverse complement strand
CAGATTCTTGAGCTTTCGCCGGTTGCGACGCAGGCGTTGCTCAAAGATCGCGACGTTGAAGTCAGCTTTCGTCGACTGGTCACCGAGTGGAAATCGAGAAAGAGCTATTCGTCATGCATTGAGGATCTGGGCATGGATTTGGCCTACCAGCAAATCATTGGCCTTGGTACCGATGCCGTCCCGTTCATTCTTGCCGAGTTGGAACGCGAGCCCGACCACTGGTTCTGGGCGCTGTTCGCCATTACCGGTGTCGATCCGGTTCCTACATCGAGCCGCGGAAAAGTACACGAGATGCGGAAGGCATGGCTTAAATGGGGCATGCAGAATGGCTATAGGTGGTCGGTTGTGCCCTGAGAATTCTCCACATCTCAGCGAAGACGATTACAAGATCACCAGTCCCAGCACTTGGGCGTACAACTGCATCGCCTGGTCATTCGGCGACACAACGACCTGGTGGAATATCGGACTGACATGCAAGCCAAGTCAGGCGGCAACTCGTCAACCGGGCCTGCCGCTCAGTCGCCGTTGGAAATCAACCGCTGTCCACAGCGCGGCGCAAGCAATCTCCCAACCTCTCGATTCAGACGGCTTTAGCCGTCCCCTGTTTGCCACCAGCTTGAGCTGGTGGACCGCTAGTCCCCCAGGCGAGTTGTCAGCCGGCTTGAGCCGGCTTTCTGGAATGCGCCCGGAGCAAGTGCGGCGCTTGTCACTGAGATCGTCGATAGGCGCCGCTTGACAAATGCCAAAGTGACTCTCGAATGGCTAAAGCCGTACATCCGGAAGCCGGCTGAAGCCGGCTCGCTGGGTCTGGAACTCACTTCTGTCCACCAGCTCAAGCTGGTGGCAAAAGGGGCGTCGGCTGAAGCCGACTGCGTGCATCAGCGTCAGCGCGCAGCGGCTGGCGCTCGACTGTCGGTGCGAGACCAAGAATGCTCCGCAGAAGAGGAACCGGCCATTCGTTCGGTTCGCCCACCGAGTTGATTGAACCGAACGGAACGAACGGACAGATGGCCTCAGCCGCGGACATTGGCGATGGTCGGACTGGTGGTGAGGCTCATTCAAACCGGCCAGCTTACGCTGGGCCGTTCGCCTGTGGGGTGCCTTGATGGCCGGACTAGGAGGGAAATCGGCGAAAACCCCTCTGTCTGCCAAAACCTGACCATCTTTGGAGAGACGCATTCCTTAACTGCCGATCAGTCCGGAGGTTGTGTTGTTCCGGCCAAAGATGGTCAATTGACCACCTTTGAGACCATCTTTGAGACCATCTTTGGAACCGGTTGACCATCTTTGGACTGCGAGTTGCATTTCCTTTGCCGTCCCGCCCATACTGTGCGGGCATTTCCCGCCCCCTGGATATTCCGGGGGTTTTTCCGAGAAATCGCCCCCGCACACCAATCGCGAGTCAGCCGACGATGACCACGGAGGAGTCTGCCGCCGCTCCCCTCCCAGCGCCGGAACTTTTGCTGCGCCAACCGATTCTCTCGCGGAGTTTTCTCTGCCTGGCGGCGACGCAGTTGCTTGGGGCATTCAACGACAACATGTTTCGCTGGCTGGCCGTTCCAGTCGCCAAGCAACTGATGGGGGGAGATGAACGGGCGGAAGTCGCCTCCCTTTCGTACGGCATCTTCTGGTTTACGCTCCCGTACCTGCTGCTCCCCACCCACTCCGGCTGGCTGGCGGATCGGTTCAGCAAGCGGACGGTGATCGTCGCCTGCAAGTTCGCCGAGATCGTCATCATGGGGTTGGGGGTGTTGGCGATCCTGGCGCAAAGCACGGTGTTGCTCTTTGGATCGGTGTTCCTGATGGGGGCGCAGGCAGCGCTGTTCGGACCGGCCAAATTCGGGAGCCTCCCGGAGCTGTTGCGGTCCGATCGGTTGTCGGCCGGGAATGGGGTGATGGCGATGGTCACGGTCGTCGCCTCGGCGCTGGGGACCGTCGCGGGACTCCAACTGTATGTCGTCACCAGTCCCGATGGCACGCACGAACTGTGGATTTCGGCGCTGGCGCTGATGGGGGTGGCCACGGCCGGCTGGCTGGCCAGCCTGGGGATTCGCCCGCTCCGGGCCGCGCGTCCTGAGTTTCCGTTTCCGGTGAACCCGGTGCGCGAGACGCTGGTGCAGTTGAAAGCGCTGGGAGAGAGCCGTCCGTTGCTCCGAACCGCCCTGGGAATCGCGTTCTTTTGGACTCTCGCCACGCTGACGCAGGCGAATATCAAGGTATTTGGCGAGACGGTGCTGCACCTGAGCGAAGGGGACTTGGGCCCGCTGATGCTGGCGCTGGTGATTGGAATCGGGATTGGAAGCATGCTGGCGGGAATCTGGTCGGGAGGACGAGTGGAACTGGGGCTGGTCCCACTGGGCGCGATCGGCATCGTGCTGGCCTCGCTGGCGCTGTTTCTGGCCGGCGGCCTGGGAAAGTCGGGGGGCGCGGAGTCACTGCAGCAGGCCTTTTTCTGGACCTGCGTGTGTTTGGTGTTTCTGGGGGCCAGCGCCGGGTTGTTCAATGTTCCGCTGGAGACCTTTTTGCAGCATCGCAGTCCGGTGGAGCGGCGGGGATCAATGCTGGCCGCCAGCAACTTTGTTTCCTTTGCCGGGATTCTCTCGACGTCGGGGCTGTTGTATGTGATGCAACAGCAATTGCATCTGACTCCGCGGCAGACGTTTTTGGCGATGGGTTTGGCCACCGTGCCAATTGCCGCGTATGTCCTGTTGCTGTTGCCGCAGGCGACGTTGCGGTTTGTGGTCTGGCTGGCGAGTCGTACCGTCTACAAGCTGCGGATCTACGGTCGCGACAATCTTCCGGAAACGGGAGGGGCGCTCCTGGTGGCCAATCATGTCACCTGGATCGATGCGGCGCTGATTCTGATCAGCTCGTCGCGGCCGATTCGGATGCTGGCGTATGCCGACTACACCAAGGGATTCGGCGTCAGCAGGTTGATGCGGATGATGGGAGTGATTCCCGTGAAGGGATCCGAGGGGCCCAAAGCGATTGTCCGCTCGCTGCAAACGGCGCGCGAAGCGGTACAAAACGGCGAACTGGTCTGTATCTTCGCCGAAGGGTCTCTGACGCGCACCGGCCAGCTTCAACCCTTTCAGCGGGGCCTGCTGAAAATCGTCGAAGGGACCGGCGCGCCGGTGATTCCGGTCTATCTGGATGGGCTGTGGGGGAGTATCTTCAGCTTCTTTCAGGGAAAGTTTTTCTGGAAGCGGCCGCGCAAGTGGCGCTATCCGGTCGGGATTCTGTTTGGCGCCCCGCTCCGCGATCCCGACAACGTCCATGAGGTCCGCTCCGCGGTCCAGAATCTGGGAGTCGAGGCGATGCAGTATCGAAAGGCTCACGAAATGATCCTCCCCCGGATGTTCCTGAGAATGTGCCGCAAATTCCGTTCGCGTCCCAAGCTGGCCGATTCCTCGGGCCAGAGCCTGACGGGAGGCCAGTTGCTGCTCCGGACGCTGGTGTTTAAGCGGCTGCTGGAACGGGAGGTCTTGTCCCCCGACGAGCGGATGGTGGGGGTGTTGCTCCCGCCGTCGAATGTTGGAGTGATCGTCAATGCCACGCTGGCGCTGTCGCGGCGGGTCGCCGTCAATCTGAATTACACGAACAGTGCGGAAACGATCAATCACTGCATCGAGCAGGCGGGGATTCGGCACGTCCTGACAAGCCGCCTGTTTTTGACAAAGTTAAAACTCGATCTGCGGGCCGAAGTGGTCTGCCTGGAAGACCTGAAGGACAAACCGACGACCGCCGACAAGGTGATCGCCGCCCTGCAGGCCTACGCGCTGCCGATGAGCCTGTTGGAGCGGCAGTTCGGGCTGACGCGCGTCAATCCCGACGACCTGTTGACGATCATGTTCACCTCCGGCTCGACCGGCGAACCCAAAGGGGTAATGCTCTCGCACCACAACATCGGGACGAATGTCGATGCGATCGACCAGCTAGTGCAGTTGAAAGAGACCGACGTTCTGCTGGGAGTGTTGCCGTTCTTCCATTCCTTTGGCTTCACCGGGACGCTGTGGACAGTGCTGTCGCTCCCGCCGAAAGGGGTCTACCACTTCAATCCGCTGGATGCCCGCGTGGTGGGAACGCTGTGCCAGGAGCACAAGGTGACGATCCTCATGTCCCCGCCGACCTTCCTGCGGACCTATCTGAAACGTTGCGAGAAAGAACAGATGCAGACGCTGGACCTGATCGTGGTCGGGGCGGAAAAAATGCCGCTCGATCTGGCGCAGGCGTTTGAAGAGAAATTCGGCATCCGTCCCAGCGAGGGTTATGGCACGACCGAACTGTCGCCGGTGGTGTCGGTCAATGTGCCGGACCATCGCTCGTCGATCGTCACGCAAAAAGGAACCAAAGAGGGTTCCGTGGGGCGGCCGATCCCCGGGACCACGGCCAAAGTGGTCGATCCGGACACGGGGGAAGACCTGGGACTCGACGTGCCAGGGCTGCTCTTGATCAAAGGCCCCAACGTGATGCAGGGATATCTGAATCAGCCGGAGAAGACCGCCGCCGTTTTGCGCGACGGATGGTACGTGACGGGGGACATTGCCCGGATCGACACCGAGGGGTTCATCACGATCACCGATCGGGCCAGCCGCTTCTCCAAAATCGGAGGCGAGATGGTTCCGCACCTGAAAATCGAAGAGATCCTGCGGAAGATCGTGGCGACCGGAGGGGACGAGGATCAGGAACTAAAAGTCGTCGTGACGGCGATTCCCGATGAGAAGAAGGGAGAGCGGCTGGTCGTCGTCCATTTGCCGCTGGCGAAAAGCGACGATCAGATCCTCCAGGAATTGGGGGAGAGCGGCATTCCCAATCTGTGGATTCCCTCCCGGGACAGTTTTCTGCAGGTGGAAGAGATTCCGCATCTGGGGACCGGAAAAGTCGATCTGAAGGGGCTCAAGCAACTGGCAATGGACAAACTTGTAGGGGGAAAGTAGGCTTTACGCAGACGAAGTGGGCGTTCGCCCTTCCGGGAAACCCTTTCCACCCGGTGTTTCTCTCCGTATTACTTCTCCCCACAGGGACCATCATGAACTCGCTCATCGTGGCAGTCGGTGTGGCCTTGACCTTCCCCGGGCCGTCGATCGAGCCCCCCGTCGCGAAGTCGTCAGACGACGCGCCAAGCGTGAGCCAGTCGGATGGCCGGGAGACCGATGCGGTCGAAGTCGCGGAGGAATTCGACAACCAGGTTACCCGCTGGATGCAGCGGACCGCGCGCTCCGCCAACTTGGCGCCCGGAAAAGCCGTTCCGAGACTCGTGGAATTGTATCAGCAAGTGACCGATGAGTCGCGCCTGGCGGCGGCCGATCGACGCCGCTTGCAGGAGCGGCTGAAATCACGGCTCCGCGAATTGGAAACGCAATTGGTCCGCTCACAGGTTCGGGGCGCTGCGGGCCGTCGGATGGGGAACGCATCGCTGGCGGGCGGAGGAGCGACGGTTGCCGAGGCGGCAGAGTTAATCGATCTGATCCAGAGTACGATCGCTCCGGAGTCCTGGGACGTGAACGGCGGACGGGGAACGATCCGGTACTACCGTCCGCTGCATGTGCTCGTGGTCCGACAGACCGCAGAAGTTCACGCCCAAATTGGCGGAACCTTGCGGCCCTAGCGCCCCAGAACGTGCCGCAGCGCAGATTCCACCGTTGGACAACGGAACTGGTATCCCATCTCCAGAAGGCGACCTGGCTGCACTCGCGCGCTGGCCAGGAGCAATTCATCGGCCATTTCCCCAAACGCCAGCCGGGCGGCCAGGGCGGGCATGGGAAAGATCGTCGGACGCCCCAACACCTTTCCCAGGGTTTTGGTGAACTCGCGATTGCTCACCGGCTCAGGACAAACGCCGTTGATTGGTCCGGAAAGGCCCGGAGTCACCAGGATATGCAAAATGGCTCCCACCAGATCATCCAGCGCGACGCAACTCATGAACTGCCGGCCGCTGCCGATGACGCCGCCGACTCCCATTTTGAACGGGGTGAGCATTTTGGCCAGCGCTCCCCCGGCGGGAGAGAGGACGACTCCCATCCGCAGATTGGCCACCCGGATCCCCTTCTGGCGAGCCGGTTCGCAGGCAGCTTCCCAGTCGCGGCACACCTCAGCGAGAAACCCTGATCCGGGAGAACTGGATTCCGTCAGCACCTCGTCCCCCCGGTCTCCATAGACACCGATGGCCGAGGCGCAGACCAGGGTTTGCGGGGGCCGCGCCAGGTGCGACAGCGTCTCGCACAAGAGCCGCGTCCCACGGATGCGGCTCTCCCGAATCCGCCGCTTCCGTTCGGGATTCCACCGTCCGGCGGCGATCGGTTCGCCGGCGAGGTGGACGATCGCATCCAACCCCTCCAGCTCCGCCGCGTCGACGTAGTTCGCCTCCGGATCCCATTGCACCATTTCCTTCGACGGCGTTTTGGCCCGCGAGCGGACCAAGCGGACCACTTCGTGCCCGGCGGTCGTCAGCAGCGGAATCAGGGCCGTTCCCACCAGTCCGGTCGAGCCGGAGACAAGTACTCGCATGCGTCGGTTTCCTCGTTGCGTCCACAGCGCCGCGATGTCTTGGGAGGTGACCGCGTGGCGATAATTGAACAGTCGTTCCAATTCGTTCCGAACCAAGGCCCCCCCCAGCCAGCCTCCCAGTCGGCCCAGGGGAAGAGCATAGGCGATCTGGTCTTCCAGCACACACCGATCGGAACCTGCCGGTTCCACCCGATGCGCATGTTCCCAGAAAGCGAACGGCCCGCGGATCTGGCGATCGTGGAATTCCTGGCCTGGGACAATTCCAAAATGCTCCGCGATCCAATCTTTCCACAGCGGTCCGGACCGCATCCGAACCACCACCCGGGAACCCTCAGCGACCCCCGCGCCGGGATCCCGTACCTCGACCTTCTGCCAGGGAGGGGCCAGGCGATCGAACGCGCCAGGACGCAGATGCCAGTCGTACACGAACTGGGCGGGCGCCGCCAGTTCGATGCGGCGCGTCAGGCGAGTGATCGAGGAGGTCATCGGCGAATTATAGGAGAAGAGTCAAGTCCCTGTCAGACTTTCAGGACGCCCCCCTGTCGCGGCGGCCTTCGATCGACAAATTCCCCTCCCACGATCAAGCTTCATGCAGGAGGTGATCACGCTGTTGGTGTTTGTCCCATTCTCGTTCTGGTATCTCGGACAACCCATCAAACGGGACTACCTCTGGGCCGGTGTCTGCCTCCTGGGGGCGGTTTACTTCGTGTTTCGCGACCAATCCCATTGAAAAACGCACCTTTTCGCCCGCACCTGGTTGGACTATAATACGGTCCACTGGGCGGACCAATGGAGGGCCGGCCCGTGTGGTCCACTTTTTGCGCCGTGTGTTGCATGTCGACTCTCGCGTTGAGCCGCCCTCTGCTGATCTGCCTCGTGGCGGTGGCGGCGCTTTGGCATTCGCTCCCGGCGCAGGCCAAGAGCTTGAAGCGCCCGCGCGATGTCGCGCAGTTTCGCCGACAATACGTGGAGCGGCGCGAGAAATTCACCGCCGCACTGGAAGAATTGGCGGCGGAGTGCGCGCGGCGCGACCTGCGGGAGGGGGCCGACGAGGTCCGGGGCCTGGCCGAACCGGTCAACTCGGCGGAACTGCGGCTGGCCCCCCTGCCCCGCGAGGTCCAAGCGCCGATCCCCCAGGATTTGCCGGCTGACGAGCGGTTTTGGCGGACGCAGTTGCGGTCTCTCCAGCAGGACTTCAGCAAGGAGCTGTACCTGCTGTCACGGACGACGCTCAACGCCGGTCACGTCGGTTTCGCGTATGACCTGCTGTCGGAGGTCGCGCTGCACGATCCGGATCATTCCGCCGCCCGTAGGATTTTGGGGTACGTCCGCAGCGGCGACGAGTGGCTCTCGGCCTTTGAAGCGTCGATGGTTCGAGCCAAGAAGGTCTGGCACGAAGATTTTGGCTGGATTCCGCGCGATCATTTGGAACGGTACGAACGGGGGGAGCGGTTCTTCAAGAATCGCTGGATGAGCACCGCCAAAGAGACCGAACTGCGGCACGATTTCGCCCATGCCTGGGAGGTCCGAACCGAGCATTACCTGGTCAAAACCAACCACAGTCTGGAACGGGGAGTGTTGCTGGCCCGCAAGCTTGAAGACTATTACGGGCTGTTCTTTCAGTTGATGGCCGGATTCTTCAATTCTCCCGATCAGGTGAAGCAATTGTTCGCCGGCTCCAAGGCCAGCGCGCCGCCGCTCGCCAAGCCGCACGTCGTTCATTTCTATCGGACCCGCGAGGAGTACCTGGCGGTCGTTCGCAAGGAAACTACTCAGAACGTCGGGATCACCCGCGGGATTTACTTTCCGCGGACCGGCATCGCCTTTTTCTTTGATGACCCTGATTCGGATGACGACTCGACGTTGTACCATGAAGCGACCCATCAACTGCTCTCCGGCAGCCGACCCCAGACCGGCGAAGTGGGGATGAAGTCCAATTTCTGGATCATCGAAGGGATTGCCTGCTATATGGAATCGTTCCAGCGGGATGGGGACCGGTTACGGGTCGGCAATCCGCAGAATCCTCGCCTGCAGGCGGCGCAGGCCAACTACGTCAACAACCACTACTATGTCCCGTTGCAGGAATTCACGCGGATGGGAATGGTCGCCTTTCAGGGGGCTCCGGAAATCTTCAAAAACTATTCTCAGGGAGCGGCTCTGACGCACTTTTTCATGCACTTCGACGACGGGCGCTATCGCGAGGCGCTCATCGAGCATCTTTCGCAAATCTACAGTCCCATCAAGCTGATCCGCGAGACCCCCGATTCGCTCGACGAGCTGACGGGGGTCTCCGCGGAAGAACTCGACCAGCAATATGGCGAGTACATTCGTAACCTGGGTGTCCACGCGCCGCAGAACGCCGCCACGATCGATCTCGAGACCGCCCGATGAGCGACAGCATGACTTCTCCCAGCGCTGCGGCCGGGCCGGTGATCGAACAGGTGGAAGTCAGCGGGCATATCATCGACAGTCTGATTCTTCCCAAAATCCTCGATGAGATCGCGGCGCTGGGAGGTCGCCATCGGGTTGAGGAAATTCAGGTCGGACAGCGTCGGCAAGATCCCAGCCGCGCGCTGCTCCGCGTTGAAGCCGATACTCCCGAGCAACTCGAACGGATTCTGGCGGGGATCACTCGGCATGGCGCTGTTCCCGTCCATCCCCGCGATTGCGAACTGGTTCCCGCCGATCTGGCCGGCGCCTTTCCCGAAGGGTTTTATTGCACAACCAACGAAGACACGCAGATTCGCCTGCAAGGGAAGTGGATTTCGGTCGGACGGCAAAAGATGGACGCCGGGATTCGAGTCGCCGCCAATCGGCACGCGGCCGAATGCGTGACGATGGCCGACGTGCAACCGGGAGAGCTGTACGTCATCGGGCGGCACGGAGTGCGGGTGATTCCGCAGGAAAGAGAGGTGCGGCCCCTGGATGCGTTCGGTTTCATGGGAAGCACCGTCTCCAGCGAAAAGCCCAAACAAGTGACGATTCGCGAGGTCGCGTCTGCCATGCGGAAGGCCAAAGCGGGAACGGGCAAGATCCTGGTGGTCGCCGGCCCGGCGGTGATTCATACCGGCGCCAGCCCCTGGTTCAGCAGCCTGATTCGCGAAGGGTATGTCAACGTTCTGTTCGCCGGGAACGCCCTGGCGGCGCACGACATCGAGCAGGCGTTCTATGGCACGAGTCTGGGAGTATCCCTGCAACAGGGAAGACCCTGCAAAGGGGGAAACGAACATCATCTGCGGTCGATCAACCGCATCCGACGATTGGGAGGCATCCGTGCGGCGGTCGCATCGGGAGCGCTGACCGAGGGGGTCATGTACGAGTGCGTCCGACGAGAGGTTCCCTTCGTTCTGGCCGGTTCGATCCGGGACGATGGCCCCTTGCCGGAAGTCATCACCGATACCGTGGCGGCGCAGCGCGCCATGCGGTCATACGTGGGGGAGGTGACGTTTTGCCTGATGATCGCCACGACACTGCATTCGGTGGCGGTAGGCAATCTGCTTCCGGCCCGTGTGCCGGTGGTGTGCGTTGACATCAATCCTGCCACGGTCACGAAACTGGCTGATCGGGGGAGCTTTCAAACCGTCGGACTGGTGACCGACGTGGAGCCGTTTCTAAGAATTCTTGTGCAGGAATTGGAACGGGTTGCAGCAGACGACTCTGGGAGCACCGCCTGACTTGCTGCGTGCCACGCGCTGGGTTGGCCCGCTGTCTGTCGGACAAATCCGAGATCAATTCGCCTCGATGGTGCTTCCGTTTTTTGTGCAGGCCCGGCGTCCGCGCCCGGTGGGCCTGCGCTCGCGATTCCGGTTCGTGCAGTGAGCGGATTCGATGGCGGAGGGACTCGCTCCATTGGCGAGCTGGTCCCACCCTGCGTGGACGCCGACAGCGTTCACTACGAGGGGAGCTACGCCAGGATGGCTTCGATGGGCTGGCCGTGGTCGATTTCCAGTCGCTTGCGGCCGGGGACTTCCAATTTGCGAGAATCGAGGCCGAGTTGTTTGAGGATGGTGGCGTGGATGTCGGTCACGTAGTGGCGCTGTTCCACTGCGTGGAATCCGATCCCGTCGGTGGCGCCGTGGGCCACCCCTCCCTTAATCCCTCCACCCGCCATCCAGACGGTGAAGCCGTAGGGATGGTGGTCGCGGCCATCGCTTCCCTGGGAGGCTGGGGTGCGGCCGAACTCGGTGGCGAAGATGACGATTGTCGAGTCGAGCAAGCCCCGCTGTTTGAGGTCTTTGACCAGGGCTGCCACCGGTTGATCGACCGCCTTGAAATTGGTCTCGTGGTTCCCCTTCAATCCGCCGTGGGCGTCCCAGGCTCCGGCCCCGCCGGCGCCATGTTGGACCTGAATGAACCGCACTCCCCGTTCGACCAGGCGCCGTGCCGCCAGCATTTGCGATCCGAAACTTTTGGTCGCCGGATCAGCCAGGCCGTACGCGTCCTGCGTGGCCTGCGTTTCGGAAGAAAAGTCGAGCACCTCGGGGACCGAGGCCTGCATCCGGAAGGCCAGCTCATACGACTTGATCCGCGCCAGCATCGCCGGATCATTCGGATACTCCACCGCCTTGAGCAGATTCAAGCGCCGCGACAGCTCAAACTCCAGGCGCTGTTCCTCCCGGCTCAGGTCCCCCACTGGGCGGCCATAGTCCAGCGGGTTGGCGGGATCGATGCGGAGCGGGACGGCGTCGTGCGCCGGTCCGAGATAATGCCCATCCCTGGCATTCCAGTATTCCCGATTCCCCATCGAAATGAACTGCGGCAAATTGTCGCTGAGCGAACCCAAGCCGTAATGGACCCAGGCGCCGAGCGTCGGAAACTCTCCATCGAGCATATGCCGCCCGGAATGGAATTGCGTCTGGGCGCCGTGATTGTCATCGGTGGTCCACATCGATCGAACCAGAGCGATGTCGTCGATGCAGCTCCCCATGTGCGGCACCCAGTCGCTCAGCTCGATCCCGCTCTGGCCGTATTTCTTGAAACCGACCTGCAAGGGGTAGAGCTTTTGCCGAAGTTCGACGTTGAAGGCCACTTCGCGGCGATTGAGCCGCTCCGGTTTTTGCGTGTCGGCATATTCGGTTTCGCTGATCGATTTGCCGGCATGGACGTTCAATTCGGGCTTGGGGTCGAAGGACTCCAGGTGCGAGACTCCGCCGTTCATGAAGAGCCAGATAACGCTTTGGGCTTTGGGAGTCCCATGCGGCTGCCCGGTGGGGGGCTGCCAGGCCGGGGTTTCGTTGGCCCGAACGATGCCATCGCGGGCCAGCATGGCTCCCAGCGCCAGGCCGGTAAAACCCAAGCCGCAATCGGCGAGGAACGCGCGGCGCGGAGTTCCCTGAGTCGAGTGGCACGAACAGTCAGAGGGGAATTGGTGAGACATCTTTGGACAGTCCCTGCTAACGGATGGTCATCAGATCATTGTGATTGAGAAGCGACTGGATAAGCCTCGTCCGGGCGAACGCCTCCGGGTTGGGGCGCTGATTGGATTTCGCCAGTTCGGTCATCTGGCCCAGCAGGTCCAGCATGGCGGCCAGTTCATCCGCGGCCGGTTCGACCGAGAGAATGGCGACAAAAGCGTAACGGGAGAATTCCGCGTCGGAGGTCTGGGGGCGCGCGGCTGCCACGCGGGCCGCGATTTTCGCCGCCATTTCGGTGACGAGCGGGCTGTTTTCCAAAGCCAGCGCCTGTTGCGGCACGATGCTCTCGGCGCGGCGGTAGCAGTCCAGAACGCTGGCGTCATCGAACGTCGAGAGAAACTGGTGGTGGTCGTTGTGCGAATGGACGAAATAGAGGCTGCGGCGACGCGACGCCTCATCGGTGATGGGGAGGGATGGTCCTCCCAGCGCCGGATTCAATTCGCCCGCCAGCCAGAGCAGGCTGTCCCGGACGACCTGCGCTTCCATCCGTTGCGGATTCATCCGCCAGTAGTACCGGTTCTCGGGATCGGCCTTCCACGTGTCCGGGTCCACATCGGCGTTGGACGAAGAGAGGCGGTACGCCTGCGACGTGACGATCAGGCGGTGCAGATGTTTCATGCTCCAGCCATTTTCGATCAATTCCACTGCCAGCCAGTCGAGCAATTCGGGATGCGTCGGGGGAGTTCCTTTGCGTCCGAAGTCGAAGACGGTGGGGACCAGCGGCCGACCCATGTGGCGCATCCAGATGTGATTGACCGCCACCCGCGCGGGGAGCGGATGGCGGGGATCGGTCAGCCACCGCGCCAGAGCCGAGCGGCGGCCCGTGCTGGTTCGTGGAAACGGAACCCCCGCGTTGCGATTCTGGTAATCCTCCTGCGTTTTCTTCGCCCCGGTCACAGGGGTGTAGGCGTCTCCCGGAGTTCCCAGAGCAGCTCGCGCCGTCTGCAATGCGGTTTTAGCCTCAGCCACTTTCTTGGCGGCTTCCTCCTTCTTCTCAACGGGGGCCTGCAGGGCCGCCTGTTCGGCGAGCAGAAGTTGCTCTTCGGCGCGGAGCAAGGCCACCTGCCGCTCGGCTTGGAAGGCGGCCGCGGCAAGTTTTTGCGGTCCCTCTCCTTCCGCCGAAACGATTCCGTCGGACAAAGCGGCGCCACTACCGCCTGCCTGGATCCGGGCACGATCGGCGGTGGCACGGAGTTCCAGCGCGACCAATTCCTGAAGGGCGGCTTGCAGCGATTTTTCGGACAGATCGATCTTCAGTTGCAATGAGGCCGCCTGGTCGGGTTGTCCGTTGTCGGCCAAGGCCTTGCGGGCGGCGTCGACGGCGCTCCGCGCCGCGGCGATCTGTTTCTCTGCCGCCTGCCGGTAGGCCGGCAAGACATACCCGCGCAATCCGGGGAAGGTGGCCTCGATGGGGAGTGAGACCGGTTCGATGGAGAACGGCAGCGTGTCGGACAGCAGGAACGCGGGAACGGCTGGCTTCATCGTCCGCGACGTATCGGGCTGGCGGTCGTCGCCGCGCACGTGCAGATGGGTCGGAACGTCGAGGTGCGCGTCGAACACGCGCGGAATGCCATCCTGCTCCCAATCGGTCTGGCCGGGGAGCATTTCAGTGCGGATTTGATACGGCTCGAACAGGGCGCGGAGCTGGTAATATTCCTCATGCGTCAGCGGGTCGTATTTGTGGTCATGGCATTTGGCGCAGTTGAACGTCAGGCCGAGCATCGCCTTGGCGGTGTGCTCGATCGTTTCGTCCAGCCACGCCGTCCGATTGAAGATGAAATATTGGCGCGCCAGATATCCGGTGGCGCGCAGGCGATCCAGGTCGTTGGGATACAGCTCATCGGCGGCGAGCATCTCCACCAGCATCTGCGCATAGCTCTTGTCGTCGTTCAGCGATTCGATGATCCAGTCGCGCCAATGCCAGATGTGTTTCTGCGAATTGCGGACTTCGGCCCCCAACCCCCACCAGTCGCTGTACCGCCACAGGTCCATCCAATGCCGCCCCCACCGTTCGCCATAGTGCGGACTGTCGAGCAACCGCGTCACCACCTGCTCGTACGCCTCCGGCGATTGATCCGCGACGAACGCCTCCATGTCTTCCACCGTCGGCGGAAGGCCGATCAAATCCAGCGACACGCGCCGCAGCCAGACGCGCCGGTCGGCGGGAGGCCGCGGGGTCAGACCTCGAGCGCGGTGCTCCACCGCCAGGAAGGCGTCAATCGGATTGAGGGACCACCTTTCGTGACCAGCTCCGGTCGCGACATCAGCGGGAATCGCGGGTCTTGCCGGGGGACGAAAGGCCCAATGGTCTCGCGGATCGCGCTCGGGTTGCTCGTTGGCCGGGGCTTGAGCCCCCTGTGCCACCCACGCCTGAAAGGTGGCGATTTGTTCTGGAGTGAGCGGCTCCCCTTCGGGGGGCATGCGCTCCGCCGCGTCGGCGGCCGTGATTCGTTCCAACAGCAGACTGGCAGCGGCGTCCGTGGGAACGATGGCCGCTCCGGAGTCTCCCCCCCGGATCGCCAGCGCCGCGGTGTCCAGACGCAATCCTCCCTTTTGCTTGAGCGCCCCGTGACAGGCCAGACACCGTTCCTTCAGAACCGGTCTGATCTGGCGCTCGTAATCGATCGCCGGTTCTGCGCCGCAAACCACGTTGGTGATGCCAAACAGCAACCCGGCCACCAACCCCCTGGTGAAACGGCTCACCCCACCAGCGCAGCGCAGCCGGCGCGGATTGCCCCCCCGGCATCCACCTGAATTGTCCGTACTTGACCAGCCGCGCATGTCAGGAGGTCTCCCGGAGGAGGTCTCGGTAGGTGGGGGATGCGCGATGCCCTTCCGAAATCCACAGCGCCGGCGGATTCTTCCAGGCGCTGGTCTGTTGGACTGGTTCAACCCGTTCCGGGGGAGCGGTGTGGCAGGCCGCGCACGAGGCGATTAGGCTGGTCAACTCTCCGGTGGCTCGATTCCGCGCAGACCAGTTCTCCAGTTCGAGACGACGGCACGCCGTTTCCTCTGCGGGGAGCGCGGCATTTCTCTGGACCGGAGCCAACGCGAGCGCCAAGCCCCCGCCGACGAGCAAGCAGGCGGCGTACCCCAGCGCGCAACCCATCCATCGCCGGGGACGGATCGCTCGAAGCCCGCGCTGGCCGGACAACACCCGCGCCGAGTCCCGCGCCACCTCAACCGCTTCAGCGGTCAATGGGCCGCTGGCGGCCAGATTCCAGGGAACGCGCTCCACCTCCGGACGAGACTCGCCGGGATGCGCTGCGCGCTCGACCAGCCACTCCAGCGCCGGCGAGAGAGTTTCCTGCATCTGGCGGCAGCGCGGGCAGGATTCCAGGTGCATCCGCAGCAACTGGTTGTCGCAACCGTGTACGTCGGTCATCAACTCAAAGGCAACGTCGCAATTCATGAAAAGTCTCCCTGGTCTTCACCCAGCAACCGGGACATGGCTGTCAGCCCCAGCCGCACGCGCTGCTTGGCCGCGCTCAGGCTGGAACCCATCGTCTGTGCGATCTCCGCAAACGGCAACTCGGCCAAGAACCGCAGGCGCAAGGCGTCGGCCTGCGCCTCGGGCAACTGCAGCAAGAGTTGATGCACCTGTTCGCGCCGCTCGGTGCGGAGCGCCTGCGACAGTCCGGTTTCGTTCGTCGCCGGTTCGCCCCGCGCGGCGCTGATCCAGTCATCCGCCAGCGACTGCGCCCGCTCCAGCGGACGTTCCTGGCGCCTGCGCCATTGCCGGCGGCACAGATTCAATAGAATCGTCCACAACCATGTTCGAAAAGCAAACCGCGGCTGGTAGCTGTCACGGGCGGCGAACGCGGCCAGAAACGTCTCCTGGACGACATCCTCGGCCCAAGCCGCATTCCCCAGTTTACTCCAGGCAACCTGCACGAGCGCGTCGCGATAACGACGGACCAAAAGGTCAAACAGGGGAACTTCCCCCTGCTGCACGCGGCTCATGATTTCCGAATCGCTCAGCGACATACCGGCTCTCGGGGTCACGGATTCCGGCGGTCGGGGGGGAGCCCCCGTCGTCGCCTGCCGTCTGATGAACGCAATCGAGTTAGGCGGGAGTGAAGCCGCCGACGTTCGGCCAACCGTCGCCTGCCACAGCAGGGACCGACGCGCGTCACAACCGGCAACTCCACCAGGAACTAGGGTAACAAATGACTTGACTCTTCCGCCAGTCCGATTGTGGGTGTCCCCACGAATCCGGGAATTTTCCCTGCCCGTTTGGGATCAGATTCGTGGACCGGCGTTGTGGGCGAGCCGGATGGGGTCTATTCTGGTGCCACATGATCAATCGATCTGCTCCCTTGCGAATTGTACCGATTGTCTGGCTCGTGTGCGGGCTGCCAGGTTGCGGGCAGCATGTGTATCGCGCCGAGACGCAGTGGCACGCGGATGGAAAGGTGACTCGGGCTGTCTTTCAGCCGCGCGACGAGACGCCGCAGGAAGCGCAGCACCCGGCGCTGTGGCGCCGCATGACCGCTTCGAAAGAACGTCCTCCCGAACGGTGGCCCAGAGCGATCGCCGATCTTCCGGATTTTCCGGCCGATAGCGAACACCCGTATTTCGTCGCGGATGGCGAGTTCGAGTCGGCGGCGAACCTCCCGGCGACGTTCTTCGCCAAACCGCCCGCGGGGATTCCTCCAGGCAAGCTGGTCGTCGCGACCGAGCGGCTCGATTTTGTGTTCGTCACCGAGCATCGCTGGAATGAAACCCTGACCGATTCGGTCTCCTTGCCCGATCTGAAACGGGCTTGCGAGGAACTGTCGGAATTGGCGGTCGAACTGGCGACGACGGTGTTAAAGGAGGACTTGGAGGAAGCCTGCGATATCTCCTCGCTGGCCGACTGGGGACGAAGCGATGGAAAAGCGTGGTTGACCGCCGCCGCACTGGAATTTTACGCCTCTGGCGCCCGGCGGGAACTGAACGATGCAGATCGCATGTCGCGGCGCTTCGCCGATCTGTGCCTCCCCTTCGGTTTGGTCCTGACCGATCCGGGGGGGAACCCGCTGGCGCTGGAGGAGTGGACGCAAGCGGTCCGCGATTTCCTGCGACAACTTCTGCAAAAGCATGTCCGGCGCCCCGACGGTCGTCCCCTGCCGGCGGAGGAATTGGATCGGATCCTCTCGGCTCTGAACGACGACGGGAACGCCACGTCTCCCGACCAGGCCGCGGCACAGCAACAGCGCTTCGAAAAGCTGTTCAAGAAATTCTGCGACGAGCGGTTCGGAGGAACCAAGGAGTTTGAACAGCATGTGTGGGGACTGGTGACGCGGATCGTGGGATTGTACTACGCGCGGCTGCTGGCTCCTCCGCGGCGGATGCACTACACGCTTTCGGCTCCCGGTCGGATCCTGTCCACCAACGGAGAACTGTTGAGCGACCGTGCCGTGGAATGGTCCTTCCGCGACCTCGATGCGTTTCCGCTGGGTTATCGCATGGAGTGTCGCTCGCTCACGGTGGACAAGGATCGGCAGAAACAACTGCTGGGGCGACAGCCGCTCGACACGTTTCCGAAACAGACTCAGTTCGCCCGGCTGGTCGCCAGCGATGGCGATCTGCAGCGTGCGCTCCGGGCGTGCCACGAGGCGGAACAACTCACTCCGCTGTGGGAATACCGCAAAGGTCTGTGGAATTCCGGGACACCAGAGTCGTGGCAACGCTTGCAGCGCCTGTGGAAACTTTTGGAACTCCCTGAGAAAACGCCCTAAGCCGCTATCTTGCAATTGGTTGCAGTTCCCGACCGGCGATTCCCCCGCATTTGGCCCCAAAAATGCTCGTCTAAGAATTCTCTCTTCGGCACGTAGAATTGTTTGAGCTTTGTCGCTGGTGGCGACGTATGAATGCTGGAAACCATGCTGGGGAGCCAGAGGACCGAACCGGTTCCTCCTTTGCGTGTCCATTGGGGATTGTCGCGACAATCTCTGGGAGACGATCCCCGGCTTCCGAGAATCGAGGAGAGTTGATCTTGCCTACGCATCACGATGTGTTACGAGTGTACGAAACCGGTCCCTTGACCGTTGTTGGATTCGGCGGCGCCGAATTCCTGGATCAGATCGACCTGAGCGAGTGCCGCCAGGAGATTGTCGAGTTGCTCGCATTGCATGATTGCAAAATTCTTGCCTTCGATCTGACAGGCGTGCGCTATGTCCCCAGCGGCATGCTGGGCCTTCTGGCGTCGCTTCGGCGAATGGGGATCAAGGTCCACCTGTACAACCCTTCGGACGACGTGCGCGAAGTGCTCTCCATCACCAGTCTGGATCAGGTCTTCGAAGTCCACGAACTCGTGATGTAGCCGCCCCCCGCGTCGCGGAGTTTTTGCCCCATTCCGCGACGTGGTGTGGTGCGGCGACGTGTGGTGTCCAGGACGAGGCGGATGGTGTATCCTGGTGTTCTTTCCATGAAAGGACGCCCCACCCATGACCTACCGCTATCCACCGCAAACGGTCCGCCAGGACGACTCTGCCTTCAACAAGTGCTTCGACAAGCAGCGCTGGGACCGCGCGCTGGATTTAATTCAAGGCTGGTGCGACGCCGGACACCTTCCCGCGGCGGGAGTGCAGGTGGGCAACGGCGGCGTCTCCACCGGTCCCCACCTGTTTGGCCGCGCGCGCCCCGCTCCCGATGCTCCGCCGATCGGCCCCGACGCGATCTTTCTGATTGCGTCAATCACCAAACCGATCGTCGCCACCGGAGTTCTGCTTCTGGCGGAACGAGGGCTACTCGCACTGGACGATCGGGTGGAACGATTCGTGCCCGCGTTTGGAAAGCACGGCAAGCATGCGGTGACTCTCCGCCATCTGTTGACGCACACCTCGGGACTCCCCGACATGCTTCCCAATAACGTCGAACTCCGCGCGGCGGGGGCGCCGCTGTCGGCGTTCGTGGAGGGAACCTGCGGATTGCCGCTCGATTTTCTTCCCGGCCGAGGAGTGCAGTATCAAAGCACCGGGTTCGCCATGCTGGGAGAAGTGATCCACCAGGTAAGCGGCAAGACCTGCTCCCAGTTCCTGCAGGATGAGCTCTTCGATCCATTGGAGATGACCGACACCGCGCTGGGGGCGCCGGCAAGTTGGTTTGAGGGACCGTCTCCCAAAGTGCAGCGGATTGCCGAAATCCGCCTTCCCGAAGAGCAGCAGCAGGCGACCACCTGGAACTGGAACACTCGCTATTGGCGCCAACTCGGAGTTCCCTGGGGAGGACTGCTGACGACTCCGGCCGATTTGGGAAAATTCGCCAGTATGCTGATTAATGAAGGCTTCGGCCCGACCGGACAGGTGCTGTGCACTGCCGCCGTGCGCGCCGCCACGCGAAATCAACTGGAGGCAATGGCCGACGTCCCTCCCGACGAACGGAGATGCCGTCCCTGGGGATTGGGCTGGCGACTGAACTGGCCGGCACACAGCGCCAACTTCGGCGACTTCCTGGGGCCGCGCACCTACGGTCATTGGGGGGCCACCGGCACCGTGATGTGGATCGATCCGGACCGCGGGGCCTATGCGATCCTGCTCACCACGCAGCCCCAAGAGCCGCATGGCAGCTACCTGGCCCGCGCCTCGAATGCGATCGCCGCGGCGCTGAGGTAGAGTTGTTCGGCCGCCGCACTTCTCTTTACCGCAGCGCCGGTTCAATTTCGTTACTCGGCGTTGATGGGTATGAGTTTGGGTCGCGCCAGTACCCCGCTGACCTGTGTGAAGGCGACCTCCGATCAGTCTTCCGAGGACTTACGGCAGTCACGAGGCGTCTGACTCCCGCCACCGCTGAGCTCGCCTCAGCGGAGCGATGCCGGACAGCTACCATTTCATGGTCAATGAACAATCGCTCTCCGTCGAGCTTGCCTCGACGGAAGCACGCCTCGCGCAACAGCAGCACTCCTCTGCATGGTCGACTTCCTTCGGGGATGCAGCTCTACAACCAATTGCAAGACTACGGGAAATTGGACGAACAGCCGGACCCAGGGAGTGTCGGATTTAAAACAAGATCATCCATGGGCATTGACGACGTGAAGATCATCCGCGCTTAATTCTAATGCTGAGCGCTCCGCGATCAAAATTCCCGAATGTTCCAACGTAGAAGCTGGGACGGTAGACAGGAATCCCTCCATGTGCATGCGCCAGGTTATTGAACAGCATCACCGCAATGGCATGAGGTGCATTTTCGATCCCTGTCGTAAAGGGGCGCAGGACGTGGCATAGGTGCGCCATTTGGAAGTGATTCGGTTCGGTTTGTTCAACGGGCCAGCGCCGGCTGGTGGCGATTATCACTTCCCATGATTAAGAATCGCAAGCGAAATGCTGGTGCGTCCCTCCCCGATTGAATCTCGCCACGCCACGCCACTACAAGACTTCTCCCCGATCCACGCTGCGCCGCGCGACAGCGCCGACTTTGCGCGAGGCGTGCTCCCGTCGAGGCAAGCTCGACGGAGAGCGGACGGTTTTCGTTTCCTTGCCTGGTAGCGGTCAGGCGGCGCACCACTCAGGCAAGCTGAGTGGAGGCGGTAGGAGCTCGTCAACATGCATCCGACTATTTGGCCGTTTAATCACCTCATGTGCCGTCAAGCAGAATCGATAAAAAGGAATTGGCCGAGTTTAGGTGAGACATCTTCCGTGCTCGACGACCAATCGATTCGGTCGCGCTTGTCCGACAGGAGTGCTAATGTTCGCTAAACGCGGGCTCAATTCCACCGAAAGATCTTGAGCGCCGTCACAAACGTCACTCCGCCCCAGAGGATCAGGCCCGCGATCTGCGGAAGCTGCGACACGAGGGTCGCTCCTTCCTGGCTGATTGCGCGGAGCGCGTCGATCAGCAGCGTGAGAGGGAGCGCCTTGATGATCGGCTGCGCCATCGCGGGGAAGCGTTCGGAGGAAAAGAAGATTCCCGACAGAATCCACATCGGGAGCATCACCAGATTCATCAGCCCGGAGACCGCCTCGAGGGTCTTGGCGCGGCTGGCCACCAACAGGCCAATCCCGGCGAACGTGAACGCCCCCAGCAGGATCAACAACGACATGCTCCAGAGGCTGCCATGCACGACGACCCCGAACGCGACTCGCGAGAAGAGCAGCAGCACCACCATCTCCGGCGCCAGGAACACCAGGCGGCTGATCATAATGCCCGCCAGAAAATCGCCGCGGCGCATGGGAGTCGCCAAAAAGCGCTTGAGCAATTTACGAATCCGTAAATCAACCGTGACGAAGCCGACCCCCCACAGGCCGCCCCCCATCAGACTCATCCCCAGCAATCCGGGGACGAGAAAATCGATATACCGCCCTCCCGGTTCGTCCCAGGAGCGATCCGCTGACGACAACACATCCTGGCGGCCGGCCGCCCGCTGAAGCACGTCGTCGGCGGAACGCCGCGCCAGGATCCCTTCCGGCTTGGTTCCATCGAACCAATATTCACTGGCGGTCTCGTCTTCTCCAGGAACGATCACCAGCACCGTTTTACCGGTCCGCAAGCGTCGCTTCCAATCGTCGGGGGGATGGACCGCGACGACGAATCGGTC
>JBJXGA010000299.1:0-6757 GCA_046152955.1 Planctomycetales bacterium | reverse complement strand
CTGCGGACAGTGGTCGTGACGGCTAATTCTTATGGCATCAGTTTGCTTCAACAACGAATCCCACGGCTATTGACCGCCATCGCAGTCAAGCGCATTCAGTGGACGCCTTCCGTAAGACCATCCTGGTTGAACGTGAAATTCAATTCCCGGCAGTATTTGGCACAGGTGAGCCGCGTCCGTTTCAGCGGATTCCAGGGAGCAATTCCGATATACTCCCAGAGCACCTCGCCTGTGCTCAAATCCACTTCCCAGATGAGCCCCTGATAACTGCTGGCGATAAGTGCCCGTTTGCCATCCGGATGCCGGTCGATATGTCCACTCAGTTGCGACAGGAAGGGCTCGGACGTGGGATGTGATGGGCGAGGAAAGACCGTCTCTGGGAGGACTCCCTGATTGAAATCGATGCGGACCAAGCGACTGCCCCCCGTCTTGCGGTCGCCACCCCAATTGTCGAATGCGAGCACGCCCCCATTCCAAAACCGCGGACTGTGCTGTCGAAGGGTGCGACCGGCGGCGATCCATTTGAACAGCTTCGTGTCTCGATCGATGATCCCAATCACATTCATGCTCCGTAAAGAGACCAGCCAATCCCCCTCCTTGAGGATCGGATCCAGGCGGGCATCGGCGGCACTCACCAGTCGCACATCGTTGAGATGGACCGGATCCCAGGCCGACATTTCGATGTTGACCCCCGGTGGCGTTGCCTTCGGACGCTCCTTGAAATCGATCGCCAGTCCCGCCAATTCCGAATCGCCAAGCGACTTTAGGATAGAGACTTCTTCCAGGACATTGCCATTCGGATCAAGAACGAGCACCGTATCATCGAGAATTTGTCCCTTGTCCGAGTAGATCGCCCCGAATGTTTGACCCAAATGCACCGGAGAGTCAACAATACGCAGTCCAGGAACATGGATCCGTCCATCGTCGCCGACGGAGAACCAATGGTGTGTCAGCAATTCCTTCTTCCACAGCAGCTTTCCGTTGCGGTCAAATTTGGCCATTCCGACAGCGTACGGCCAGGTGTCGACGCCATGAAAAGAGACGATTAGATCGCCATTGGGTTCCAGGTGGTGGGAAATCGCATCGACTTGGGACTTTCCTGGAACCGTTTTTACGATCGATAAATCCTCCCAGATCTGCGGATCATATGGCCAGGTGTGCCGAAGTTTGCCGGTTCGGTCGACTAGTCTCGCCAGATAGTGGAATTTTTCCTTCCCTTCCATTCTCAATCCGCCATTGATCAAGAACAACTCGTCGGCCGATTCCGGGCGAAGATCCAGCGTAACGGGATTCGCCAGCGGGGCCTTGTTCGCGGGGGGGGCCAAGGGATCTTGCCCCTTCGCGTCCTGGTTGGGCCAATAGACCTCTTTCAGCGCCTTCCATGCCAGTTCGGCGCGATTGACGATCGAGTAGGGAAAAATCTGGAGGCGGACCGTGGCGATCCCGTAGACGAATGTCGCCAGCAGGACCGACGCGATGAAAATCGCCAGTGGTGCCTTGCTCCAGAAACGCTTGAACATTAGTGAATAGCCTTTGATACGGAACGTGTGATTCGAATTCGCCGAAAACCTGACGCTGGCCTCAGTCGTCACAACGGCTCGATCCAAGCGAGCCCCAGGAGGGAGGTCGTTCGCCGACTCGGTGGTCCGCATTGCCCCCTCATCCACATGCTACTGACTTCGGAACGCAGGCGTCAAATCGGTGAAGCACTCAATTGGGACGGGAGTCGCCCCGTTCATTCGTCGCGAGCTGCGCGAATCCCTTGGTAGAACACGAACTCGAGATCGCGGCATTACCTAGCAGGATGCACCCGATTTCGACACAGGGGATGGGCGGCATGGGTATTGATGTATTCCCAGTAGACCTCTCCGGTCTGCAGATCCACCTCCCAGACTGCTCCCAGGTAGGTCAGAGCCAATAGGCCTCGGCGCCCGTCGGGGTGCAGGTCGATGTGCCCCGCGTGGGGGGCAACCAAACGGCTCCGCCACGGAAAATCGTACGGAAACCAGCCATAGTGGTGATCTCCGTCGGCGCCCAGCAAGGCGAACCCCAGCAGGAGTCCGGCGAGATCGGACATCCAGCGGGGAGTGTCATACAACCTGATTGGCCAGATTCGCCTTCAACACGTCCCGTCCCTGCCACGGCCAGCCGGGAAGGCGCCACAAGAGGCGCGACTGCCGGGCGATCAACGGGACGATCGCTTCCAAAAGCAGGTTTGAGGCAATCAGCGTCCCATCCAGGTCCACAAAAAGGGTCGGCTGGGGGGCACGAATCAAGTCCGCCACAAACGGCTTCTCCCGGCCCAATAGTTCACTCTCGGGTTCTGCATCACCCAATTGATGGTAGTGGAACGCCAGTGGTCGATGCAAGGGAGGGCGCGGGACGGCTTCCAAGGAACTTGTGCTGACCCCTCCCAACGGTCGGTTCTGGCGCTCTCGAACGCACATTGGCGGCTCACGAGGACGTTCGCCCTTCCGGCATTTCACCACACGTCAAGGATCGCGACTGAGGTTGCTCTGCGGGGGGGGCCTTCCGGTGAGCCAGGCTGCATATGGCAAACAGGCAGGCAGAATGCCCACCCCACGGCCGGGAACTTTTTCCCAGGCAATGCGTCTTAATCTTCCGCGCGGGGCATGCGGCGGGCTATTCTGTAAGGAATGCCGGGGGACGATCGTCTTATCTGTCGTCCACGATCACAACGGGGCCAAGGGAGCGATTTTATGCGGCGATTCGTCATCACGGTGCTGGCCGTTTCGGCCTGGGGGCTCTCCCTGCGGGCCGGAGAGATCGATTTTGTCGAGGATTTCGCCCTTTCTCCCGACCGCCAGGCCGCGCTCCGCCAGCTCATTCCCGGAACCGACGACTATTTCTACTACCATGCCCTCGAAGCGCTCCATCGGGAACAGTTCGACAAGGCCCAGGAACTGATCGGCGGCTGGGTCGAAAAGCACGGCGAGACCCCTCGTGTCTGGGAAATTCGCACCCGGATGGCTCTTTTGACCTACGAACGGCAGCCGCAGAAGTCGCTGGAATACCTGCGGCAGCGGCTGGGGGTACAGTTTCTCCACCAGAAAGAGGAACTGGGGGCCGAGCCGAATCTCCCGACGGCTCTTGACGCGGCGCTGATCTCCCGAGGGCAATTTCTGGAGCGCGCCCGGAGCGTCACCCGCGACAACCTGGACGGATACGAAGATGCGGCGCTCGACTGGCTGGTCGGCGCCGATCTGACCCCGAACGAACGCCGCAGCCTGCTGGCGCGGCTGGCACGCCCGGATCACGAGAAACTTCCGCAGATCGTCATGGACGACCTGCGGCACATCGGCTCAGGGGGCTTCGGCTCGCTGGGAATTCATCAGCAGCTTTTGCTGTCCCAGATGGAGGAACTGCGCAAACTCCACCCCGACCTCCTCAATCAGCCGCCGTTTGTCGTCGCCTGGCTGAGGCGTCTCCAGCCGGGGGCGGATGAGAATTGGCGTTACGAGCCCAAGACGCTGGAAGCGTATCTGGAGCGGCTGGCCACCTTTGCCTCTCGGCTCGCGCCGGCCCACAATTCGCTCAAAGCGCATGTCGCCTACCATCGGCTGCTCCTCGATCGCTCACGGGGACAATTTCACAAGGGGCGATTTCTGGAGTACCTCAAGCTTCCGCGGCCCGTAGGGTACGCCTCGCAGAAAATGCTGGAATCCGACGCCGTGCGGACGCACCCCTGCGACCTCAATGCGAATTACGAAGGGGCGACGCTTCTGCCTCCCATCGGGGACGACGAGCCGCTGGTGCGCAGCTACCTGGCGCATTTCCTCGTCGAGGCACAGGGAACGGGAGAGTTTGAGCCGTTCATCAACGGCACGTACCTGAAGCACCTGTTCGCCGAAACCAAAATCGTCCATGGTCTGGGTAACGCCGAGGAATGGGCCGCGCTCCTGCCGCCGGAACTGTTCCGGCAGCTCAAAGAGCGGATCGACATCGATTTCGCCTACACCAACCAGACGCGGCTGGGGGCGGAGGACGCGGTAGCGCTTGAAGTCCATGTCAAGAACGTCTCGACGCTGATCGTCAAGGTGTTCGAGATCAACACTCGCAACTACTACCGGGATCAGCAGCGGGAGATCGACACCGACATCAACCTCGACGGTCTGGTCGCCAATTCCGAGCAAACCTACACCTATGCCGATCCCCCGCTACGGCGGGTGACGCGGCGGTTTGAGTTTCCCGCGCTGAACCGCGCCGGGGTGTACGTGATCGACTTCATCGGCAACGGCCGCAGCAGCCGGGCACTCGTCCGCAAGGGACGGCTGCACCATCTGGTGACGCGCGGCGCCGCCGGGCAGGTGTTCACCGTCCTGGACGAGCGGCGGCAGCCGGTGCGGAACGCGCGGCTCTGGCTGGCGGGACAGGAATACGCGGCCGCCGAGGATGGTCGGATCACGGTTCCGTTCAGCACTCAGCCGGCGCGACAGGCGTTCGTTCTGACGGCGCCGGTGGCGGGGGGCAATCCTCCGGCTAAAGCTGCGGCTCCACCGGCCACCCTCTCGTCGCTGGATTACTTCGTCCACGAACTGGAAGGGTACTCCCTGGCGTGCGGGTTCTACGTCGATCGCGAGGCGCTGTTGCAGCGGCAACAGGCCGAAGTGGTGATTCGCCCGGCGCTCCTGGTGAATGGCACGCCGGTGTCGCTGAAGCTGCTCGAGGAGGTGAAGCTCACGATCACCTCGACCGATCTGGACGGCATCGCCACGTCGCAAGAATTGCCGAAGTTCGCCCTGTTTGAGGACCGCGAGACGACGCACGTGTTTCAGGTTCCTCCGCGGTTGGCGTCGATCCAATTCTCCCTCACCGGTCAGGTGAAGCGAATCACCCGTGGCGGAGAGCCAATCCAGCTCGCGGCGGCGGAGAACTTCACGCTCAACGAAATCGAACGGACCGAGAAGATCGAAGACCTGCACCTGTTGCAGGCGCAGGGAGAGTATTTCCTGGAACTGCGGGGAAAATCGGGGGAGCCGCGCGGATCGCGGCCGGTGGCGCTGTCGCTCAAACACCGCGACTTTCGCGCGCCGCTGGGGGTGGTGCTCAAGACCAGCGCCGAGGGGCGCATCACGCTGGGGAAACTCGCTGAAATCGCGCAGATTCAGGCGACCGGACCGGAGGGGACGGCGCATGCCTGGGTACTGAACGCCGACCGGCATACCTACCCGGCCGCGCTGCAGGGTCGCGTCGGCGAGCCGCTGCAGTTGCCCTACCTCCCGCGTGAGGGGCTGGTCCCGCAGCGCGACGCGCCGGCGGACAAGCCGCTGAAGGTTGCCCGATCCGAAGTCTCGCTACTGGAACTTCGCGGCGAGATGTATGTCGCCGATCGCTTCGAGAATCTTTCTCTGAAGGATGGGCTGCTGGTGATCGATAAGCTCCCCGCGGGAGATTTCGATCTGTACCTGAAATCGACGGGTGCGAGAATCCGGCTGCGGATTGCCGAAGGACCGCGCCTGGGTCGGTTTGTCACCGGCCGCACGCGGCAACTGGAGACCCCCGCGCTGGCGCCGCTGCAGATTGCGGCGATCTCGGCGCAGCCAGACGCGGTGCAGATCCGTCTGAGCAACGCCTCGAAATTCGCACGCGTCCACCTGTTCGCCACCCGCTATGTTCCCGAGTACGATGCGTTCGCCGCGCTGTCGAAAGTTCGCGGGACCGAGCCGTCGTGGTTCCTGCACTTTCCCCCGGAGTCGGTCTACCTCACGGGGCGGAACATCGGGGATGAGTATCGGTACATCATCGACCGGCGGTATGCGCGGAAATACCCCGGCAACATGCTCGATCGCCCGTCGCTGTTGCTCAACCCCTGGGCGGTCCGCGAGACGCAGACCGGGGCGCAGGTGGCGGCGGCCGGCGACGAGTTTGGGGCCGTCGGGGCGCCTGCGCCGAGCGAGTCGGCCGGGGGAATTCTGGGAGGCGATCGGCCGCATACCGTGGCAGGGCACTTTGCCAATCTCGACTTTCTCGCCGAGCCCTCCGTGGCGCTCCTCAACCTGGTTCCCGACGACCGGGGGGTGATTCAGATCGAGCGGAAGGTGCTGGGGGGACATCAATACCTCACCGTCGTGGCGGTGGATCCCGTGCAGACGACCCTCCGCACGCAGACTTTGGAAGAACCCCGCGCGCTGTTCACTGATTTGCGACTGCGCAACGCGCTCGATCCCCAAGGGCATTTTACGCGACAAAAGCAGATCAGCATCGTCCCGGCCGGTCAGGCGTTTGGCTTGGCCGACATCACCACGTCAAAGTTCGAGGTTTACGACAGCCTGGAGCGGGTCTATGGCCTGTATGCGACGCTCAGCCGCGATCCCAAACTGGTCGAACTCGGCTTCCTTCTGCAATGGCCCAAGTTGACGCTGGAAGAACGACGGACGCTCTATTCAAAACACGCCAGTCACGAGTTGAGTTTCTTTTTGTCGAAGAAGGATCCTGAGTTCTTCCGCACCGTGGTACTCCCCTACTTGGCCCACAAGAAGGACAAGACGTTTCTGGATCGGTATCTGCTGGGGGACGATCTGGCGGAGTTTCTCCTCCCGTGGAATCACGCCCAGCTCAACGTGGTCGAACGGATTCTGTTGGCGCAGCGTCTTCCCGACGAGCGTCCGCGCACCGCGCGGCACGTCGCCGATCTGTTCGCGCTGCTGCCCCCCGACACGGACGGTTTCCTGCGGCTGTTCGAAACCGCGGTGAAGGCGGGCGGATTGGAGACCGAGGACCGACTGGGAGTGAAAGA
>JBJXGA010000459.1:0-9451 GCA_046152955.1 Planctomycetales bacterium | reverse complement strand
GATCGTCCGGCGGCAGATCGAACGGCGGATCGCGCGGCTGGAAGCGCGCGGAACCCCCGCCGCGCTCGATCGGGCGGAACTCCTCCGACTCGACCTCGAACAACAGGAACTTGCAACGCTGGGAGCGACGCGGGAGGTCGAGGCGCTTCTGGCAATTTTCCGTCAGTTCCCCCACGGCTTCACACGGCACGAATTGAACGAGGCCGAAGCCGAGTATTGGCAGCGACGATTGTGGCGTCAGGCGGGGCAGGATCTGGCGGCGGGAGGACGGGTGGGAGTGGGGAACCAGGAGGCGCTGCGGCAAATCGGTCAACCACTGCCGTACTCTGCCGATCATATCGGCGCCGTCGAACAGCGGTTTCTGGAGTGCGGCGACGTCCGAATTGTTGTCGTCGTTCCGACGCTGATTCCGGAACCGCAGGTGCGTGCGCAGGGGCTCCGCTGCCTGGAGGGGTGGGAGATTCCGGGGGCGTTCCGGCAATTGGTCCACGTCGTCAGTGGCAGGCCGGTAGCGGCGGCCTACAATGCCGGGGTGAGTTGGGCGCTGGCGCAGCGAGCCGACTTCATCTTGTGCGTCGAAGACGACCATCTGATTCCCGCTGGGGGATTCGATCGGTTGTGGCGGCTTGTGACCGAACGGGGCGAGCGGGTCATCGCCGGTGGCTGGTATCCGCAAAAGCGCCAGCCGCGGACCGGCGCGCCGATCGTCCTGAGGGAAGGGAGGCGGGAATACCTGGAGGATGATGGAGCGGTTCACGAAGTGTACGCCGTCCCGCAGGGGTTCACGCTGATTCCCGCCAGGGCGTTTTTTGAAATTCCGCAACCGTGGTTTGTGACGACTGATTCCCTGACGCAGGATGCGTTCTTCAGTCAGCTCGCGCGGGAGGCGGGGTACACGCTGCTGGTTGACACCGGATTGCGGTGCGGCCATGTCGATCGGGAGACAGGAACGGTCTATGAATGAGCCGACCCTCTGGCGGAGCGCCCGGAATTTCGCCCAGGCCCTGTTGCGGCACTGGGGGGATGGCTGCCGGGATGTCGAAGTGGAGTGTTACCGGGAGCGCCTGGAAGCATGCGGAGCGTGTCCGCTGCAGCGCGAGACCAGGTGTCTGGTGTGCGGTTGCCGGGTGGAGATCAAAGCCCGCTGGAGGTCGGAAACCTGTCCTGCCGGCCGGTGGCCGGATTGAGGAGTTCGACCTAGTTGCCTGGAGAATGGAGGAGAAAATCAGGGGCATTGGATTTGAAATTCCCCCATTTTTCCGATTATGATCGAAGCGACAGAACCTCTCTTTGTTGGAGTCATGGCCAATGACTAATTCAAAGCGTCGTGGATTCACGCTGCCGGAACTATTGATCGTCGTAGCGATCCTGCTGGTGCTGACGTGGCTGGTGGCGTCGGCATTCACCGCCAGCTCCAGCGGAGACAAGCTCCGTTCGGCAGCCCGGTCGGCCCAGTCGTCGTTTCTTGGTGCCCGCGATCGGGCGCTGCATGCCAAGGCCAAACGAGGAATCCGTCTGCTCCGGGATGCCAACGAACCGGCGCTCGTGACTGGTTTTGCCTACATCCAGCCGATTGAGAATCTCTTCTATCCGGATCATTCGATTCGGCTTGAGAGACGGGACGAGGTTCCATCGCCAGATGGGCTCCCGGATTCTCCGGATGTAATTATCGTGCGCGGTTTTGTTAGCCCTGATCCACCTCCAGTCGTCGACTGGAACAGAATGGTCGATTTTTTCGCCAGCCCGCCTCGAATACGAATTCCTGCTAGGACCGGTCCGTGGTACACATTTTATTGGACAACTTCCGGACAGTATGCACTCACGCCAAGCCAACAGTGTTTGCAACTCACAACATCATTTGTAGAACCTGGACTGCTTGGCGTAATCGCGCACGATCGCTCCACAACAAATTTCTCAAGCTGCGAAATCGAACTCGCTCCCGAGTTGCTTCCCCATCATGCGCCGATGCCGTTGCCCAGCGGGGTGGTCATCGATCTGAACAACAGCAGTCCCAATATCGCCGCCAACTGGCCCCCTCCGGCAGCGATCGACATCATGTTCACCCCCCGTGGGATGGTGTCGGGGGGAGCCGCCGCGCTGGGGCCGATTCATCTTTTGTTGCGCGACATTCAGGACGCGGTGGCGTATCCCAATCCGATCGATCCGGCGAGCAAAGGGGAGATGATGATCCTGACGATCTTCCCGCAGACGGGGCACGTCGCCACGTTTCCCGCCAACCCGACCGACGGCGACGGGAACGGGTTCGCCGACGACCTGTTCAAGTTCGCCCGACTCGGACAAGCCGCGGGGAACTGACAATCTCCTCGCCGCTGTGGGGCGATCCGCACCGGCCCAGCCTGGTCTGCGCAAGAGTCAGTCGCGGCATTGAGGTGAATTGATCCATGAATTGTTCCGATGCCAGACGGAAAACGCATCTCCTAACCAATACGCCGCCCCCCGTTGGCCTTGTGCCAGCGGAGGCCTGCCTGGCAGCTACACACACGCCTGCCACCCGGATTCCCGCGCTCACGAACCGCTCCCCCTCCCCGCCGCGGCAAATCGTTTTCGGGCATACCAGCGTGGACTGCGGCGGGGAGGGGGGAGCGGTTCTACACGTGGGATCATTCTCGATGGTGCTCCGTTCTAGCCTGCGAATCTTTCGCTCCATCCGCGCAAGGCGGATGGGGGCGGACTGAAACAGAAAGTCAAATGCAGACCCAGCCTCGTGCGACCGATCGGCCGCGTCCGATGGCCCCAGGGGTCCGATCTTGAATTTCACCAGCGAGTGATCTGTGGCAATACCTTTGGGCAAAGTCAAAACGCGGCTGACCGACGAGCGGATTGAGGCAGCGCTCCAGGTGACATTGGGCGAAGTCTACCTGGCGGCGGAGCGGCTGGGGTGTCTGCCGGAGGAACTGCACCGCCGGATCAGTGGCTCCGCCAATCTCACGGCGCTCGTCGCAGCGCAGCGCGGCAAGATGGTCGACACCGCCGAAGCGACGCTGTACCGGGCGCTATTGGAAGGGGCCCCCTGGGCGGTGAAGATGATGCTCACCACGCAGGGGGAAGAGCGCGGCTACGCAGCGGGGCGTCGCCGAGGGGTGGTGCCGGCAGCTCCGCAGCGCGAGCGAGGCGCCAGTGTCCAGGAAACGCTTCAGCAACTGCTCGGGCACGCCGACTACCTGGAGTTCTGCCGCACGCGCGTCCGGACCGAACAGGCCCCTTTTCCCGTCACCCCGCCGACCGACCTGGACGCCGGCGCGAACATTTAGCCTCCGCAGGACTGAGGCAGCACTCCGTTCATTCCGGCGCTTGAGCATCTTCTCGCGGGAGAACGTCCCCTGGCCCCCCCAGCGCTTCGAGCCGCTGCCAGCGCCGGAGCCATTCGGCCTGCGTCAGTGGTCGACACAATCCGTACTCGTCGAGGGTTTCGGCCAGTCGCACTTCGAGCGACAGGAGCAGCCGTTCCGGGTCATCGTCGATGGCGGGGGGGATGTCCCATTGATAGGCGGCGCCATCCTGGCATCCGGCGACGAGCCAGCGGCCATCGGGGCTGAAGACGATGGCGTGGATCTCGCCGTCGTGCGGGAGGGGCGTTCCGCGGGGGTGGCCGGTGCGGGTGTCCCACACGCGCACGGTCTGGTCCTTGCCGCCGGTGGCGAGCGTCCGGCCGTCGGGACTGAACGCCAGGCAATTGAGGGCGTTGTCATGCCGCAAGGGGGGGGTCAGCGCGTCTCCGGTGGCGACGCTCCAAAGCCGCGCGGCGCTGTCCAGGCCGGCGGACGCCAGCGTTCTCCCATCGGGACTGAACGCCAGGCTGATCACGATGTCCTGGTGTCCTTTGATCTCCTGCTTCGAATCGCCGGATGCGGTTTCCCAGATGCGGACCCCCCCATCGGCGCACCCGGTGGCGACCAGCAGGCCATCGGGGCTAAAGGCCACCGGCCCCACGCGCTGCGGATGCCAGAGGGGCTGATGCTTGAGCCGCCCCGAGCGGACGATCCAGAGCCGCGCCCGACTGTCGCCGCAACCCGTCAGCGCCGTTTGTCCGTCGGGACTGAACGCGACCGACCAGACAAAATCGTCGTGGGGCAACGGGTTGATCAGGGGGAGCCCGGAAGGGACTTCCCAGAACCGGGCTGTGTGGTCTTCACTGCCGGTCAAGAGCCAGGTCCCGTCGGGACTGAACGCTGCGGCGAGGACCGGCTTGTCGTGGACCAGCGGCTGGCCCAGAGGCGCTCCGGTCGCGGCGTCCCACATGCGGGCCGTCGCGTCTTCGCTGCCGGTCACGATCGTCGCTCCGTCGGGACTGATGGCGATCGCCAGGACCGGCTTGTCGTGGTGCAGCGGCTCTCCCACAGGCTGGCCGGTGGCGGCGTCCCAGCGCTGTGCCGTGTGATCGGTGCTCCCCGTGAGGATCATCCGGCCATCGGGACTGACCGCCACGCGCGTGACGGCACGATCATGCGTCAGCGTGCGGAGCCGCGAGTCGAGTTCCCGCAGCTCCCACACTCTCCCGCGCCCGTCGCGGCATCCGGTGGCAATCCGCTGGCCATCCGCGCTGAACAGCGCCGAGGTGATGACATCCGGGTGCGCGGCGGGAGGCGAACGGGGTTCGCCATTGCGGGCGTCCCACAATCGCAGCACGCCGTCGCGGCTCCCGGTGAGGACGAGCGTTCCATCGGGACTGAAGGCCACGGTCGAGACTTCGGCGTCGTGCAGCATGGGGGCGCCCAGCACCTGGCCTGTCGCCGCGCTCCACAGTCGCGCCTTGCCATTGACCACTCCGCCGCTGCCGCTGACGAGCGTGCTCCCGTCGGGGCTGATCGCCGCCGACATGACCGGCAGGTCGTCGAAGATCGGATCGGCATGCAGGCGGCCGGTCTCCACATCCCACAGACGTATCGTCCGATCGGCGCTGGCGGTGAGGACGAGCGTTTCGTCGGGACTGAAATGCGCCGCCATGACATGCCCGGTATGTCGCAGCGGTTCGCCGCGCGGCTCCCCGGAGGGAACCTCCCACAGCCGCGCCGTGTGATCGCGACTGGCGCTGAGCAGGAGCGTTCCCTGCGCATTGAAGACGATCCGGGTGACCGGGCCGTCATGGCGGAGCGGCTTGGCGAGCGATTGGCCGGTGTCGGCGTTCCAGAGTCGGATCGATTTGTCCTCGCCGGCCGTGGCGGCGATGCGGCCGTCGGGGCTGAGGGCAATCGCCAGGACGAGGTCGGGATGGGGGAAGGGGTTTCCCAGGGGATCACCGGTTTGCGCGTCCCACAGCCGGGTGGCTTTGTCATCTCCCGCGACGAGCAGCCGGGTTCCATCGCGGGTGAAGGCGACGGCCCGCGCGGGGCTTCCCATTGCCAGGGGCGCTCCCCAGGGTTGCCCCGTGCGCGCGTCCCAAAGCCGCGCCGTTCCGTCTTCGCTCGCCGTGGCGATCCGGCCGCCGTCCGCGCTGAAGGTGACGTTCCAAACGATCCCCGAGTGCAACAGCGCCCGTCCGGCGCGCGGCGTCCAGGAGGCGAGCAGGTTGCGGAGCGCGACCTTCCCCTCCGGATCGGGCAACTTGCGGACTTGTTCATAGGCCTGCCAATAGGCGAAGGCGCCTTCGGACCACCGCCGCTGCTGCAACGCGGCGCGGGCGTTGTGCAGGTGACTTTGGACGAGCTCCTGACGCAGTTTCCCGGCGGAGTCGAGCGCCTGCTGCCGCTCCCAGAGGCTCCAGCCAGCAAGCCCCAGGAGGGGGATGAACAGCAACCAGCGAACGAACCCTCTCCGGCGGCGGGGGGGGAGCTCCGGCAGGTTGGGCTCGGGCGCAGGGAGCGACCGGGGGGGGTCCGGACGACGCACCGGAGGCAAGGGGGGGAGCGTCTCTCCCCCCGCCAGACTGCGACTTTTGGCCCGCAACAGTTCCCGCGCCACATCGTCACTCATGAGCGGACGCTCCGCGCGGCGGATCGGCCCGGTCCTGATCGGGAAGCGGAGGTCTCGCCCCGCGGAACATCAGGCCCGGCCTGGACCAAGCACATCGGACATCCCTGGGCCAGTCCGATGGCGTGCCTCGGAGGGGGAAGAGGGCAGGCTGGCCAGTGGGGGGCCGGCGACAACAGGCGTGACATGGGAGCGCGCAGCGAATGACAACGGGATGACGGACACCCCCCAACGACATGGGGATGCGTGAATCTTTATTGTGGTCCCCCTCTGGTGGGCGCGTCAATCGAGATTCGGAACCGGCAGTCCAAGGTCCAAGGCGCCATGAAAAAAGACGGCGCGCCGCAGCGCGCCGTCTCGTTCATTGCCAACTTGCGAATACCCGCCGGATCCGCTCAGGAAAGCTGAGCGCGGCCCGCTCCAAACTGGGTGTAAAACGAATCCAAAGCTGCGGTGGAGAGCCCGCGTGAGAGAGCACCGCCCGCGAGCTCAGCGGAGCCATTCGTCGTCCTCCGCCCGTTCGTGGCGCTGGCGCCTGGGAGGAGCGCGACTTCGGAGGGGGTGGTGCCGCGAGTTTCCGGCGACAAGTCGCGACGCGCTGAGACTTCCGGAGTCACGGTTGTCCCCCCCGAGAGAACCGCAGGAACGGCTCCAGGCGTGGTCGCCGCAGCGAATCGCGCCCCCAGTCCCGGAGTCGCCGCCGCCGGCGTGTTCACAGAAGAGACGCCCCCCTCCGTGAGGGCGATCTGGTGAAGGTCCGCGGCGCTCAACGTGCGGCGAACCTGTCCGGCAGCCAGCGCCTGGAACATGACCGAGGTGGGATCTGTGCTTTCACCCAGGCCGACGGTGTGCGCCAATTCGTGGGCCACGACCGTTTGGAAATCGTATTGGCCGGGTTGAATCAGTCGCGGATCAGCCCCGACGTACCAGTTCCATCCCGACAGCAGCGTGACGTCGTGCCCGCTGGTGGCTCCCAACACCCCCTGGGAAGCATTCCCCAGATCGCTGGTGCTGGAAACGCGCAGGTGGACCTGTGCGTCGGCGGCAGCCGGACCGGAAACCAGGCTGAAATGCACCTGGTACACTCCCAATTGCGAATTGAGCACATTGATCGCGTCCTGGATGCGCGCCTGGCCGGCGGCGGCCAGATCCGCCGGAAGGCCATCCACCGCCACCCGCACCTCACCGCTGATCACCCCTTCGGGGGAGGTGAGCAGAGGCGCACTGGCTTCCGTGAACATCGCCCCGGCGGCCATCTGCGGCAGGGGGCGTTCGCCAAAGTTGTAGTTCGTGCCGCTCTTGTTCGTGTTGACTTGTTTGGTGGTCAACAGGTCAGAACCCAATGCCGCGGCGGTCCCCCCCAGGCTCCCCACCGAGTCCTTGCCGTCGTTGTATCCGGCCGGCTGCACTTCGCTGATCTTGTAGCCGTTGGAGTCGCTCGCCTTGAGGTTGTTGAAGACGTAATAGCCGCTGCTGTTGGTGGTGGTGGTCAGGTTCACCGTGTTGCCATAGATGTCCTTGCCCGAGAGCTTGACGGTGACGCAGAAGATTCCGCCTTCGCCGGTGTCTTTGCTGCCGTTGTTGTTGCTGTCCTTATACACGTTACCCGACAGCGACGAAGTGCTGTAGGCCTGAATTCCATCGTTGTCGGCGCTGAGCAGGCGGCCTTGCGGCGTGTAGAAGATATTGCTGCCGGCCGGTCCGAACGTGTCGATCGGCAAACCGCAGACGAAGTCGATCTGGAAGTAACAGTTTGGCACCAGCACCTTCAGGCTCTTCGTCCCCACCGTCGCGTTGGTGATGGTGTCGGTGTCGAAGATCACCTGTTGCGAAGCGGTGTTGGCGTCAAAGCTCGCAGCGGGGGCGGTGTAGCTGACAAGCGAGAACGTCGCTCCCGCTTCCGTGACATTGAACCGGACTTCCACGGTGTCGCCCTGGTTGACGTTGCCCCGCAGATTGGTCACCGGCGTGGACGATCCGTTGATGTAGTACTTGATCGACGACGTGTCGATGGAACAGTCGCAGCCCTTCTCCGCATTGGCGAAATTGTAGACCCCGTTCGTCGAACCGGCCGTCACGTTGACTTTGTAATAGTCGCTCAGGGTCGGACCAGTCCGGACGTAACCCGTCATGGCGAGTTCCTGAACGAAGTACACGCCGGCTGGAAGGTTGCGGAACGAGAACGTTCCGTTGGAGGTCGAAGTGACGGTGCTGCCGTAGGCGGCATCGTTGGCGTCCAGCGTGTTGTTGGAATTCGAATCGACGTACAGCTTGAACGAAGCGCCGGCCAGCGCGGTGTCGTCATTCGACAGGCCGTTGCCAGTGACATCCAGGAATTTCTTGCCGTTGATCACGGCCCCCAGTTCGCCGAAGTTGTTCTCCGTGCCGCTCACTCCCGAGTTCAGCACGACGTTGGAGAACTTGTCGTTGGTCGTGGTTCCTCCCGGCGTGCCGATCGTGTCTTTGCCATCCAGATAGGCCGACGGTTGCGTCTCGGTCAGCACGTATGTTCCCGGCCGCAGCCCGGTGAACTGGTAGAATCCGCTGCTGTTGGTCGTCGCGACGACGTTGACGGAGGTTCCCAGATCGTTTGTGCCGGTCAAGGTCACGGTGGCGCCGGCAATCCCCGCGTCCCCTGAACGCAATCCGTCGTTGTTGCCATCGACATAGACATACCCGGAGAGACTGGCGGTTTTCACTTCGCCAAAGTTGTTCTCCGTACCGCTCACACCCGAGGTGAGGACGACGTTGGAGAACTTGTCGTTGGTCGTGGTGCCCCCCGGAGTGCCAACCGTGTCTTTGCCGTCGAGGAATGAGGCGGGCTGGGTCTCAGTCAGCACATACGTCCCCGGCCGCAGGCCGGTGAACTCGTAGTAGCCGCTGGCGTTGGTCGTGGCGACGACGCTGACGGAGGCTCCCAGGTCGTTCGTTCCGGTCAGCGTGACCGTGGCGCTGGCGATCCCCGTTTCGCCGGTCCGGGCGCCGTCATTGTTGGCGTCATGGTAGATGTAGCCCGACAGGCTGGCGGCTTTGACTTCGCCGAAGTTGTTCTCCGAACCGCTCACTCCCGAGGTGAGCACGACGTTGGAGAACTTGTCGTTGGTCGTGGTGCCTCCCGGCGTGCCAACCGTGTCTTTGCCATCGAGGAATGAGGCGGGCTGGGTCTCGGTCAGCACATAGGTCCCCGGCCGCAGGCCGGTGAATTCGTAGTAGCCGCTGGCGTTGGTCGTGGCGACGACGCTGACGGAAGCTCCCAGGTCGTTCGTCCCGGTCAACGTGACCGTGGCGCTGGCGATCCCGGTTTCGCCGGTCCGGGCGCCGTCGTTGTTGGCGTCATGATAGACATAGCCCGACAGGCTGGCGGCTTTCACTTCACCAAAGTTGTTCTCGGTGCCGCTGACCCCTGAGGTCAGCACGACGTTGGAGAACTTGTCGTTGGTCGTCGTTCCTCCCGGCGTGCCGATCGTGTCTTTTCCATCGAGGAATGTCGCGGGCTGAGTTTCGGTCAGGGTGTACGTCCCTG
>JBJXGA010000453.1:0-7027 GCA_046152955.1 Planctomycetales bacterium | reverse complement strand
CTTCTCGAGAAACAGTATGGCATCGATCAAATCGACTCCCAGTCGAGCGATTTCCGGTTGCTCCTTTTGCAGCCAGGCGGCCGCATGGACCCAGGCCCCCGCGTCGACCGCGGCTTGATCGAGCGCGACGCAGAATTGGATGGCACGCGCTTCGGGACTCAATGGAAACAGCCGGAGGATCCATCCGGCCAGTTCATCAGAGTGCGGCGCCACGACCGTGAACTCGGGCGACTCGATAGCCAGGCCCGGTTCGAGCCGCGCTAACCGTTCGGTCAGCGGCAGCGAGCGCCGGCACTGGTCGCAGAGATCGATCCAACTTTGCTGGCGTTGGGCTGGCGGAGTCAAAAAGAAGCGGCTCGCAAGTGTGTCGATCTCTTCTCGCAGCCGATCTTCGTAGTCTTGCTGGAAGGCCCTGCTTCCCGTCGGCGATGAACTCTCCTCCTCCGGCGCAGGTCGCGACAGAATCTCCACCGCATCCTGCCAGGCCGCAGGGGGAACGAAATCCGCGGACTCCAATTGCCGCAAGACCAGTCGCACGCGATCGGCCGGGGCCGCGTGCGCGGGAATGCCAAATAGTTCGCACGCCCAGCGGCGTTCGTCGGTCGGCTCCGAGTTGTCCTCAGTGCGGGTCATCATCCGCGCCTTCATTTTCGGAATCGCGACCGTCGGTGGTTCCGCGGTCGTGGAGTGTGAGAAACTCCTGGAGCGACGCTTTGTGCCGTTGGATCACGGCCGGATCGCGGATCTCCAGCGCCTCTTCGAATCCCAGGATCAACTGTTCCAGCAGCCGGCGGAGAGGGAGGGGCAATTCCTGATAGACGCGTTCGGCGCGGCGGAGCAGGAAGCGGTTCACGGTTTCTTCGCGGGGATGGGTCTTCAGTGCGTGCATTGCAGCGACAGCCTTGGCGACGTCGGCCTCCGACATTTCCCGCGCATGCCGCGTGATGACGTGTGTGACCTTCTTCCGCGTCTCGACGACCACTGCTTCGACTTCCAGCACGCCGTTCAGGTCATAGGTGAAGCGCACATCGATCGGCCGCCCGACCGGTCCCAGCGGAATCCCGTCGACGGTAAATTCCCCCAGAAACAAGTTCGACGCCACGCGGCGCCCTTCCCCCTGATAGACGGCGATTCTCACGCTTGCCATATTCGGCGCGGTGGTCAACACTCGCTCGACGCGGCTCACTGGAATCGTCGTATTGCGATTGATGATCGGCAGGAAGTAGCCCCGGCGCTTGATCCCCCCGATGTCGGGGCTGATTTCAATTCCCAGCGTAAAGGGGGATACATCGGTGACGACCAGATCCTCGACTGCGGCGTTCTTTTCGATCAGACCCGACTGCACCGCCGCTCCCAGCGCCACCACCTCGTCGGGATTCAGCCGGCACGTCGGCGAGCGACCAAACAACTGCGTCACCCGCTCGGCGACGAACGGCATCCGCGTCGCGCCTCCCACCAGAATCAACTCGTCGACGTCGTCCCGTCCCAACCCGGCGTCCCCCAGGGCGCGGCGAATGGGGAGTTCCATACGGTTGAGGATGTGCTCGGTCCACGATTCAAACTGCGCACGGGTGACGGCGACCAGCGGTGAATCGGCGTCGAATTCTCCCTTCTTGTCGGGAAATCTCACGGCAGTTTCGGGGCGGCTGGATAACCGGAGTTTGGCTTGCTCACATTCCAGCCTCAGTCGCGAAATCAGTCGCGGATGCTCCGTCTCGGCCCGCTCAAAAACGTACCCGCGCGATTCAACGATCCGAGCGGCCATCGCGTTGGTGAAATCTTCGCCGCCGAGAAACGTCTCGCCCGACGAAGCGCGGACCTCGAGCGTCCCCTCGAACAGATCCACGACCGAGACGTCGAACGTCCCGCCCCCCAGGTCGAAGACGACCAGAACTTTCTCCTGGCGACCGTCGTGCAGCCCATAGGCAATCGCGGCGGCCGTCGGCTCGTTCAGGATTCTCTCAACCTCGAACCCGGCGATCCGGCCGGCGCGCAGCGTCGCCTTCCGCTGATGTTCATTGAAGTAGGCCGGGACAGTAATCACGGCCCGGTCGACCGTCTCACCCAGGTGCGCCTCGGCGTCCCCCTTGAGGGTGCGTAGCACCAGGCTCGATAGTTCCTCGGGAGAATACCGGCGGCCGGCAATTTCGGCCGTCCAATCGGTTCCCATGTGCCGCTTGAAAGTGCTCACGCAGCGCTCCGGTTGCACGACCTGGAATTCCTTGGCGGGACGACCGACGAGAACCTTTCCGTCGGTATCGATGCCGACCGCCGAAGGAGTAAGCAAATCGCCGATCGCGTTCGGGATCAGCCGCGGACCATCGGCCGAAAGGTATCCGACGGCCGAATACGTCGTTCCCAGATCGATGCCGACGATCCGCCCCATTGCCAATTCCAAGTGACTAAGTGAGTCTGCGCATCATCAACGCCGAAATGGTCAGCGGAGCGACTTCCACCGCCGCAGGCGACATAGTGCCGCCCCGACAGGCACGGCCGCACGCTCGCCTACGAGTTTAACTGTGACAATGCTCAGACACAAATATCAAATGACTGCCCGCAGACCGTCGGAACATCTGTCGGTCGTCCTGAGCCGAGCAATGGGCCCGCTGCCGCTGACTGCACATTTGCCGCAAATTCGTTCTCCCACCGGAACCGCCGCTCCGGCATTGCAGCGAAGAAATCCAGCATCCGCCCCTTCGACTCAGGTCAAGGCATGGCGCCTGATTCGGCGGCTATTCCTCGAACGGTTGAACACGCCCCCAGATTTCCCGCAATCTCTTACGATATTCCGTCGGATCGGAGTTTTCCGGATCAAAGCGCCGGGCGATCGTTCTCTCGATTATCGCCACCAGTGTCTCGGGTGAAACATCGTCAAGGGATCCGTAGAAGTGGTCGCTGTAAGCCCAGCCGCTATTCCTGCCGGGTGCTTTGACGCAGTACTGCAGCCACATGCCGCCGTCTTCCCAGACGCTCAATTGCAGGCCACCATTGCCTGGGAATAAGTTGAGATTCAACCGTTCCAGGGCCCCGCTCTCCGTTTCACTGAACTCTTTTTCGCAGGCCAACCCGACTTGGTAGTTGAGCGTCTTGCGGCGACGAAGAAACGCAGACGCTACGCCTTGGAGAAGCGGTGAGTCGAATGTCGGCCAGAGCGATTGGTCTTTTGACTTGCGTTTCATTTTCCGGCTCACGATGCGGACAGTCCCTCAGAATGGACCGGCTCCGCAGAATCCCATATCGTCCATGATTATGCCTGATTCTAAATCGCTGACAATCCCACGGCGTGACTGGTGGGCCGTTGGTTTCAGTCTGGTGTTGCCGACTGCGGTGACAGTCGTCTATTTCATCCTCCTGGCGGGGGCGCCTGCCGCCTGGCAGCAGGGGGCGTATGTCGTCGGCAAGTTGCTGCAATTTGGATTTCCCCTCGTGTGGTTCTGGTACGTCCAGCGTCGGCGGATCGCCTGGAGAGGACCGCGCTGGAGAGAATTGTTCGATGGGGGTTTACTCGGCGCTGCGATCGTCGTCGCCATGCTGCTCCTGTACTTTGGCTGGCTCAAGGATGCCTTTCCTCCGGAGGCGTTGGCGCGAATTCGGCAGAAAACCCAGGGGATCGGCGTGGGAACCGGCGCGCGGTTCGCCGCTCTGGGAGTGTTCTACGCGGTGGGACATTCGCTGCTCGAAGAGTATTACTGGCGGTGGTTCGTGTTCGGACAGTTGCGGGCGTTGACGGCGTTTTCAGTCGCGGCCGTCGTTTCGGCGGTTGGCTTCATGGCGCACCATGTCTGCGTGCTGGCGGATTACTTTGGCTGGATGTCTCCCCTCACACTGTTTCTCTCGGCGTCGGTGGCGATTGGCGGATTGCTGTGGGCGGGCCTCTACCAAAGGCACCAGTCCCTGTATGGCGTCTGGCTCAGCCACCTGCTGGTGGATGCCGGAATCTTCTGGGTTGGCTATGATCTCCTGATGCGGTGAAGGACCGCCTGACCTGTTCTGCGTACAGTCCGCCCGGGAAATTCTCGATCCATGACCATCGATCACTGCATTCAAGACGTCGACCAGTATCTGACACGAAACGCCGATCGCTTTCTGGAGGAGCTCAAAGCACTGCTCCGGATTCGCAGCGTCAGCGCCGATTCGACTTTGAAAGGAGAAGTCCGCCGCGCCGCCGAGTTTGTGCGGGAGCAACTCGCCTCCGCCGGACTGGCGGCGGAGTTGATCGAAACTCCGGGAAATCCGATTGTCTACGGAGAATGGCTGGGAGCGGCCGGCGCTCCAACGGTGCTGATCTATGGCCATTACGACGTGCAGCCCCCCGACCCACTCAACGAGTGGATTTCTCCTCCGTTCGAACCGACGATCCGGGACGGTAAGATCTTCGCCCGCGGCGCGACCGACGACAAAGGGCAGTTTTTCACGCACGTCAAATCGATCGAAGCCTGGATGAAGACCGCCGGCCGGTTGCCGGTGAACGTGAAGGTGGTCATCGAAGGGGAGGAAGAAGTCGGCAGTCGCAATCTGGATGATTTTCTGGAGCGGAGCAAATCGCGGCTGGCAGCGGACGTGGCGGTCATCAGCGACACCGCCCAATATGGACCTGATTTGCCGGCCATCACCTACGGGCTGCGCGGTATCATTTCCTGTGAGATTGCGTTGACTGGACCGAGCCAGGATTTGCACAGCGGAGTTTTTGGCGGAGCAGTGGCAAACCCGGCGATTGGACTGGCGAGAATCCTGGGAGCGCTCCATGACGAAACCGGGCATGTACGCGTCCCCGGATTCTATGACGACGTACGGCCCCTCAACGCGGCCGAGCAGGCACAACTTGCGGCATTGCCTTTTGACGAATCGCAGTTTTTGGCGGGCTTGGGGGTCGCCGCGGGATGGGGAGAGAGAGAGTTCTCGATTCCGGCACGGATGTCCGTCCGGCCCACGTGCGATGTCAACGGAATGGCGAGCGGCTACATCGGGGAGGGGCCCAAGACAATTATTCCGTCGACTGCGTTCGCCAAGATTACCTGCCGCATGGTTCCGGACCAGAATCCCTCGCGGATTTTTGATGACCTGGAAGCCTGGGTTCGCCGACACTGCCTGCCCGGGCTGGAACTGGAATTCAAGCGATTTCACCAAAGTCCTGGAATCGTGTTCGACATGGATTCGAGGAATTTTGCCGCCGCACGTCGGGCGATCGAATTGGTGTTTGGCCGGCCCCCCGTGATGATTCGAGAGGGCGGATCGATTCCAGTCGTGATGCACTTGAAAACGATGTTGGGAATTGAGACGCTGTTGCTGGGATGGGGGCAAAACAGCGACAACCTCCATGGCCCCAACGAGCATTTTTCCCTGCGGGATTTTTCCAGGGGAATCCGGACAAGCGCTCGGCTCTGGGAACAACTCGGACAGAGTGGCGCATCCACGGGTTGAGGCGGGGCCTACCATCCGAATCGTTGTCGGCGGAAACGTCCGTCGTATCCAGAGGGTCCGCGGAGCCGTGCCAACACAAGCAGAATCGTTTGTCTTTTGGCCATCAATTGCCGCTGTATGAGTCTGTGCCATGCCACATCAAGTTCCTCGAGTGTTCATCGGTTCCTCATCGGAGCGAATGGATCTGGTCGAACTCGTCCAGGTATTCCTGCAGGATGTATGCGATACCACCCCGTGGAACCAGCGTTTTTTCGATCTGTCCTCGGGAACGCTCGAAAACCTGGCCGCCAAAGCGCCCGAATTCGATTTTGCAGTTTTGATCCTCTCGGATGATGATATCGGCATCAGCCGTGGATCTGAACGCCGGGTGCCGCGCGACAATGTGCTGTTTGAATTGGGTCTGTTTATCGGAGCCGTCGGTCGCGATCGGACGTTCATGATCGCTTCGGCGGAGGCCAAGCTTCCATCGGATTTGGCGGGAGTCACTGTCCTGACGCTCGATGAACGAAAGGGGCGTTCACTGCAGTCTGCGGTCGCGTCGATTTGCGTTGTGCTGAAGACGGTGATTCGCGAATTGGGCCCCAGGCAGAACAACAATTCGCTCGCGCGACTGCTGGAAGAAATGAAGATTGGAGTCCGGACGCGCTATGCCGGAAGTGTACCGGATTGCTTCCAATTGGCTTGCCGACTCTTGCGAAAAGCGCGCGAGAACGTCATGGTCCTTTGTGATTTTCCCTGCTACGGAATATTCTCCTGTCGGCGGCTGTACAACCGCTACGAGAGCATTCTGAAGAAGCTGATCGAGTCAGACATCTCGATCGAGTTCATTTTTCCGAATGCAGAGTGTCGACGTGAATTGCAGGAAATCCAATTTGGAAACGACCAACGGGCGTGGTCGAATTTGATCCGAGATGACCAGTTCAAGGAGAATCTGAAGGTCTTTGAGAAGCGCGAGAAGCGGCAACCAAAGATCGATTCGATCCAAAAGTTCCACGAATGTCTCGAGTCAGTCCATGACCGGAGGCTGCTGCGATTGGCGACTGAGCAGGCTCAAGTCTACGAGATCAGTGAGGTGCCACGACTTTTCATGTGGATTGTCGATAAGAAGCGGGCTGTGTTTACGATCCCCATGGTCGGCAGCAAGTCGAACGAACAGGGGTTTTATTCTTCGGAACCTGAAGTCCTGGATGCCCTGGTTTCCGTCTGGACGGATTGGAAGGAGAGGAGGGCCACTCCCCGCGTCCCCTAGTCGCATGAATTTTGCACCCGGCGCTGACGGCCTGTCCTTTTTTCGATCCCAAATTTTTGAGTCTGGAAGTTTTCATCAATGCTTGATCTCCAATTTCTCTGCGATCATCTCGACCAGGTCACCGAAAACTGCCGCCACCGGGGCGTATCCGTCGATCTGAGTGGGCTGCTCTCACTCAAAACTCGCCGCAGCGAACTCATCGTCCAGATCGACAACCTCCGCCGCGAGCAGAATGACCTTTCCGCACGCATTCCCAAGGAAAAGGACGCCGCGCAGAAGCAGTCGCTCATCGCGCGTGGGAAGGAACTGCGGCAGGAGGTGTCGTAACGAGAGGCCGAGCTGAAGGAGGCCGAAGGG
>JBJXGA010000431.1:0-17624 GCA_046152955.1 Planctomycetales bacterium | reverse complement strand
CGTGCAGATCGTGGACGTGGACCGTCCCCTGGACGGCGGAGAATCCGATCTCGTCGGTTGCACCGTGGACGTGCCCGGCCTTCACTCCTCCTCCAGCCAGCCACATGCTGAAACCCATGTTGTTGTGATCCCGCCCCTTCGATCCTTCGGCCGTCGGGGTCCGCCCGAACTCCCCTCCCCAGACCAAGAGCGTCTCGTCCAGCAGGCCGCGCGACTTGAGGTCGGTGATCAGGGCGGCGATCGCCTGATCGCTTTTCAACGCATGCTGCTTGTGATTGGCGATGTCGCCGTGATCGTCCCACGGCTGCCCACCCCCAAAATATACCTGGGTGATCCGCACCCCCCGCTCGGCCAATCGGCGGGCGATCAGGCAGGCATTGGCAAACTGCCCGTCGCCGTACAGCTTGCGGGTTTCTTCTGACTCGCGGCTGATGTCAAATGCTTCCTGCGCCTCCCCCTGCATGCGGTAGGCCATTTCCAGCGCCTGAATGCGTCCTTCCAACTGCTGGTCGCGCAACCGTTCGGCCAGATGCGTCTGGTTGAGTTTTCGCAACAGGTCCAGTTGCCGCCGCTGGTCGGCAGGGCTGACGTGAGCGTTGGCGATGTGGCGGATGACTCTTTTGGGATCGAGTTCCGAGTTGTTGATGTGGACTCCCTGATAAATTCCAGGGAGAAAACTATTGCTCCACAACTGCGGTCCGACGGTCGGCTGACCGGGACAGAGCACGACGTAGCCGGGGAGATTCTGGTTTTCGGAGCCCAGGCCATACGTCAGCCAGGAACCCAGGCTGGGGCGCGTGGGCTGCGTCTCCCCCGAGTTCATCATCAAGAACGATGGCTCGTGGTTGGGGAGATTGGTGTGCATTGAGCGGATGACGCACAGATCGTCGATGCAGCGGGACAGGTGCGGAAACAGCTCGCTGACTTCGATGCCGGACTCCCCCTGTTTGGAGAACTGAAAGGGGCTGGGCATGAGCGTCCCCTTCGTTCGCCGCATGGTGTTCACGAGTTCCGCCGGAGGGGCCTTGCCGGAATACTTTTCGAGGGCCGGCTTGGGATCGAACGTGTCAACCTGCGAGGGGCCGCCATTCATGAACAGATGAATGACACGGCGCGCCCGCGGGAGATGGTGCGGCGATTTGGGGGAGAGAGGGTTGGCGACAGCCGCGGCGTCCGCCGGCGCCGCAGTCGCCCGGCGCGAAAAGCCCGCTTGTTCGTCGGCCAGGACCGTCGCCAAGCCGACCAGGCCCATGCCGCTTCCAAGGCGGGAGAGAGCGCGACGGCGAGAGAACTGATTAGAATCGATCATGGTCATCGGCAATCCTGCGACAGTCCCAGCAAAAAAACGGCCCGATCGAATCACAAAACATCCGTTCAAAAACGCCAGACCCGCAATACGCGAACAACTGCGTCTTCTGGCATTAGATCAAATACCACACCCAGTGGACGTTCAAACAGAATTCGAGTCCCATCGGCAGGCCTTGATTCCCCGACCTGATCAGCACGGTCCCGAAGAACTGCATCAATCTCACTTGCCGCCGCGGTAACGACGGATCGATCTGAAGCCGCAATCCAAATCGACGCAAGCTGATTCTCCGCCACCTTGCTCCAGCGGACACTAAACCTCATGTGTGCTTATCCAAATCTGCCAGAATCTCCGGCAGCGTACGCCCCACCGGCTCCAGACGCGCGCGGCGCAACTCTTCTGTGGAGAACGGAACTGTGAATTGGCAATCCGCAAATCCGCTCGGATCGGGTTCAAAATACCCGATTCGCCGCCCCTGGTCGTCGCAAATCTCGACACGCTCCGATCGACCGGCGAGTTTTTCTACGGCGTTTCTGTCCAGGACAATCTGAGTCATCGTAAGTACCTCCTAATCCACCATCATAATCGCCTCGGCCGTGCATGGCGATCCTGATTTCTCCGGATTCCTCCGCTTCAATCTACAAACGCAAACTCGTTGGCGCTGAGCAACACCTGGGCGTACTGTTCCCAACGCGACAGAAGACTGGCGACCCCCGCGGCCCCAGTTCCGCCAATCGACTCGGCAGCCGTTTCGGCGCTTGCCAAAAACTCCAGCCCGATCTCAATTTCCACCGGGCTTGGGAGGCGCCCCACCAGCAACCGATAGCCCCGCTCGATCCGGGCGCGATCATCGCTTCCGGCCTCGGCTGCCAGCCGCGCGGCAAGAGCTCTTGCTTGAGCCGCCATAAAATCGCTGTTCAACACGAACAACTGCTGCAACGGCACTGTCGTCACGGCCCGCCGCTCGCTGGTGATGTTCGGATCGGGAAAATCAAACAGCCGCAGCAACCCGTCGAGGTTATGGCGACTGACGGCCCCGTAGACGGTCCGGCGGCGGAACTCGGCGGTGGCCAGATTACCGGACGGGCCGCCGGGTGTTTGATCGAGATGCCCCGCGACCGACAGCAGCGCATCGCGCCACGCTTCCACGTCCAGCCTGCGGCGCGGCATGCGGCTCAGGAGCAGATTGTCGGGATCCCGTTCGAATTGCGAATCGCTCACCGCGCTTGTCTGCCGGTAGGTTGCCGAGCAGACGATCTCGCGATGAATCTGTTTGATCGACCACCCGTTGCGGATCAGTCGGGCGGCCAGGTAGTCGAGCAATTCCGGATGCGAGGGACGCTCCCCCAGCCGACCGAAATTGCTGGGGGTGGCGACGAGGCCCCTGCCGAAATGCTGTTGCCACAGGCGATTGACGATGACGCGCGGCGTCAGCGGATTGTTGGGGCTGGCGACGGCCCGCGCCAGTTCCGCTCGACCGCTCCCCTGCGTCAACGGGAGTGGCTCCTGCGGGGACAGAATCTCGAGGAAGCGACGAGGAACTTCTTCCCCCGTCCGATTGGGGTTACCCCGGATGTGGAGCTTCATGTTTGCCGCTTCCCCTTCACTGACGGCGTGGGCCATTGCATACTTGGGAGGGGCCGCCTTCTTTTGCTCTTCGAGCCGAAGTTTGTGGGTGACCAATTCCGGCTGACGCGACGGATCGAGCAAGCCTTCGACCTTGTCCGTCGGGATGGCACACACTCCCTTGGGGCCAACGACCGCCGCCAGCAAGTCGGCCTGTGGCTTCTCCAGCGCGGGTTTGGGAATCTGAGATTTCTCCGCTTCGCTGGCAGCGGCGAGCGCCTGGGCGTATGCCTGTTGGCGTGTCTCGCGCTCCGCCAGCGCGGCGACAACCTGGGTTTCAAACGCAGCCGCGGCGGCAGCGACTTCCGCGGGAACGGCAACTCCTTCGTGAACCGTCAGCACTTGGGCGTTCTCTTCCAGTTCAAACCAGAGGGCCAGAGCGGGCCACATCTCCCGCTGCTCCGGAACCAGCGACTTCTCCCAGCGCTCGAGAATGGAATGGAACAGACCCGATTGTTTCGCCAGGTCTTCACGTTTCGGAGCGGGAGCACCTGGAGCGGGGTGTTTCCACTGCCAGAGAGCCGTCAGGTATTTGGCCGACTGGCGGGCCGCCAATTCTGCCAGGCGTTCCCCCTCTCCTTCCAGAAACTTCTTGAGCGCCTGCTCCTCTTGTTTCACAGCCTGCTGCCCGGCGTCATAGGCGCGGACCACGTCCTCCTCCACGAGCGGCGCTTCCCGATAGGTGGTGCTGCGAAAAACCCCGGCCAGGGCGTAATAATCGCGCTGCGAAATTGGATCGAACTTGTGATCGTGGCAGCGGGCGCAGGCGAGCGTCAACCCCAAGAAGCCGCGCGACAGCGTGTCCAGACGATCGTCCAATTCGTCCTGCGACGCCTTAAACGCGCAGCCGGCATCCGCGTAATAGACCGGTCCCAGGGCGAAGTACCCCAACGCGATCTGGCGGTCGTACTGTTCCTCGGGCGGACCATCCAACAGGTCGCCGGCAATTTGTTCGCGGACGAACTGGTCGTAGGGCAAGTCGCGGTTGAACGATCGAATGACCCAGTCCCGATACCGGTAGCCCGAGGGGTACATTCGCGCCTGAAACGTGTGCGCCTGATCCTCGGCGTAGCGGGCCACATCGAGCCAGTAGCGCCCCCAGCGTTCGCCATATTGCGGCGAGGCGAGCAGCCGCTCAATCAATCGTTCCCAGGCGTCCGCCCGGTCGTCCGCCTCAAAGGCCTGCACCGCTTCCGGCGTCGGAGGGAGCCCAATCAGATCGAACGTCAGGCGGCGGATCAATGTCCGCCGGTCCGCCGGCGGCGATGGCGTCAGCCCCTGCTGTTCGAGCGCGGACAGAATGAATCGGTCGATCGCTCCGACGGGCCAGTCCGAGTGCTGAACGTTGGGTGTTGGCGGAGTTCGAATCGGCTGGAACGACCAGAAATGGCGCTGCTCATCGGTGATGACGAACGGGGCAGTCGCGACCTTCGCGTCGTCGGCCTCGGCAGGCCACGGTGCGCCGATCTCCACCCACCGCCGCAAGTCGGCGATTTCCGTTTCGGACAGCTTGGACTTCGGGGGCATCTTGATGTCGCCGCGCTGTTCGACCGCCTCGATCAGCAGGCTCTGTTCCGGTTTCCCGGCGATGACCGCCGGACCGGAGTCACCCCCGCGGAGAGTGCTTTCTCCGGTGACTAGCCGCAGCCCCCCTTTGGCGGCCCCTTCACCATGACATTCAGCGCACTGCATCACCAGCAGGGGACGAATCCGCTTTTCAAAAAACTCGATCTGCTCAGGGGTCGGCTCTCCCCCGAAGACCGCTTGGCCCAGGAGTGACCAGGCGACTCCAATCAAAAGGATGGATTTCGGCATGCGGCGGGATCCGGGGGGCGGGTGGGCTATCTTCACTCGCTACCAGCGTGGCTGGCGAAGATATGCACGAACACTGATCTGAGTATAGCATACCGCAACGCGAATCGGTACGTTTCCGCGGCGATCCGGGTTGACTACAATCTCGCGGAACAGAGGGGATCGGCAACGGGAGGAATCCCCGCGCGCGGCCTGGAATTCCACAATGCTTGTCACGCAACGACTTCGGAGGCGAATCCTATGATGCGACTGGTCAGTCTGGCGGGGATGGTGGGGATCACGGCGCTGTTTGCGGCGGCGGCCCCGGATCCGGTGAATCCTGACCCGAATGGGGCGCGCCCCATCGCGGCGGTCGACTCGGTGTTCATCGAGGAACTGACCTGGATGGAAGTCCGCGACGCGATGCGGGATGGGAAGAAGACAGTCCTGGTGCCGACCGGGGGAGTCGAGCAGAATGGCCCCTATCTGGCGACGGGGAAGCACAATTACATCCTCAAGGCGACCAGCGAGGCGATCGCCCGCAAGCTGGGGAACGCGCTGGTCGCCCCGATCGTCGGTTTCGTTCCCGAGGGAGACATCGAACCGGCGAGTCTGCACATGAAATACCCCGGAACGATCAGCCTGACCGAAGAGACCTTTCGCAAGTTGCTGATCGACATCTGTGCCAGCCTGCGGGCGCACGGATTTGAACAGATCATCCTGATCGGGGACAGCGGGGGAAATCAGGACGGCATGAAGGAGGTGGCCGCGGCGCTCAACGCCCAATGGGCCGGGGGCAAAACGCGCGTCCATTTCATTCCGGAGTATTTCAACTATCCGCACCTGGAGAAATGGCTGGAAACGCAAGGGATTCAGCAAACCCCCGAGGGCTTTCACGACGACTTCGCGATCACCGCCCAGATGGTCCTGGTCGATCCGGCGACGGTGCGGATGAAACAGCGGATCGCCGCCGGCAAGTTCAGCATCAACGGCGTCCCGCTGGCCCCCGTGGAGAAGACCGTCGAGTGGGGGCGGCGCATCGTTGACTACCGTGCCGGCATCACCGTCGAAGCGATTCGTAAAAGCATCGCGGCCAAGTGACGGCTGAGGCGCTTCTCTCGTCCCCAACTCATGCAAATCCTCACCCTCACCGACATCACCCGCCAGTTCGACGCCGCACCGGTGCTCGATGGGCTGTCGTTTGCCGTCGAATCGGGTGAGAAAATCGGACTGGTGGGCCCTAACGGGGCGGGGAAGACGACGCTGATGCGGATCGTCGCCGGTCAGGATGAACCCGACGACGGGAGCTGCGTGATTCACCCCCAGGCGCGGGTCGCCATCCTCGAACAGGCGGCGCAGTTCGACGAGGGACGCACCCTGCTGGAGGAGGCGCGGATCGGATTGGCGCCGCTGTATGCCTTGCAGCATGAAGCCGAAGAGGTGGCCCACCGGATCGCGGAGACCCCCGACACGGCGCTCCATGAAAAGCTCCAACGGCGCTACGACTACTTGCAGCACGAACTGCAGCGTCTGAAGGCGTATCAGATCGATCATCGCGTTGACGAGGTGTTGCAGGGGCTCGGTTTCCGCCGCGAACAGTACGGACACCCGATGAATCGTCTCAGCGGGGGACAGCAAAACCGCGTGCTGCTGGCCCGCCTGCTGCTGGCGGCGCCCGATTTGATGCTCCTCGATGAGCCCACCAACCATCTGGACATCGCCGCCACCGAATGGCTCGAAGACTACCTCGTGCATTGCGAACAAGCGGCGCTGATCGTCAGCCACGATCGCTATTTCCTGGACAAGGTGACGCAGCGGACGCTGGAATTGTTTCAGGGAAAGACCGCCGATTTTCCCGGCAACTTCTCCGCCTATTGGAAACTCAAAGCCGAGCAACAGGAACTGCTGGAGCGAACCTATGAGAAGCAACAGGCGTTCATCGAAAAGACCGAAGACTTCATCCGCCGCAATCACTACGGACAAAAGCACGTCCAGGCCCACGATCGAGAAAAGAAACTGGAGCGGCTGGAGCGGGTCGAACGCCCGCGGATGATCACCGCACCGGTCATGGGTTTTGGCCAGAAGGTCCGCCGCACCGGCGACTGGGTGCTCGAAGCGCTGCAACTGACGAAAGGCTTTGGCGGTCCCCCGCTGTTCCAGGAGGTGTCGATTCAGGTGCTGCGGGGAGATCGCGTGGGGCTGTTCGGTCCCAATGGCTGCGGCAAGACGACCCTCTTGCGGACCCTCTTGGGTGAATTGGAACCCGACGGCGGGAGCGTCCGGCTGGGGGCCAATGTCGACATCGCCTATTACGATCAGCAACTCGCCAGCGTCGATCCGGAACGGAACGTGATCGAAGCGGTCCGCCCCGCCAACAATCCCACGATGACTCCCGCCCAGATTCGCGATCTCCTGGCGCGGTTCGGACTGAAAGGGGAGATCGTCTTTCAGAAAGTCGGCAGCCTGAGCGGCGGCGAAAAGAGCAAGGCGGCGCTGGCCAGAGTTGCCGCGCTCAATGCCAACGTTCTCGTCCTGGACGAACCGACGAACCATCTCGATTTGTGGTCGCGCGCCGCGTTGGAAGAGGCGCTCCGCGGGTTTGACGGGACGCTGCTGTTCGTGAGCCACGACCGCTACTTCATGGACAAGGTGGCAACGCACATCTTCGCCTTCGAGCCAGAGCGCTGGCGGTTGTATCAGGGGAACTACACCCACTACACCGATTCCCTCCGCCGCGCCGAGGAAGAGGCATCAGCGCAGCTCTCCACCAGCAAAAAGCCACCCGGCGACGCTTTGGCGACTGCCTTGGGCGCCTCGCGTCAGGGGAGCGCAGCGACCGCCGACAAGCCGCGCCGCAAGCGAAAGTTCCCGTACCGCAAAGTGTCCGACCTCGAAGCGGAAATCACCGAAACAGAAGTCCGGCTGCACGAAGTCCAAACTGATCTGGCCAGCCCCGAAATCTACCGCGACGGCCCGCGCGTGAAGGAAACCAAACTGGAGCTGGAAGAGCTGGAGAAAAAATTGGCCGAGCTCTACGAACACTGGGAAGAGGCGGTCGAGTTGAATTGAGCCGGTGGTCCCGTGGGGGACGCTGCCAGCGTCCGCGGATCGTGGCGGGTTGGGGAGCGAGCCGGGCCGGCGTCAATGGTGCGGCTGGAGTTGGCGCCGGCCGGAATGTGCGGCGCTGAGCCGGGCGTCATGCAGGGCCAGGGCCAATCCGGCGCGGTGGCTTAAGCCGCGCGGCGTAAAGCCGAGCGTCTTTCCGGCGGTGTCGCCGTACAGGCATTCGATCGAGGTTCGCATGTCTTCAGTGTCGAGATGGGGCGCAAGCACTTCGCGGGTGTATTCCATTTCCTCGGCGTCGTAAACCGGGGTCTGGCATCCGGCGCGCATTCGGCACCAGCCTTCCTGTGCCAGCCGCTCGCGAAGCGTGCGTGCCACTCCCTGCCGAGAGACATACGCCGCTCGAAAGGCCGTCAGCAGGATCGATTCGCGGACGGCTGCGATCGAAGGGGGTTCGCTGCTCCAGAGGAGCGCTCCCAGCCAGTGCAAGCGGGGAGAATCAAGACTTGAGGGGCGTGGCCGCGGTCCGAAGCAATCGCCATACTCGGCCGCGTAACGATTTGTCCAACCCCCTTTGAGGTCGTCTGAAACGACGAGGCCGACCTGGTATTGGCTGGGCTCGTCGATCAACTCGGAAGCGGCCTGCGCCACGGCATTTTCCGCGACGGCATCGGCCCCCAGTTCCAAGTACGCATCGAGCAACTCCGGGACATGCTCGCGGGCCATGGGATTCATGGCGACGAGCGGCGGCAGGCGCAGATCCTGCCCCTCCTCGCCGATCATCGTCCGCAGGTAATCACGGAAACGCTGTGTCCCGCGCGGCTGACGATAGAGTCCACGCTGCAGTTGAAGCAATGGGAGATATTCGAGTTGCATCGCGACATCCAGATCATCATCTGACCGATTGCCAGCCGGCGCAGGTCACTCCGGCAGTGGCTTTCCTTTGGTCTCCGGAGCGAACGGCAGCGCCAACAGGCCCAGCAAAAAGATCACGCTCATCGTGACTCCGGCATACCGCATCGGCTCGTCATAGCCTTTGGCCACGGTAAACACTTGCTTGGTCATCAGGCTCAGAACAAAAATCCCCCCCGCGGCCACGTACCGTCCCACGTTGTAGCAGAATGAAGTCCCCGTGCTTCGCAGACGCGTCGGGAACAACTCGGGAAAATAGATCGCATAGCCTCCAAACAGCGCCAATTGGCAGAAACCCATCAACGGGATCATCCAAAAGATTTCATGGAACTCGTCGAGGGACCAATACACCAGCATCGTACTCGCCATGGCGATGACAAAGGAGACGGCAAACGCCGGTTTGCGACCTACGAAATGCGTGGCATAGCTGAAGGCATAGATGCCGAAGAATCCCCCGACATTTTGCACGACCGACGTCAGCCCGACCCAGAACGCCAGTTTGCCGGCGATTTCGGCTTCTGGCAAACCCTGTGCCTCGAACCGCTTGCGGAAGACCGCCGCCAGCAAATCGAAGCTGAAGAACCCGATGCCCCACAGTCCCACGACTCCCGCAAAGGCCAGGGTCAACCCCACCAGGGCATGCTTGCGCCACGTTGGATCGCCGAACAGTTCCTGAAATGAGCCCAGTTGTTTCTTCAACGTCCCGTCATGAACCGTGGCCTGCCAGCGTTCAGGTTCTTTGAGCCGACGGCGGATAAGAATCGCCAACAGCGCCGGAACGGTCCCCACGACGAACATGATCCGCCACGACTTGACCGGCCCATCGCCAATCGTCAACCCCTCGAACGTCCCCGTGCTTTCCAGGTGTCCCAGCCACATATTGATAAACGCCGCAGTGATGTTGCCGACCGCCGAAAGCGCCTGCAACAAACCCAACGCAAACGGGCGGGCCCGCGAGGGCATGACTTCGGCGACCAGTGCGACGCCAACGGCAAACTCCCCACCGACCCCAAGCCCCGTCAGGAAGCGAAAGAATGCGAAACTCCAGAAGTTCCACGATAGAGCGCTCAGGCCGGTGAACGCGGAATACATCAGAATCGTCCACAACATGACTTTCGCGCGACCGACCCTGTCCCCCAGGACTCCGAACGCCAGCCCGCCGGTCGCCCAACCCACCAGAAAAATCGACGTGGCCACCCGGCCATAAAAATCCAGATCCTCGATTTTCGGCGCGACCCCCGGCGAAGGGGCGAGCAGTTCGCGCATGGCCGGAGTGCGGGCCAGCGTGAACAACTGCTGGTCCATCGTGTCAAACAGCCACCCCAGCGCGGCGACGATCAGGACGAACCAGTGATACCGGCTGAGCGATTTGTACCACGGGCCGGCCTGGGGGTCGTCGGGAATCGAGGCGGGAAGATCGTCGAACCCATGCATGCGGGAAGGCTCCGGAGTGGAAGGACAAGCGGCCGTTGGGAGCGCCAGTACAACGGATCGGAGCCGATTTCGCAAGCGCTGCGGGGCAGGATGGGGTTAGGCGCTGGGGACTAGGCACTAGGGATTTGAGGCGCGGGGGGTGAATCGGCGCGGCGGTCCTCAACCGTTCCACACAATCCACAATCCACGCCCCGCCACACGCCCCGCTCACTTCGACGGCGCGCTCGCGGCGGCTGCGACCGGCTGCGGCATGCTGGCGGGGACCAGCCTTTGTTCCGTCTCCTCGACCTCTTCCTGAAGCGAGCTGTGCTCGGGAGTCAGCCGCAGGCAGAGGAGGGTCAGGGCGCGGGCGAACGAGGAGAGGCCGAACAGGAACAGGTAGGTTTCGCGCGAGGCCCCCAGCCATTTGAGGACGCCGCCGCCGATCAGTGCGCCGATGACCAGGGCCACGGCATTGCCCAGATTGAAGATCGTGAGGATGCTGGTCCGTTCTTCGCGACGGACGGTCTCGAAGAACAGGAGGAACATGGCCAATTCGTAGGCCGCCCAGACCATCCCCCCCACGAATTGCAGCAGCACAAGCTGCCAGTAGGCGCTGGCATACAGCCACATTCCAGAGACGGGAATGATGCCGATTCCGCCGATCCACAGCAGCCGCCTGGCTCCGAACCGTGCCGCCAGCCGCCCGCAGGCGGGAAGCATGATGATCTTGGCGAGGAAACTGGTGGCCAGCAAACCGACGTAGTCCAAATACGAGATCTTGAGCTGTCCCAGCATGAAGGGGGAGAAATAGGGGCCGGAGATCTGCACTGCGACCTGCACCGCCAGGAAGTAGACCAAGGTCCGCTCACTGTGGCCGTCCCGAATTCGTCCCAGCAATTCTCCCAATCCCACGTGTCGCTGCGAGCCGTGAATCGATTCCGGTTCGGTCTGGCGAAAGATGAAGCGTCCGGAAACGAACCGGCAGGCGGCGGCTACGGCGAAAATGACGACGAACGCCGGCAGCAATTGCGCCGTGTGCTTTCCGTACTGCAACGCCGCTCCTCCGGCCAGAAAGCCCACCAGCACCCCTGCCTGTCCCAGCCGCGTTCGCATCGCAAAAAACGGCGCGCGGACGCGCAACGGAACGACGGTTTCCATCCACGTATTCCAGGCGGGACCGGCTGCCAGGCCGGCGGCCCAATACACCGAGACTGCGGCAAACACCGCGACCGCCGGCATGTGCCCCAGGCAGGCTCCCACGACCAGCGGGAGAAAACTGGCTCCCTGGAGTCCGACGCAGGTCAAGACCCAGCGGCGGTTCGAACCGAGCCACGTCACGGCATACGGCGAGATGAGCTGCAGGATCGCTCCGATCAACAGCGGGATCGACGCCACCAGCCCGGAGGCGATTTCCCCCAGCCCCAGCGCCAACACAAACGCTGGAAAGTACGTTTCGCCGATCCCCACCATGACGCTGAACGCCGCCGAGTCGGAAACGCTGGCGCGCAAGTTCTTGCGGAGCAAACGACGACGCGAACGGCGAGGATGCGAGGAGGTGTGGATCACGACAGAAGGGACATTCCGCGAAGGCCGATCAGCGGACTGCGCTGGCACGTCACTGCCCCGAGGGGGGGAGTGAGGCGAGGGAATCTTCATGGCAGGGAGGGAAATCAGGCAGGCAATTCAGCGAGAGGGGTGAGAGGGGGCGGATACTAACAAACCCGGATTTTTCAGGGAAGACCGTTCGGATGCGAAGAGCAACGCGTTGTCCCGCTTTAGGTTGTGGCATGGTCGTTGCCGGATTGCTGCCGCGGGACGATTGACGGACGGCCTCTTCCAACCTGGCAGGGACAGGGATCGACGTGGATTGGTTCACAAAAACCGGCTCGATGGAATCAATACGACGACTCGGACACAGGTTCTCTCCCAGCACGCGAAATCAGGGCGCCGTAAATGACGGCATTGATATTCTCCGACAAGTTTCGCACCCCTCCGTCAGCGAAGAGATGCAGGATCACCCCGGTATGCATGCTGGAGGGGCCAAACTGGGCGTCGATCCCCTGGCCATTGGCGACAAAATAGGGATGGAAATTCAAGGCGTTCTCCGGACCGGCAAAGCTCGGTGAGTTGGTCTCCAAATAGCGCCGCGACGCCAGTGCCGCGGTCCCGCCGTCGATCCAAACCCCCGCGTTCGGCTCCTTCGTTTCCGCGATCAAGATCGTTTGCGACGCGCCGTCGATGATCTCGCCATAGGCGACGCGGGAGCGAGGATAGATCGAACCGTCGGGTTCTTGCCACAACTTGCCGATCGTCGTGCCTCCCATCGCCGCGTAGTTGCGAAGCGCCAGGCGGGGTGAAAACTGCACGTAGACCGGGGACTGGCTAAAGTCCTGTCCGGAAAAAGAGGGGCAGCGGTAACCGGGGATTTTTTGCGATCCAGGCTCGTGATTCACGGTTGCCAGTGCTGAAACCTGGAAGTTGATCTGGTTGTAGACATTCCCCTGGTCCAGTTGCGGCAGGATCATCGTCGCCCAACTGTGCAGGTGATAGACCGTTGGATTGGGACTCCACGCGCCAAAATCAATCTGGCTGGTGCTGCTGGAGGGGAGGACGCGATGCTGCTCGGAGTAATTGTGGAGGGCCAATCCGATCTGCTTGAGATTGTTGGCACAGGCGGAGCGGCGAGCCGCCTCGCGAGCGTACTGCACCGCCGGGAGAACCAGCGCAATCAGAATTGCCACGATGGTGATGACCACCAGCAATTCGATCAGCGTGAACGCCGACCGAAACGAAGATTGCCGCCGCATGAGAAACTTCTCGCCGAGTTGGACGCATTCCTGGTGAAATGCTTCCCCCGGCGCCAGGAGGAGCTGAGATTCCAAGACAGATTGTACGCATTCTCAGCGCCGCTCGGCAATCCCCCCCACCAGATCGGGACGGGCCGAACGGGCTATTTCTTCTGAAGATTGCCCTGGGGAACAAATTTCCGCTCCGCCAGCCAGGCCAGCGACTGTTCCTGCCAGGCGTCCCACATCGGGCCTTTGTAGCCGTCCAGGCCATGACCGCCGGAGGGGAGTTCGAGGTATTTGGCCGGAACCTTGGCTTTCTGCAAGGCGGCCAGAAAGGCGCGGCTGTTTTCCGGAGGGACCGGCTTGTCATCCACGGCGTGGGCCAGAAACGTGGGGGGCGTCTGGCCGTTGACCTGTTGCTCGTTCGAAAAGAACTTCACCAGTTCTGCCGACGGGTCTTTCCCCAGCAGATTGGTTCGGGAACCGCTGTGAGTGGCCTCTCCCATGCTGATCACCGGGTAGACCAGGATCATGAAATCGGGGCGACAGCCGACCCGTTCAATCGGGTCGCTGGCATCCGAATTCCCGCCGTCGAAATGCGTACCCGCCGTCGAGGCGAGATGGCCGCCCGCGGAGAATCCCATGATGCCGATCCGCTGCGGGTCAACGCCCCAATCCTTGGCGCGCGTCCGAACGGTGCGGAGCGCCCGCTGGGCATCGAGCAGCGGAACGTACGTCCGCCCGGCCGGGAGGCGATATTCCAGGACGACTCCCGTGATTCCATTCTGGTTGAGCCACCGGGCAATCCCGTGACCCTCCGGTTCCTTCACCACCTGGGCGTATCCTCCGCCAGGACAGATGACAACCGCCGCTCCATTTCCCTGCACCGGGCGATGGACCGTGATCCAGGCCTCCCCCTCCTCGAACGCCCCCCCACCCACCGGCGCGCGGCCATTCCACAACACGATCCGCTCCGGTGGAGCGGTCTGGCTGGCCACCGGGAAATCGTCAGCACAAGCGATTCCCGACAGGATCAGGCAGGCCCCCAGCCCTCCCAAAAAAGACAGAACGCGGAAACCTACCAGGCAACGATCCGGAGATGACAAGTCAGGCATGAGCATGGCTGCGGGCAACCGATTGAAAGAGGAAACCAAAAACCGAATCGGGAATAATCGCCGTCAAGCCGTCAAACAGAAGACCAACTCCAACATTTTGCAATTTGCATTTCTCATTTTTCACTTCGCATTTCGCAAGATCTGAAATCTCAAATCTCAAAGAACCCGTCCCGTCTCGCGTCCCCTAAAACAACCCCAGCACCGGACCTCCGTGGTCCACCAGGCGCCTGGGGCGGTTCTGTGTGTCCTGGTATTCGGTCTCCGGATCGACTCCCAGAGCATGAAACACCGTGCTAATCAGGTCATAGGGGTGGACCGGATTGGTCTTTTGGTAGGCGCCGAACCGATCCGATTCGCCGTAGACCTGGCCGGGCCGAACGCCCCCGCCAGCCATCAGGGCGCTGTAGCAGTCGGGCCAATGGTCGCGCCCGCCTGGGCCGACGTTGTTGGTCGTCTGGGCGCCGATCTTTGGGGACCGGCCGAACTCGCCCGCCACCACGACCAGCGTCTTGTCCAACAGGCCGCGCTCGCCCAAATCCTCCAGGAGCGCCGCCAGCGCGCGATCGAACACCGGACAACGATGATCGCGCAGCATCGGAAAATTGTTGCGATGCGTGTCCCAGGAGCCGTCGGGACCGGGAGCCGGCTCGTCATCGGAACGGGCCGGCCAGGTGACCTGGACGAATCGGGTCTGCGCTTCGACCAAGCGCCGCGCCAAAAGGCAGCTTTGGCCAAACCGCGTCAAGCCATACTGTTCACGAGTCGCCGGCGATTCTTCCTCCAACCGAAACGCGCGAACCGCCGCGCTGGACTGGACCAGCGACAGCGCCTTGGCGTAATAGGCGTCGAACGTTTCCAGCCCCGTCTGTTTGCTGGCAGCCGACGCGCCATAGGGATTCGACGCGCTGGCAGATGATTTCGACAACTGTTCGTCGATCCGCCGCCGCAGATCGACCCGTTCCTGCAGTCGATCGAGCGTGACGTCTCCCGGCAGAGAAAACACCTCCAGCCTGAGGGGCTGTGTCGGATCGTCGTACATGGTGAAGGGGTCGAACGCCCCTCCCAACAGCCCCGCCCCCTGTCCCACGCCGATGATGACGTTTTCCTTCACGGGGGAACCGACCGCCACGTATCCGAACCGGGTTGGTCCGGGAGAGCGAAACCTGGCGGTCACCGCCCCTACCGAAGGGAGATCTTCCCGAGACGGAGGAACTGCCAGTCCGGTAGGGGAGAAATTTCCCGGGTCGTGCCCGGTCATCAGCATGTAAATCGACGAACCATGATTCGGCAATCCCTTGGGCTTGCAACCCAGCGACCGGATCAGAGTGAACTTGTCCGCCTGCTGAGCCAATCGCGGCAATACCTCTCCCAGGTACGTCCCAGGGGCGCGGGAGGGAATGGGGGAAAACTCCCCGCGAATCTCCAGAGGAGCGGTCGGCTTGGGATCCCACAGATCAATATGGCTGGGCGCTCCCTGGAGAAAAACAAAGATGACGCTCTCGGCCCGTCCAAATCCGGCGTTCATTGCCGGTTGAGCGACTGCGCGGCGCATCAAAAACTCAGGCAGAGTCAATCCGAGCAGCGGCAGGCCACCAAAGGTCAGCAGTTCACGGCGCGAAAGCGAGTCGCACAGCCGACCCGCTTTACCGAACACCGTCAGCATGGCATGCCTCCCACAGAATTTGAACGCTGCTACCGCAATCGGGGACCGACAAACCAGAGGAGTTGTCCCGTTCCGAGCGTTGGATTCTCGCCAAACTCCACAGCGGCGATGCAGCCTTTTCCAAAGGCGATCCGTCCCCCGCCGATGAACGCCGACAAGGCGCCGCTCAGGTCTGGCTCATGCCCCACCAGCGCGATGCTGGGTAAGGAGGCCCCCTGCGCCTGCTGCAATGCTGTTTGCGGGATGACCCCCGGAGACAACTCCGGCGACTGAGTGACAGCGGTTTTCTTCAGCCCCAGCGCCTTGCGGAGCAACTCGGCAGTTTCCACCGCTCGAACCAGAGGACTGGTCAAGACCGCATCCGGGCGGACCCCCTGCTCTTCCAGCCAGGCCCCGAATTGGCGGAATTGCTTCTTCCCTTTTTCGGTGAGCGGGCGCTCGGAATCGGGTCCAGGGAATTCAGTGATTTCGGCGGCGATGGCGTGCCGCACCAACCAGACTTGCATGGCCACGGTTCTTTGGCAAAGGAGAAAAATCGAGCAGCAGGATCCGGACCGCTGTTCCGGAGGGGACGGTAGAGAATCCGACGGAAACCGACCAGCTCGGCCAATCCTCTCGGACCGGGCTGGTCGGCAGCGTCCGGCACTTACTTCTTGGCCAGTTCCGCTTTGATCGTCTCGACCACCTCATCGGCGGTCGGCACGACTCGCGGCGCGAATCGGGCCACAACTTCGCCGTTTCGCCCCACGACAAACTTCTCGAAATTCCAGGTGATCTCCCCTGCAAATTTGGGATTGCTCTCCTTCGAGGTCAGGTGCTTATACAGCGGGCAGATCCCCTCTCCCTTGACCACCACCTTGGAGAGCATGTCGAACTTCACGCCGTAATTGGATTTGCAGAACGTGGCAATTTCCTCGTCGGAGCCCGGCTCCTGCTTTCCGAATTCGTTGGCCGGAACTCCGATGATCGCCAGCCCGTCTTTGCCATACGTCTCGTGCAGTTCCTCCAGCTCTTTGTATTGCTTCGTCAGACCGCATTGGCTGGCGACGTTGACGAACAGCACCACTTTTCCCTTGTAGTCCGCCAGATTGACCTCTTTGCCGTCCAGTTTTTTCATTTTGAAGTTCAGCGCGGCGGGCACTTTCTTGTCTCCCTTGTCTTCCGAATTTGCAGAACCGGCCACAAGGGCCACCAGCACCGACGCCGCTACAACCGCCACAACCTTGCGCATGAGAAACTCCTGCTCGAGTGAATGGAACTGCGCCGCGCAACCTGGGAGGGCGCACCAGCGCTCATGAATCAACGTCCATTGATTCTAGTCCCTCCAAGTGGGAAAGTGTAGCTTGCCGGCCGCCTCGCACCCTTCTGCCGCATAATTCGCATCGGTACGTCTGGGGACTCTTGGCGATCTCTACGAATTGTTGAGAAGCTCCGCCCAGCTTTCGACATCGAGCAAACGGGTCGCCAGCCGCTCCAGCACGTCCGGGTCGGCGATGGTCTCGATCGACTTGCGAACTTTCACCGAGGGGCGGCCAAAACGTTTCGTCCCCAGCGTCAGGACTATCCGACGGGCCTCTGACGAGCGGCCCTTTTCCAGCCCTGCCACGAGTCCTTCCTCGCGGCCTTCCTCGCGGCCTTCTTCCAGGATGGCCTGATACGTGACGGATTCTCTCATCGAACAAACTCCTTTCAATAATGCACTGGCATACGCCCTGTCATATTCTAACCCCATCAACACATAAGTGGCAGTCCAAAGTCGCTCCGCGTCTGACGGGCTGGCCTCGCGCTGGATCCGCCCTTCCATTTCCCGAATCAAGCCAGGCAGTTCAGAACGCTTCACGTTCGTCAGCGGCAACAGCGGCAGTGTTCCGAGTCCCCCAGCCAGAATGACTTCCGGAGAAAGCTCCCACAATCGAATCACTTCATATTCGAATCTCAGGTTC
>JBJXGA010000289.1:0-2695 GCA_046152955.1 Planctomycetales bacterium | reverse complement strand
CTGCGGTCGCTGGCGCGGTACGGGCAGATGTCGCCGGTGGTGGTCTGCCTGCGGGAGGAGCGGCCCCAGATCGTGGACGGCTTCAAGCGTCTGGCGGCAGCGCGGCGGTTGCCGGGGTGGGAGTCGCTGTCGGCCCGCCTGCTGGCGGTCGACGAACGAGGGGCCAAGGCGGCGATTTACGGGCTGAACCAGACGGGGCGTGTCACGCGGGAACTGGAGGAAGCGTGGATCGTTCGGGCGTTGGTCCGAGACGACGGGCTGACACAGGTCGAGGTGGCGGAGCTGCTCGATCGTCATAAGAGCTGGGTCTGTCGTCGACTGGCGCTGTTGGAACGTCTGCACGAGTCGGCGCGGGACGATCTGCAACTGGGGTTGCTGGGTCCGACCGCGGCGCGGGCGCTGGTTGGGTTGCCGGCGGGCAACCAGATCGAAGTGCTGTCGTGCGTGCGGCGCGAAAAGCTGACGGGTCAGGAACTGTGCGGCGTGGCCGAACTGGTGCGGGGAGCGGCCACGCGGGAACAGGTGGATTACGTGCTGGAGAAGCCGCGGCAGGCGCTGGCGCAGAGCCAGGGGAGAGAGGTCCGGCAGCACGACCCGCGGCTGAGCCTGGCGGGAAACCGGGTGTCGCGGGACGTGGCGTGGCTGTTGGAGCGGCTGAACCGGATGGAGACCTGGTTGCGTCAGCGGGGACGGGCTGATTTGGAGCGTGGGGATCACATCGTGTTGTCGGCCAGTCTGCTGCGGTTGCAGGGGGTGGCCCGAAGCGTAGCGGACCTGGCAGGGGACCTGGGAGAGGAGTTGCAGCGAGCATGAACGAAGATCTGCGGAACGAGATCGTACAGCGGCGGCTGAGCGGGATGTCGCTGCGGGGAGTGGCCCGGAGCCTGAACATCTCGCGGGGGACCGTGGAGCGGGTACTGGCCGAACGCGACGCGGCGCGGGGTGGAACGGCGCCATCGCGGGTTCAACGTGTGAGCCTGTTGGATGCCTATGTACAGACCATGCAAGACTTGCTGGCGCGGTATCCCGAGATCACCGCCACGCGGCTGTGGGAGGAGCTGCGGCGGCAGGGGTTCACGGGAAGTTACACACTGGTCCGAGAGCGGTGGAAGGAACTGCGTCCGCGAGCGCCGCGCGAGCCGGTGGTGCGCTTCGAGACGGGACCCGGGGCGCAGGCGCAGATGGACTACTCGACGTACGACATCGAGTTCACGGCGGAAGGGCGGCGGCGGGTGCATGCCTTCAGCTACGTGCTGGGCTACTCGCGGCGGCAGTTCGTGTCGTTCGTGGAATCGCAGGATTTTGCGACCACGATCCAGCAGCACGTGCGGGCCTTCGAGCACCTGGGGGGCGTGGCGGCGACCTGCCTGTACGACAACATGAAGGTGGTGGTCACGGGGTATCGCAACGACGTGCCGATCTACAACCTGCAGTTCCTGAAGTTCGCGACGCACTACGGCTTTCGCCCGGTGGCGTGCCGACCTCGGCGGAGTCAAACGAAAGGGAAGGTGGAACGCCCCTTTCACTATATCGAGTTGAACTTGCTGAACGGCCGAACGTTCCAGTCGCTGGCGCATTTGAACCAAGTCGCAGCGATCTGGCTGGCGGAAACGGCCGACGTGCGGATCCATCCCGAGACCAAGCAGAGCCCGCGCGAACGCCATGTGCTGGAGCTGCCGCACCTGCTCCCGCTGCCGGCGACGGCGTATGAAACGGCGGAGGTCGTTTACCGGATGGTCACCGTGGAGGGGTTCGTGCTGTGGCGGCAGAATTTGTATTCGGTCCCGTGGCGCTACCTGGGAGAAGCGCTGTTGGTGCGGGTGACGCCGGAGCAACTGCTGGTGTACAGCCCGCGTCTGGAGGAGGAAATCGCCCGGCACGAGCCGTTCCCCAGATCGGTGACGGGAGAGCGGCGAATCAACGCGGCGCACCACCCTGCGCCGCAGGACGCGCGCCAGCGGATGGACGTGTTGCGTGCGCGGTACGAGGAACTGGGCGCGGTGGCGATGGAGTTCCTGAAGCAACTGACGGCGACGCAGCGGTATCACTGCGACCAGGCGCGGCGCGTGTTGGGGCTGCTGGGGACATACGCGCGAGAGGACGTCCTGGCGGCCATGACGCGCGCCGTGAAGTACGGCGCCTGTCACGCGTCGGCGATGGAGCGGATCCTGGAATCGCAGGCGAAACCGATGGGCGTGATGGAGAAACTGGCCGCGCAGATGCGTGAGGAGTCCCCCCGAGAGCCGGACGCGGAGGCGATCCAACCGCGACCATTGTCGGAGTATCAATCGTTGTTCCCCCCGGAGTCTACGCACCATGAGCAAACGCCAGGCGAAACCAGCCAAAACGGTCCGTCCCACGACACCACGAGCCCGTCCGGCGACACCGCCCGGTCCGGAGAAGCCGACCGCAACGGCGAGCCCGGCCGGTCCGGCACAACCGATACCGACACCGGCGACGACGCCAGACCCGGCCCCGGTCCGGTCGAAGAATGTCCCTTCTGAGAATCTGCGAACACAGATCCTGGCGGACTTCGCAGCGCTGAAAGTTCCGCTGTCCGAGGCGGAGTTTGATCAGGTCTTGGCGCAGGCCGAGCGGGAGGGGCTGTCGCATCTGGAGTTCCTGCGGCGGGTGATCTCCGGACAGGCGGGGCAGCGTCGTGAACGGAGCATCGCGCGGCGGATACGGGAGGCCA
>JBJXGA010000415.1:0-24403 GCA_046152955.1 Planctomycetales bacterium | reverse complement strand
GCCATGACAATTCCTCCGTGACGGTTTCCGTAACCCAACCCAAGCACGGTGAAATATGTACTGAAATCCGGCGCGAAGCGCAAGTTACCCATCCTGTGCATGTCCCGCAGAGTGCGCGCTGACCCTGGGCGGAGGACAGGGTGCAGGTCCAGCGCGGCCAGGCCGTTTTTGAGCGGCTCGATTGCCAGCGCTGTCATGCTCCTCCCTCCTACACCAGCCCGGCGACCTACGACGTGGGGCTGGAGGACGAACTGGGAAACTCCCAGTTCAATCCCCCGTCACTGCGCGGCGTGAGCCAGCGCGACGGACTCTTGCACGACAACCGCGCACGCACGCTGGAAGAAGTGTTCCAGACGCATCAGCACCAGACCCCCTCTGACCTCGGCGATCAGGATCTGGCCGACCTGGTGCGGTTTCTGCGGAGTTTATGAACGGCAGATTTGGAAATCTACCCCACGCCTTACGCCGACCGGCGATTGTCTTCCGCCGGGGGCGGAAAGAACGCTTCAGTTGCGGCGAAGGTTTCCGGAGTGCCGATGTCCAGGAATTTTCCGTGGCAGGGGAAGCCCCAGAGGCCCTGCGGGATCCAGGCGGGGAGGAGGTCGCGTTCGATCGATGTCGGCTCTTCCAGGGGGACGGTCTCCAACAGTTTCACGGGGAGCAGATACAGCCCCGCGTTGATCCATCCGCGGCCCCCCTCCACTCCCTTTTCGACGAACCGCTGAATCCGCCCCTCCGGATCGAGTTGGACGCGCCCGTACCGCGAGGTGTCGCTCACTTCTGTAAGCAATAGACCGGCGACTTCCTTCCGCGCGGCATGCCTCGCCTGGAACGCCTGCAAGTCGGCGTCGCAGTACGAATCGCCGTTCATCGCCAGGACAGTCTGCGATCGGGCCAGCGACACTCCCTGGCGCAAAGCCCCTCCCGTTCCGAGCGGCGCATGTTCCTGCGAGTAGTCCAGCCTTAGGGTCCGGTATCGCAGACCAAACTCCGCTCGGACCAGATCGCCGCGAAAGCCGGTACACAGGACGGCGTGGCGAATTCCGGCGTCGGCCAATTGATCGAGGAGATAGGCCAGAAACGGGCGGCCATGCACGGGGGCCAACACCTTGGGACGATCGGCCACGACCGATCGCAAGCGCGTCCCCAGTCCGCCGGCCAGGATCAGGGCGGTCGGGGGGGACTCAGACATTTTTCATCGCCCCGCGGCCCAGCATGGCGTAGCCTTTGAGCAGCTCGCGGATCCCGTCGTCGAGGCTCCGCTTCGCCTCGAAGCCCGCCTCGCGGAGCCGCTGATTGGAGACGATGTAGTTGCGCTTGTCGGGGTCGCTGCCGACCTCGGCGAAGTGCAGATAGAACCGGGGGACGTACTCCTTCACGAGCAGGGCGAGTTCTTCCTTGGACAAGTTGGCCGCGTCGAGCCCCACGTTGTAGGGGCGGCCCACCATCCGGTCGGCATGCGCGATGCAGTGCAAAAAGCAGTCGGCCACATCGCGGACATGCACGTAGTTGCGCTTAAAATCCTTCTCAAAAATGCAGATGTAGCCATCGGTCACCGCGGCATAGACAAAGTGATTGACGAGCAGGTCGAGCCGCATGCGGGGGGACATGCCGAACACCGTGGCCAGCCGGAGCGTGATTGCGCGGGGCGATTGCAGCGCTTCCAGTTCGGCCTGGACCTTGGTCTGGCCGTAGAGCGAGATCGGTTCCAGCGGCGAGTCTTCGGTGCAGAACGCTTCGCCCGACTTGGTGCCGTAGCCACTGTTGGTGTTGGGGAGCAGCAGGAGCTGTTTGGGGCTGCGGACTCGATTGACCAGACGGATCGCGTCGAGATTGAGCTGCCGCGCCAGCCAGGGGTCACGGTCGCATGCCCCCGCACCGACGACGGCCGCCAGGGGGATGATGACGTCGGCTTTGGCGACGGCGGAGGCGATCAGCGATTCGTCGCGGGCGTCTCCGCGGGTGAACTGAAACTGCGGGTGGGCGCACAGATGAAACAGGCTGTGCTGCCCGAATTGCAGATTGTCGATGGCGTGTACGGCGTGCCCGGCGGCCAGCAGATGCTCGCACAGCACGGAACCAATGTATCCGGCGGCGCCGGTAACCAAAACTCGCGTGGCCATGTTCGTCCCGCCTGGTGGATGGTGAATGGGGGCTGTTCAGGCCGCCTGCGCGTGGCGGCGCAAACCGTCATCGCTGGCGGCTTCCAGAGTTTCCCGCAGACCGCGGAGGAGCCGGGCCGTTTCATCACGGTCCTGGGCCAGCGCGCGGTGGCATTCGAACATCTGGGCTTCGGCCCGATCCATGTGGTGATACAATTTCAGGTTGACCGTCCGATACGCCCAGGAGACGGGAGGCTTGAGCCAGACTTTCAAATAGTGTCGGGCGAAATTGGCCACCATCAGCGACGCAATCAGCGCCTGACGCCCCTGGACGCCGGCCCAACCCAGGATGTGATCGACCGCGGCGCTGGCCGCCTGGCTCGATTCGGGAACGGGATCGCGGCGGGCCGCGACGAGCGTCGGGAGCAGGGGCCAGGCTCCTCCTCCCAGCGTTCCCAGCAACTCCGCCGTTCCCACGCGCATCCGCGGATCGGCGTCGCGCAGCATCCGCCGCGCGCTGCGGACGATGAGCGGCTTCAGCATTCCCAGCAATTCGGGAGTGCGAAACTCCGGCTGCAACGCCAGGACGCGCACGGCGTCCATGCCGATCTCGCGGAGCACGCCGCTCCGCTGGAACAGGGGGATGACGTCCTGACACTCCGGCGATTGCAACCTTCGCAAGAGGGATGTGACGGCTCGCGATTGCATCTCCCAATTGCGGACGCCGGTCGAATAGAACGACGCCAGCGACGAGCGGAACAGGGCCAGCGTCGCCGGAATGAAGCAGACGCCATAGCGAAAGGCCATGACTTGCAAGGCATACCAGTCGGTGAACCATTGCAATTCGCTGTTCCAACCCCCCATTTCCACAAACGCGTCGCGGCGGGCGATCGAGGAATGCCCAGGGACGGCATGCCCCCCCATCACCGCCGCCAACTGTTCTGGAGGGAGGTAACAATCGTGCGTCCCCCAGTTGAGGGCGTGCGGAGTGACCGCCCCGGTCACCGCATCGATCCGCGACGGGTACGAGCAGCAGAGCGCCGCCTGCGGATGCTGTGCGAGCAGCCGCAACGATCGTTCAAAGAACCCCGGCAAGACCTGATCGTCGGCGGCCGCGCCATACACGTACTCGCCGCGGGCGACCGACAACGCGCGATTGAGCGAATAATTGACCCCCCGATTGGTCTCATTTCGCAGGATGCGGATGTGCCGATGGCGGCGGGCGAACGGTTCGATCACCTCCAGGCTCTCGTCGGTCGACCCGTCGTCGACGATGATGATTTCCAGCGGCTGCACGGTCTGCGCCAGGATCGCCTTGATGGCCAGACCCACGAAGTGCGCGTGGTTGTAATTGGGAAGCAGCACCGAAAGCGAAGGAAGCGACACCGGAGATTCCTTGTGGGCGAGATTCAAATTTCAGGCGGCATCAGCGACGGAAGGCACGGCGTCCGCCTCGTCCTGCGGGGCGGCTTCGGCCTTCCGTTCATACTCTTTGACCAGTCGCTGCAACGCCTGGACTTCGACGAACAGCTTTTTCTGCTGGTCGCGGTTTTCCATCAGCATCTGGGCCAGACAGGCTTCCAATCGATCGATGCGCCCGTAAAGTTTGTAATTGAGCGCCCGGTAGACTTTGGCCGCCACGTTGAGCAGCGGCGTCGTGGCCTTGTCCCACCCCTTCTGCAGCCCGGCCCGCATGTGGTTTTGCCACACCTGGTAGAGGCCGGGGAGCCGCCCCTGGATCAGCACCAGCGCCAGACTGGCGGCGGTGCAGACCTCGGCCTGGTCGTTGAGCAAGCGGCACAGCGCGGGGACTGTCCCCTTGGCGGACGGCCCCAATTCTCCCAGGCAGACCGCCGTTCCTTGCCGCAGCAAGGGGTTGGCGTGCGACAAAAACGTCTTGTGCGCCGCGAGGAGCGAATTTTGAATGAGCAGGGCCGAATCGCGATCCCAATGTTCGGCGCGGCTGACGATCAGCCGGATGATCCAGGGGGCGAACTGTGAGAACAGATTTCCGGCCTGAAACCGGGGAAGCACGTCGCGGAATTCCTCCGACTTGACCAGCAGCAGCAGTCGATCGAGCACTTCGCTCTGCTGGTCCCACAGTCGCTGTCCGGCCTGGGAATAGGAGGTCCGTTCCATGCGGGTGTAGACCAGCGACTCCGGAATGAAGCACGCGCCATTGCGGAGGGCGACCACCTGCAGGGCGAACCAGTCGGAATGCCACCGCAGTTCCTCGCGGTAGCCCCCGGTCCGTAAGAATTCCGTCCGCTTCCAGAGCGTGGAGTTCCCCGGCACCGTGACCGAGTGACCGGGAACCGAAATGCGAGCCAGCGCTTTGGCCAACTCATCGGGAGGAAGGTAGCGCGGCGCGTCGGTCAGCCGGATCGGGTACTCCGAGACGCGCCCCGTTTCCGAATCGAATTCCGATCCATAGCCGTAGCACAGGCCCGCCTCCGGATACATCTTGAGCAGGTTCATCGCTTTTTCGAAGAAACCGGGACGGACGCGATCGTCCGCCGCTCCCCCGTAGCAATAATCTCCCTTGGCCAGGTGCAGGGCCCGATTGAGCGTGTAGACGACCCCCATATTCCGCTCGTTGCGATACACGCGGATCCGGGAATCCTGTTGGGCGTAATGATTGATCACCGACATGCTGTCGTCGGTTGAACCATCGTCGACGATGATTACCTCATCCGGCGGGTGGCTTTGCCCGAGGATGGCGTCGAGGTTGTCGCTGATGTAGCGACCGTGGTTGTAGTTGGGGATGAGCACCGACAGGGTGGGCTTGGGCATCTCGACTCCGCGAATTCTACATCACCAGGTTGAATTGGTTCGGCGTCCGGTTCACCGACGAATGACTCAGCAACTCATGCCACGCGTTGGCGGGAGGAACCCGGATGCAAGGCGGCCGATCCTGCGATCTGCGCCGCGGTGCATCCGCGCGCCAGCAATCCCGCACGCGAGACGAACATCGTGAATTCGGCGCTGACCCGCGTGGTTCGACCCGAATTGAGCGCCCCGCCGTGGAGCAGCCGATCATGGAACACCACCAGCGTCCCCGGCTCGATGTTGAGCAGTTGCATGGGCAAGGCGCGCTGGTCGAAATCGACCTGTGGCTTGACGAATCCGTCGCGCTCTTCGCCATGATACGGGTAGTATTCCCGCTGCGAACCGGGGAGCACCAACAGGCCGTTCATTCCCGGTTCGCTGAAGAACGGGATCCAGACCTTGACCCGCACGGTGTCGGGGGGAATCCGCCCATGTCCCAGCTCCCAGAACCAGGCGTCGGCATGGATCGGTCCGATGTCCGACGGGGCTCCCGGGCGGACGATCCGCCAATAGATCTCTTCCGAATGAATTTCTTCCTCATTCGAAATGCCAAATTCACCGAAATCGCCAGCGAGGGCCTGCATGAAGGGCATCGATCGGATGCGTTCCACCGCCGACTGCGGCAACAGCCGCTCGGTTTTGGGCCAGAGCGTTTTGTGATCGACCAGGTGCGCCAGTTCGTGGTAGCGCGGCAGCCCCACCTGACGAAATTGATCCACCACCTCGGATGGATACTGCGAGGCGATTCGTCCCAACCAGTGGTCGGTGATCAGCCCGCGAAATTCCGCCAGTTCTCTGGCGCACATCCTGAGGCTGGTGGTGACCCCTGGGTCGCCAAAAACTGCCGTTCGAATGCCGCCTGCTGCGGCTGGCGTCTCCGTCCCATGACATGGTCCGGACGCTGGACACGTGGTGTCGTTGCGCATCCTTGCTCCCCCTGAAGTCGGTGTACAATGCCGATCATTCCAACCGGGCGTCCAATACCCGGCTCCCCGCGAATGGCTTCATAGCGGGCCTGCCAAAATGTGTCAATACTGGCTGGAAGCGTGCTGGAAGCGTGCATTCCGGATTTGTTTGCCAAAACTCCTTTGGCAAAACTCCCTGACCAGATTCCCCTTGACTCGAATCGAACGTCTGGACTATTTCACGGGCCGAGGTTGATTCCAGAATTGGACTTACGACGATTTTCCAGTGAGCCAGCAGCACAATCGAACCGCCGTCGAAGAGTCCAGCGCTCCACGGGGGCGTTGGTTTCAGTTCTCACTGAATCGGCCACGTGACGAATTCCTCGGCTGGTGCCTGTGGCTGGGAATGTTCGTCGTGCTGGCGGTGTTCTTTCTCCCTGGGAATCACCGGTCGGTGACGGTGCAGTACCACCGTGCCGCCGATTACTGGATGCAGGGGAAGGACATCTATTTTCTCACGGGACGCGGATTTCTGTATCTCCCGTTGGCCGCGGTGTTGTTCATTCCACTGCATTTGCTCTCACCCGATGCGGGGGAACTCGTCTGGCGGGTGCTGACGCTGGGGGTGTTCGCCGCCGGCGTGCTCCGACTGTGCCGACTGGCGGAGTTTCGGATACCCGATCGGTTGTTTCTGATCGTGACGGGAGTTTCCATTCCGTTGTGTTGCTCCGCGGCGCGCAATGGGCAATCGACGTTGATCATGGCCGGGTTGATGATGCTGGCGATGGAGCAACTGACGCGCAAGAACTGGAACGCCACCGCGGTGCTGTTGTGCCTGGCGACCGCGTTCAAGCCGTTGTCGCTGGTGTTGTTGCTGTTGCTCGCGGCGCTGTATCGCCCGCTGCTGTGGCGGCTGGCGCTGGGGGTCTGCCTCCTCCTTCTGGCCCCCTTCCTGACGCAATCGCCGGAGTATGTCGTCCGCCAGTATTCCGGATGCCTCGAGATGCTCCGCGCGGCGACAAAGCTGGGGATCGAGCAACCCTGGGCTCAGCTCTTTGGAATGTTGCAGATTGGCGGAGTGTCCCTTCCTGCGCCGGTGCAGACCGGGTTGCGGATGATCGCCGCGCTGTTGACCCTGTTCCTGGCCCAGGCAGTGCGGCGCGCGATGCCGGCGACACGTGCGGCGGTCTATCTGTATGCTTTGGCGGGCTGTTACCTGATGCTGTTCAATCCCCGCTCTGAGAACAATACCTACGCGCTGGTCGCCCCTGTCCTGGGGATTTTCTGTGCCGAAGAGTTTTTGATCCGCAAAGCGCATGGGCGCGGCGCGCTTCTGGCGCTCCTGGCATTGGGAACGGTGGGGAGCTTTGAATTCGGATCGTTCTTGCTTCCGGATGCAGAGCCGGTCTGGCTGGCGCCGCTGATGTGCCTGGCGTTCACGGGCTATCTGCTGACGAGGATGCGCGCCGAGGCGTGCGACTGGCGGACGCTCGGAGCGACCGACGTCGAAACGCCGGCTCCTCTGGCGCGGGCTGCGTGATTTGACAGCACGCGCGCCGACGGAGAACTCGCCGGTAATACGGTGGTTCTGGATTTCTATTGCGCTTTACAAACTCTATCCCGCTACGCCAGGATGTCTTCGATTACCCGGCCGTAGTCGATTTCCAGTCGCTTGCGACCGGGAAACTCCAGGCGGCGGCTGTCGAGTCCCAACAGGTGCAGCACCGTCGCGTGCAGGTCGGTGACGTAGTGTCCCGCGCCTTGCGCGTGGTAGCCCAATTCGTCGGTGGCCCCATGCACATAGCCCCGCTTGACTCCCCCTCCGGCGATCCAGATCGTGAAGCCGTGCGGATGATGGTCGCGGCCATCGGTCGTGCCATTCTCTTCGACGGCCGGCGTGCGGCCGAATTCGGTGCAGAAGACGACCGCCACGTCGTCGAGCAGGCCGCGGCGCTTGAGATCCTTGAGCAGCCCCGCCACCGGTTTGTCCACTTCGCCGCACCGTTGTTCGTGCAGTTTTTTCAATTGCTGGTGCGAATCCCAAACGCCGTAGGGACTGGCGTAGGCTTGCACGAATCGCACTCCCCGTTCCACGAGCCGCCGCGCCGCCAGTAACCGGCGTCCGGCGGTTTGGGTGTGCGGCTGGTCCAAACCGTAGAGCGCCTGCGTCTCGACGGTTTCCGTGGCGAGGTCCAGCGTCTCGGGAACCGCCGCCTGCATCCGAAACGCCAGTTCATACGAGCGAATCCGGGCCTGCAAGTCGGCGTCCGCCGGATACTCGACCCCTGCCAGCCGGTTCAATCGGTCAATCAGCGCGTATTCGTTCTGCTGCTCTTGCGCCAGCACGTCGGCGCTCCGTCGTCCGAAGGGGAGCGGATTGGCCGGATCGAGGTTGAGCGGCACACCGCGATAAGCAGGGCCCAGGTAATAGGCGTCGAGTGAGCTGGCGGTGTCGGCCCGCGTCGGACCTCCCAGCACGACAAATTTAGGAAGGTTCTCGTTGAGCGTTCCCAGTCCGTAGCTGGACCAGGCCCCCAGGCTCGGCTGCGTCTCATCCAGGCGGTGCCGCCCGGTGTGAATCTGATTCTCCGCGGCATGGTCGTTGTCCGTCGTCCACATGTTGCGGACAAAACAGATGTCATCGACGCAATCCGCCAGATGCGGCCACCAGTCTGTGACCTCGATGCCGCTCGCGCCCCGTTTCGAGTAGCCGATCTGCATTGGGAAGATTTTCAGGAATCGTTTCCGCGCCATGGGGACAACCGAGCGCGACCGCGCCTCGTCGACCGCAGAATCCAGGGGATTCTTGAAAGGAGTTTCGGCAAACGTCTTGCCGGCGTAGTCATTGAGCGCCGGTTTGGGATCGAACGTCTCCATCTGGCTGTAGCCGCCGGAGAGAAAAATCCAGATCACCGACTTGGCGCGCGGTTGGAAGTGGAGCGGCGCGGCCTCCGGCCGGTCAGCCGCGGTCTCTCCCGCACGGACGACCCCGCTGTCGTGAAGCATCCCCCCCAATGCCAGGCCGGTAAAACCGAGCCCCAGATCAGAAAGAAACAGGCGGCGGGAAGGAAGGGGAGTCATGGAGTCTGTGTTGGCAGTTCGTAGCCGGCAGGCTTCGCGACGCGGATTGCAACGCGCGTCGTCATGCGCTCGCGACGCGCGTGACGAATTCAGAATCAACTCCGGATTGCGGGGTCGCATTTGGATCATAACCATTCGTGGACCGGCAATGCCATTCTGGCCGGACAACCGGGTCTCGATTTGAGCCTGTCAAATCCCTGCTTGACGAGCCATCCACCGCATGTTTCAACTGAAACTGGACGTCGAATAGGAATGTCCGTGAATCAGCTCCAGCGCGCTCCCCTGGGGATTTTTCAGCAGCACATGGGGAAAGTCGCTTCCCCACAACAGACGCTCCGGCCTGAATCGATTGCGGACGATTCGAAACAATCGGTGGCAACCGGCAACACGCTTCTGTTAGGCAGGGGGCCTGCCCCGCCAGCGGGGTGGAGACTGTGGCTCGGAGTGAGTCCAGCCTTGCCGGGCAGCCAGGCCGCGGCTGGAGTGTTCTCCCGGCCAACGGGGACGGGACCATTGCCCCTGCCGGTCGTTTTCAAGTTGGTTGGCGAAATGCGCCAGTTGGTCGGCGGAGGTCCATTCCAGTTCCTCGTCATCCGGATCGGAAACGTCGATTCCCATCAGCTTCTGAACGGTCCGCGTGACATACAACAGACCGATCAGGGAGAGGAACATGATCGCGCCAGCGATCGGGAGGAGCGGCCCCAGCATGAAGATCCGACCTTCCGCCTCCGGCCAGACCCACCGCCAGGCCAAAAGCAACAGGAGCGTCGCCAGGCTGAGATACGGTCCATAGGGGATCTCCCGTTCGAAACGGGTCAACGTGGAAATCAAAACTCCGATCAGCGCGCAGAGCGGGGCCAGAAAAAACACGACCAGCGCCCCCTGCCACCCGATGAAACTGCCGATCATCGCCAGCAACATGACGTCGCCAAATCCCATCGCCTCGCGCCGCAAGCCCCACCGCCCGGCGATCCGGACTCCCCAGATAATCCCGCCTCCGATGATGACCCCGGCGACGCTCACCAATCCTCCGTGCCACGCCGGAGCGGTGGTGATCCAGGCGGGAACCCCCACGAAATTGAGCCCCTCCGAAAGCCACTGCAACCAGGCCGAAGGCTTGGCCAGGGTGGCCAGATAGTGTTGCAAGTCCGTAGGGAATCCCGACGCCATCGTCGGACTCTGATACCACACGGGAACAATGTACGCCCGACCGATGCACAGGTTTCCCAACAGTCCCGCAACCATCGCAGGGACCGTCACCGTATCGGGGATGATCCGCAGATCCAGATCGATGCAGGTGGCGATGATGAGCCCCACGATCAGCAGCATATGCAGCGCGTAGCGCCAATGCAGCCAAACGAGCGGAGATACCCCGCCTGCCGCAGTCAGGCTGGTCGGCCCATACTGATGATAGAGGCACGTGGTCGTCGCGCCGGTCCACCAGTCGGGAATCTCCATCCAGTAGACGAGGACGAACAACGCGGCCGTCAGCAGTTCAACGAGCGGATAGCGCGCCGAGATCTTTCCCTGACAGCCGCGGCACCTCCCACGCAGGAACAGCCAACCGAAAATCGGAATATTGTCATAAAACGGAATCCGCCGCTGACAGCGCGGACAGTGCGACGGAGGATACACCAGACTCCGCAGCGCCAACCAAAATCCTTCCTGGCGCGGCAGGCGATAAATGCAGACGTTCAGCAGGCTGCCGATCACCGACCCCAGCACGAACAGGCCCACAAGCACCAGGGTGTATTCGAGCGTGACGATATTCATGCGGATTCAAGAGTCAGTTCGCGGCAAATGCGCTCCACGATGGCCCCCGCGGTCAGAGCATCGGTCTCGACGGTGAGCGTGGCGCACTCGCGGTACAGCGGCTCGCGCTCGGCCAGGAGCCGCGCGATTTCTTCGGTCCCCCCGCCGGCCAGATTCGGACGGCGCTCCCGAGTGGTCGGGTCTCCCGCGATCCGCGCGGCGAGCGTCGCCAGGCTGGCCTGCAACCAGACCACAGGACCGGCGGCCCGCAGGTCGCGGCGCGTCTGTGAGTTCAGGACCGCTCCTCCGCCGGCTGCGAGAACCAGTCGATCGCGCGTCAGCAGTTCCAAAACCGCTTCCCGCTCGCGGCGGCGAAATTCGGGCTCCCCCGCGGAATCGAAGATCTCCCGGATCGTCTTCCCCGCCCGCTCTTCGACGAGCGCGTCGGCATCGGCCCAGTCCCAACCCAGCCGCGCCGCCAGCGGCGCGGCAATGGTACTTTTGCCGCTTCCGCGATATCCAATCAGGGTGATCACCATCAGGCGGACCTCGCCGCGGAGATCGCCTGTCGCATCGTGCTTCGCATCACCTCGATCGGCGCGGAGCGACCGGTGAAGAGTTCGAATTGCCGCGCGGCCTGCTGGACGAACATATCCACTCCGGTCACGGTCTTGCATCCGCGCTCGCGAGCTTCCTTGATCAGCAGCGTCCGTTCCGGATTGTAGATCGTGTCGAACACGACCATCCCCTCGCGGAGCCAGTTCTCCGCAAACGGCGTCTCGTTGACGTGCGGGTGCAGTCCGACGGAGGTGCAGTTCACCAGCGCGTCGGCATACGCGGCGCCGCGGTTTTCCCATTGCACCAACAGGCAGCCCTGTCGCCGCGACAACTCCTCGGCGCGGCTCCTCGTGCGATTGGACACCATCAGCCCTCCCCCGTGGCGGACGATTCCCATCGCCAGCGCGCGGGCCACTCCCCCGGCCCCCAGCAGCAATACTTTCTTTCCCGACAAAGGATGCGTCGCGTCGGCCCCCGGCTCTTGCACACCATTCCGCAGCGCGGAGGAGAGACTCTGCATGGCCGCTTCATAATCGGTGTTGGCCAGCCGCCACCCGCCTTCAGGTCCGCGATACAGCGTGTTGGCCGCGCCGATCTCGGCCACCGGTTCGTCTCGATTGCCGGTGATTTCCAGAACCGCCTCCTTATGCGGCAAGGTCACGCTGTAACCCTGCACGGGCAACCATTCGAGAGCCTTGAGCGACTCGGCGAATTTGTCGGCGGGGATGCGGAGGGGAAGATAGACCCCGTTGATCCCGGCGTGGGCCAGCGCCGCATTGTGAATCTGCGGACTCAAACTGTGCGCCACCGGATCGGCTGCGACTCCATAGATCGCCGTATCGGAATCAATCTGATCGTAACGGTAGATGTCGCGCATCTCTTCGAACGTGAGCTGTCCGGGGGCCATCGTCCGCTCCCGGTCAAACGTGGCATAGGTAAAGGGGGCGCCGTACCGTCCGGTGAGAATGCGGCTCGGAACGCCGTAGTCTCCCATGCAGAATCCCACCGTGGGAACGCTGGCCTGCTGCACCAGTTGCAACATCCGCACGTTGTCCGCGGGGACATTGGCCATCGTCACGATCTTGACAACGTCGGGGTCCAGTTTGGATAAGCGGGCATGGATCTCGTCGATGTCCGGCGGCGTCGTGTCGAAATTGTGGTAGCTGACAATCCGCCGGGTTTGCCCGTACCGCGGGATGCTTTTCGCGATGTCTTCTTCCAGGTCCACGTATTCGGCGCCGCTGACGATGGCCGACCGGAGCAGCATCAGCCGCTGCTCCTCGGTGAACTTCCACAACCCTTTGTCCCGCGGGCGGCGACAGGTGACGACAACTGGCGTCGGACGGTCCTTCAGCAGGCGCCCCAGATCGGGGAGATGCGACAGCCAATCCAGCCGCAATTCGACCAATTTGGCGCCCCGCTCGGCCAATGCCCGATGTTCAGCAAGAACCATCTTGTGACGGGTGCGGCCCAGACTGACACAGATCATGGCACGAAATACTGGCTGGCAAATTGAAGGTCAGGAACGACTCACCCTCGGCAAACGCCGGGTCGGCTATTGTGGCATTTTAGGTGAGCGCGGGAAAGTGGACGGACCGCAAATGTGGGACCAATGCGAATCCTCTCCGAATGAAGTGGAAATTGCCCGACTTGTGGAGCGGGCGGCGAGGGGGAGCTGGAGGCGTATCGAACGCTGTTTCTCCGGTTTTGGAATCGCCTCAAACGGATGGTGCATTTGCGGTTGAACCGCCAGTTGCAGGGGCGGGTGGACGATTCCGACGTGGTCCAGGAAGCGCAGCTTGATGCCGCGCGGCGGCTGTCGGAATATGCCCGCAATCCGCAGCTTCCGTTTATTCTGTGGCTACGGCATCTGACGCGGCTCAGATTGCTGAGGATGCATCGACGACATCTGGGGGCAGAGATGCGGAACGCCAGCCAGGAGGTGTCGCTCTTTCGCGGAGCGCTCCCCTAGGCGGAGGCATTGGTCAATCCGGCAGGAGATCAGTAATAGAACGCACCAACCTCAGTCACCGGTGAGTACGTCCATTCCGAGGTCGGCCCACCAGGCCCAACCGGACGGCTCCTTTTTTCCCTCCAGTTTATCGACCCGCTTGTCGAGGTCGCGGACTTTGCTCCGCAATCGGCGATTCTCACGCTGCAGGCGTTCGGTTTCTGTTTCTTGGGAGTTAGAAATCGAAACGCAACTGTCCGGATTGGACGTAGTGGCACAACCGATACAGAACATCGCGAGAAGGGCCGCCAACAGGAATCCAGAGAGCCCGGTTTGTCGGAACATTTTCGGCCGCCTCGAAGAGAGAGGTCATCCAAAATCAAAGCGGCCGATCAAGAAGCAGGATGAGAGTTGCGGGAGGATATTGATTCTTGGATTGCGGGTCAATTCCTTTGCTGAGGGGCAAGGAATCAACTCCGCCTTTTGATCGAATGCGCCCTCAAATCGACGGCATGCGCCGCGGGAATGAGACAGTTTGCACTCCGGTCACCGACCACGCTTGCAATGATCGCAATCGCATAACCTTTTGCATTCAAACGGAATCCGCGCAGCGCGGCAACTCCGGACGAGGATGGGCATATCCCTTGCCCTGCAACGCCTGGATCGCAGGGCGTATCGACATTTTCGCCGAGCGCCCCCTTGATGAAGGAACTCACGACATGCAACGCCTTCCTTGGAAAACGCTGATCACAATGGGCTGTCTCATCGGCGGACTGGTCCTGACTCCTCCCCTGCTGAGGGGACCGTCAGCGGGTTGGCTTTCCTTTAACGCCAGCCAGGTCCGCGCCGCGGAGCATGGCCGACATGGAGCAGGCAAGCACTCGGGAGGTGGACACCAGCAGGAGGGGCGCCCATCACAAGGGGGCGGCCAGTCATCCGCGGGCCATCAGAACCAGGTTGGAGAGAGACGTCACAGTACGCCGCAGCATCACGGCGGTGGTCACCAGCAATCGCAAAGTATGCAGACCCCCTCGGGGGGCGGACAGCGACAGCCAGCGGGAGGGCATCAGCATCACCGCAACAATCCGTCAGAGCATCGCCGTTCGCACCAGGATCGGAGCAATCAGCCACCCAGCGCCAGGCAACAACCCTCGCAAGCAGTCCCATCGTCGCCGCAGGGCGGTTCGCAACCAGGCGGGATCGGGCAACCGCAGGGGGGCCATCCACGGCCGAACGACAACTCTCACCGGCCACATGATCACCGGCGCCACGGTGGTGGACATCCCGCGGAATCTCGCCAACCAGGTTCCCCGGTCACGCCGAACGGTGGAAGCCATCCACAACCCCCTGCGAACGGGCCGCCGCACGCCGGCCGCCCACACTTTGGCGGCTCACAGGGAATGGTGGGAACTCCCCCGGCTTCCAAGTCGGCAGCGGCTCATCCGCATCCGGACCGAGAGTCTCCGCGCTCGACCGACGCAGAACGGTCCGATCGGTCGAATCCGTCCGATCCCCGAAACAGCCCGCGCCACCAGCACACCAGGGGGAACCAATCCCCCGGCAGTGATCCTGCAGCGCGGCATGAGCATCGACACGCTCACCGTGCGCCCGACGATGATCGTCCCAACGCCGGAAGACATCAGGCGTACCGGAGCCATTGGCACAGCCACGGTGGGAACGGTCATCGGCACGGCGGCGGCGGTCCCGGAGGATGGGGCCGAGGTGGTTCAAACTGGGGCTGGGGAATCGGACCCTCGTTCCGACGACCGCTCGGCTGGGGATTGGGAGGCTGGGGACTGGGAGCGCTGATCTACAGCAGTGGCTATCTTCCCTACACCAATCCGTATTGTCTGTCTTCCGCTCCGGTGGTCGTCTACGATTATCGGCAGCCGATTCAAGTGGTTTACGCCGCGGACCCACCAGCGGTCGCCGCATCGTCTGAGGCAATGCTCAATGAGGCCCTGACCGCGTTCCGCCAGAGCGACTACGACAGCGCCTTGGCGCTGGTCAACAAGGCGATTGCGCAGTTCCCTGATGACGTGATGCTGCATGAGTTGCGGGCGCTGGTGCTCTTCGCCCGGTCCGATTATTCCGAGGCCGCCGCGACGATCCATTCGGTCCTGGCGGTCGGACCCGGCTGGGATTGGGCCACGCTGAGTTCCTGTTACGCCGACGTCGCCTTGTATACGACACAGCTTCGGCGGCTGGAGCAATTCGTTCGCGAGCATCCCCAGGAGGGGGCAGGACGGTTCTTGCTTGCTTACCACTACCTGTCAACCGGCTATCCCGACGCCGCCGCGAAGCAATTGCGGGAAGTGGTGTCGCTGATTCCGAACGATCGCGTGGCCCTGGATCTCTTGAAGATGATTGGTGCGTCCCCGGAGGAGCCGGTTCCCACGAACAGTCCCAACCCTCAACCTCTCCCCGAAGTCCCTCCCACCGAGGCGATCGCACCGACTTCCTTGATCGGGAACTGGACCGCCCAGCGCGACGATGGAGGACAATTCGAGATGAAGCTCGCCGCCGAGGGAGCTTTCACCTGGACGTTCACCCCGCCCCATCAGCAACCCACGACCTTCGCCGGCAAGTGGACGCTCGAAGGAAACGTCCTGGTCCTGGAACGACAATCCGGCGGCTCGCTCGCCGGTGAGATTGTCCCTGCCGAACCCGGTCAATTCCGATTCAAACTTGTCGGCGCTCCGCCGGAGGATCAGGGGCTTTTGTTTGGTCAATAGGGTCTGAACTGGCGATGCATTTCGTTCATCCGTGTGATATCATACTGAAGAACGGGGCATCTGCTTGTGGATTCTGTCGGGAGATTTTCGCCTATGGGGGGGCTTCCCTCTCAACCTTTGGTCCAATACCGGAACGCATCTCCAGAAAACGCGGGCACCGAACGTGAGGAGTTGAGTAGGCGCTGCCCAATCGGCGGATGAGGCCGATCGCAACTCGCTGACGACCCGCACGATCAATCAAGAGCCGTTTTCATGCTGATTAACGAATTGACGCTCCGGGGAATTCTTTCATTCGGACCGGACGCACCGCCGTTGGAAATGCGCCGGCTCAATTTGCTGATCGGTCCCAACGGTTCCGGGAAGTCCAACCTGATCGAAGCGATTGGGTTGTTGCGCTCAACGCCCACCAAACTGACAGCTCCGATGCGCGGCACGGGGAGCAGCACGGTGGGAGAGTGGCTCTGGAAGGGATCCGAGGAGCGAACCGCCGAAATTGAAGTCGTGGTGGAGAATCCCAGCGGCAGTCTGCCATTGCGTCACTCTCTGAAATTTACCGAAAAGTCGTCGCGCTTCGAACTTCTCGATGAGTTGGTCGAGAACGCTGAGCCGTATCCGGGACATTCGGGACCCTATTTTTATTATCGATTCCAGGGTGGTCGTCCGGTGCTGAACGCGAAAGGGGAGGTGCGGCGCGAGCTGCGCCGAGAGGATGTTGCGCCGGACGAGTCAATCCTTTCTCAGCGAAAGGATCCCGACCAGTATCCGGAGCTGGCTCATCTTTCAGAATCGTACACCGGGATCCGACTGTATCGCGAATGGTCGTTTGGTCGAACGTCTGTGTTTCGCAGTCCACAGGATGCCAGCCTCCCTGGCGATCGGCTGGAAGAGGATTTTTCCAACCTTGGGATGTTCCTCAACCATCTTCGGCGAAAGCCCAAAGCCAAAAAGGCGATTCTCGAACAACTGCACGATCTCTATGAGGGTCTGGATGATTTCGACGTTCGGGTTCAAGGTGGAACCGTCGAGGTGTTCCTGACGGAAGGAAACTTCGTCATTCCCGCCAGCCGACTGTCAGACGGCACGCTGCGGTATCTTTGTCTCTTGGCGATTCTCTGCGATCCCGATCCGCCACCGTTAATCTGCATCGAAGAGCCTGAGCTTGGCCTGCATCCCGACATGCTGCCAAAAATTGCTGACTTGCTTATTGCCGCGTCCGAGCGGACGCAACTCATCGTCACGACTCACTCCGACATGCTTGTGGATGCGATGACCGACCAACCCGATTCGGTGGTGGTGCTCGAGAAGCATGACGGCCAGACGCAGGCGAAGCGGCTCGAGTCGAATGCCGAATTGAATGGTTATCTGGAGAGCTACCGGCTGGGGGAGGCGTGGCTGCGGGGTTTGGTGGGAGGGACACGGTGGTGAGTGCGAAACTGTTCGTGGAAGGGGGGGCTACGGGCCCAGACTCGAAGCTGCTGCAATCGCGGTGCCGCGAGGGGGTGCGCAAACTGCTGGAAAAGTGCGGATTCACCAGGCGGATGCCCAAGATCGTCGCCTGCGGAGGGCGTGGGGCGACATATCGCGACTTCTCTACAGCCCACGCAAATGCACCTCAGGGCGCATTTGTCGCCATGTTGATCGACAGCGAAGATCCAGTTTCGGACATCGACGCAACCTGGATGCACTTGAAGAGGCGTGACAGATGGGAGGAACCGCCGGGGGCGACTGACGAACAAGTTTTGATGATGACGACATGTATGGAGAGCTGGATCGTGACCGACCGCACGGCATTGGAAAATCACTATGGCGCCGATCTCCAGGAAAGCGCGCTGCCGTCGCTCCAGAGTTTGGAATCCCGCTCGAGAGATTCTGTGTTGGACTCGCTGCAACGCGCAACTCGGAATTGCCAGAACGCGTATCAGAAGGGGAAGCGCTCGTTCGAAATCTTCGGAATGCTGTCGCCGGACAATCTACTTCCACATCTGCCAAGCTTTTCGCGGTGCGAGAGAATCCTGGGAGAGCGCCTCTGAAGGCAGAGGAGAATGGTTTCTAGTTGTCATCGGGATTTAGAAGCGTTGTTCTCTGCTCTCCCGCCAATCCTTTCAATTCTTGTCGGCCAAATCGCTGAGCGCCGTCGTGCCGGTCTCGACCAGTGTGATAGTGGTCACTCCCGTGCCAGCCACCTGGCCGTTCATTTTGCGTTCGGTTTTCCAGACGGCCCGCACCACGCCAAAGGGGGATTTCTCGTGCAGGCGGTTTTCGAACATGACGTGCGTCGAACCGTTGCCCTGATCGAACTCCTGGTCCCCGGTCACGCCGATGCAGGGGAGTTTTCCCAGCGGGCTGTCGACTTCAACGATCACGTGATGTGCGCGCCTTTGGCTTCGGTGTAAACGGCATACAGCGATTGGCTGGCGGCCATGAACAGCCGGTTCCGTTTCGGGCCGCCGAAGCACAGGTTGCCGCAGATTTCCGGGAGCAGAATCTGGCCAATCCGCGTTCCGTCCGGAGCGAAGACGTGGACGCCGTCGTATCCCGGTCCGACCCAGCCGGCACTGGCCCAGACGTTTCCATCGACGTCGGCGCGGATGCCGTCGGCAAAGCCCGCCTTGCCGTTCAGTTCCATCGAAACGAACTCGCGTCCTTTGGCCAGCTTCGCGTTATCGACCACGTCCCAGACCTTGATGTTCTTGGGGGCTTCGTCGTAGTGCGAGGCGCCGGTGTCGGCGATGTACAGTTTCTTGTAGTCAGGCGAGAAGCACAGGCCGTTGGGCTTGAACAGCTCATCGGTCACTTTCTCGATCTTCCCCGTTTTGCCGTCAACGCGGTAGACCGCCTCCTTCAATTCGAGGTCTCCTTTATTGCCTTCGTAGTCCATCAGGCTGCCATAGCCGGGATCGGTGAACCAGATCCCTCCATCGGGATGTACCACCGCGTCGTTGGGGGCGTTGAACGGCTTTCCTTGAAATTTCTCGGCGATGACCGTCATTTTGCCGGAATGCTCATAGCGGACGACGCGGCGATTGCCATGTTCGCAGGAGAGCTGCCGCCCTTCCCAGTCAAATGTGTTGCCGTTGCTGTTGCCGGCCGGCTGGCGATACACGCTGACATGCCCGTCGTCGTTGAGCCAGCGGAGTTGCACGTCATTGGGAATGTCGCTCCACATCAGGAACTTTCCCACCCCGTTCCAGGCGGTCCCTTCCGCCCACAGCATGCCGGTATGCAACCGTTGAATGGGGGTGTTGCCAATCGCGTATTTCTTGAACCGCTTGTCGAGCGTCACGATGTCCGGATCGGGATATCGGACTGGCTCGGCGTGGGGACCGTAAGCGCGCCCCGCCGGGGCCTGTGCCAGCGCGGTGCTTCCCAGAGCGGTTGCCGCCGCCGCCAGAAACGACCGCCGCGCCATCCGCGGGGATGCCGGCTGGGGGGTCGGGAGGGAAGAGTCGGTCGCAGGTAGAGGACTCGAAGGCTGGCTCATGCGCGAAGATCCTGAGAAAAGAGAGCAAATTTCCGGTCAAACACGACGTGGCGGTACGATACTGCGGCAGGGGTTCGTCCTGCAACCGAACGGCAAAGCACGCCGGGTGGCGGGGTCTGAGCGATCGCCTGCCGAAACCCTTGTTGGCAGGCTGAAGATGGCATGGCTGAGACGTTGTCGGAGGATTCGGCAAGCGAAGGCCCCGTCGTGTGGCATGGGAATGAAAAGTGGAAAATGAGAAATGAAAGGGGGGTATCGACGAGGGCTATGCACCCCGCGCGCCATAAAGTTCCCGGAGCTGGTGCGCCGCCAGTACTTCGTTTTTGAGTTTGGCGTAGGCCTCTTCGAGTGGGATTTCGTGATCCTTTCCGGGAGCGAAGCCGCAGTCGGGGTTGAGCGTGATGCGCTCCGGCGCGACGTGCTTCAGGGCGGTTTGGACGCGCTCGACGATCGTCTCGGGGGCATCGATCTCCGGGAAGCGGACGTCGACGCAGCCCAGGCCGATCCGGATGTTCTCGGGCAACTCCTTGAGGACCGCCATGTCTCCCGCGACCGGGACGCTGAATTCCATCATCAACTGCGCGACGTTCAGCCGCCGGAGGTGTGACAGGATCGCCTCGTAGCCGCCGGCAGCTCCCCAACCGCGGCGACCCCAATTGCGCCGACACAGATGCACTGCCAGGGTGACGCCCTCAACTCCAGCGACGATCTCGTTGAGCATATCGACCGCCCGCCGCATCTCTCTCTCGGGATCGGGGAACTTCTTGCGGACTTCGGGATCGACCAGGATGCAGAGGTGTGGTTCGTCGAGCTGAATCACATCGACGCCGACATCCCGAATGGCCAACAATTCCTGCCGCAAGACCGGCACGAGCGCCTCGCAGAAGGCTTCTCGGGTGGGATAAGCGGCCTGGGAGTAAGCCGGCTCCCACATCCGCTCGCCGATCAGGTAGGGAGAGGGAAGGCAGACTTTCACCGCGCGATCGGTGTGTTCGCGAAGGAATTTGGCCTCCGCGGCAATCACCCCCGGTTGCAGCGGCCGCATTTTTTCGGTGACCACCTGGTGGTACTGAAACACATCCCGCTGGACCCAGCGGAAACCGTGCATGATTTCGGCCACGACATCCACGTAACTCTCACGGCGCCACTCGCCGTCCGAAATGATGTCGATCCCCAATTGCTCCTGCATGCCGATGGCGAACCGCACGGCGTCGTCCATCCGCCGCTGCCAACCGGCGTCTTGCGTGCCGGTGCGCGATCCGGCCTGGAGCAGATCCTTGACGTACTGAGGGCGCGGGAGACTGCCAATCACCGTCGTTGGAAACAGCGGGACCAAGCGGGGCATGGAGAGTTCCTGGAGAGGTTGAGCTGGAGTATCGCCAGAGCGTGGCAGAATGGGGCGGCCATCACTAGCGTCGCGGAATCCAGACGATCTACTTCCCGTCCTTCCGATCCCCCTTGGCCGGTTTGGAGGACTCGCCCCCTTCTCCCTTCTCGAAATCCCCCGCCATCACGACATAGACCTTCTTCGGATCGATCCGCTTCCGCAACGCGGTTCGAACGTCGTCTTTGGTCAATGCCCCGATCTTGGTTTCCAGGGTGGCGAAGTATTCCATCGTTCGTCCGGCAACGAGATTGCCCGCCAGGATCTCCGCCAGTCGCAGATCCTCCGAGCGCTCAACCTGCTGCTCCTGCAGCCAGCCTTGGCTGGCATCGCTCAGTTCCTGGTCAGCAACCCCCTCTTTGAGCAGCCGCGCCACTTCCTCGCCAATCGCTGTTTCCACCTTGGCCATGTTCGGAGGATTGCTGATCGCAAACACGAACAGATTGGCCTCCGGGTCGAGCGCCGAGGCATGGAACTGCGATCCGATGCCATACGAGAGCCCCTCTTTCTGCCGCACGCGGTCCGCCAGACGCGACGAGAGCCCCCCTCCCCCCAGGATGAAATTGCCCAACTCCAGTGCGGCATAGTCGGGGTCGTTGTCGCGCATCGGAAAGACTTGAATGGCGAAATAGACGGCGTTCTGCTTGTCGGGGGTCAGGATGCGTTCCTTCCCCCCGGCGATCGGCTGTGTCACTCCTCGCGGAATCCGCACATATTTCTCCGGGGACTTCCATCCACCGAGCAGCTCCTCCACGGCGGGCAAAACCTCCGACGGATCAAAGTCTCCCACGATCGCCAGTTCGCCGTGATTGCCACCCAGGAATTTCTCGTACAGCGCGCGGACTCCCTCCGGCGTCAGCGCCTGGAGCTGTTCGATCTCTTCCGCCACAGTCGGCAGGTAGCGCGGGTCATCCGGCGGATACGGCGCCGCGTGACGGCGGGCCGCTCGTACCGCCAGCATCTGGGGATCGGTGAGGCCTTCCTCAAGCTGCGGCAACTTCGACTGTTTGAGGAGGTCCAATTCCTCGGCTGGGAAGGTCGGCTCGCGGAGCACATGGCGCAGCAGCTTCAACACCGCGGGAAGGGTCTGTCGTCGCGCCTGTATGGAAAACGTCGCTTCACCCGCGCGCCCGCTGGCGGAAAGTTCCGCCCGCAGGCGATCGAGCTCATCCTCGATCTGTTGCCGCGAGAGTTCTTTTGTGCCGCGCGTCATCAATTCCGGCAACAGTGCCGCTCCCCGCCCTTTCCCCTGGAGGCTCTCCAGGGCGCCGTAGCGCAACGTGAGGCGCAGGGTGACGCTGTTGCCCCGCGTCTTCTTTTCGAGCAGTGCCCCCTGCACCCCGGATCGAAGCGTGAGGCGTTTCGTGCGGGCGTCGATATTCGCCGGGGAGACGTCGAATTGCTCGCCTCCTGCCACCTCTTCGCGCCCCTGATAGCCGCGCAGGGCCTCGGCCAGATCGGTCAACGGGGGAACGGTCACTCGATCGGGGCTGGCGGTTGGTTCAAACAGCCCCACGGTCCGATTGTCCGCCTTGAGGAACCGGGCGGCGGCCGTCACCTCCTCGGGAGTGACCTTCTCCAGCCGGTCCCGATGCAGAAAATACAATCGCCAGTCCCCCTGCGCGGCCCACTCACTCAGTTGGACCGCCAGTTGCGTGCTGTTGGCAGCGGCCAATTCGCGCTCCTTCATCAGGGCGGCGCGGACTCGATCGACCTCGGCCTGCGTGACAGGCGCGGTCCCCAAATCATCGATGGTCTTCAGCATCGAGCTCAGTAGCTTCTGGGAATCTTCTCCAGCCACCCCCTGCGCGATGATCACCAGCGCCCCCGGGTCGTGGAGCGAGGCGGTCATTCCCATCACTTGGGCCGCCTGTTTCGTCTCAACCACCGACTTGTACAGCCGTCCTGAGACTTCCGTCGTCAAGATTCGCTGCAGGATTTCGACGGCGGGAAATTCGGGATGCCCTCCCGCAGGGATGTGATAGGTCAACCCCACGATCGGAACTGTTCCCACCCGCCGCAGCCGGACAATCCGCTCGCCGTCCTGCGTCGGTTCGTCGGTGTACGTCCCCCGCAGCGGCTGTTCCGGCCGCGGAAGCGGTCCAAAGAACTTCGCCACCAGTTGCAGCGCCTGGTCGGCATCGAACTGTCCCGCCACGATCAACAGCGCGTTGTCGGGACGGTAGTACCTGCGGTAGAAGTCCTGCAAGTTCTCGATCGGCACCCGTTCGATGTCGCTGCGGTTGCCGATCGTCGATTTGCCATAGTTGTGCCATTCGAAGGCCACCGCCATCATCCGCTGAAACAGCATCGCCAGGGGGTTGTTCTCCCCCATTTCAAACTCATTGCGGACAACGGTCATTTCCGATTTCAGGTCGGCGGCGGCGACGTGGCTGTTGACCATCCGGTCCGCTTCCAGCCGCAGAGCAAATTCGAGATTCGCCTGGGACGCCGGAAGCGTTTCATAGTAATTCGTCCTGTCATCCGACGTGGTTCCGTTGAAATTGCCCCCGCGCTCCTTGAGCGCCGCCGGGATGTTGGCGTGCGTCGGGGTTCCCTTGAACAACATGTGTTCCAGCAAATGGGCCATCCCCGTTTCGCCGTACCCCTCGTGCCGCGAGCCGACAAAATAGGTGATATTCACCGTCACCGTCGGCTTTGAATCATCGGGGAACAGCAACACCCTCAGGCCGTTGTCAAGCCGGTATTCGGTAAAGCCTTCGATCGACTCGCCGCGGGCGATCCCCTGAGGCTCCGCCGCGAAAAGGTCTGGAGCCAGCGACAGACAGGAACCGGCAACGAGGGCAAAGCGAAGCAGCGCAGGGCGGAGCAGCATGGAGACACTTCCGTGTGACGGGAGGGATCGTGGCGGCCGACAACCGGACGCGCGCAAGCCGTTGGGGAGGATTGTGCAGCGCGTTCCGGCGCGTGTCAACTGCGTTCGGTGACAGATCGCGCTGTTGAGGGGGTGAAATGACGCCTGGACGGACTTCGCCGTCAGCCGAGTGACAGTTCCGCCGGAGGTGGTTACACTGGAAATACCTGTGGGTGAATGTCGCGCTCCCGACGGCCTGGTGGAAACCACTCGGAACAACACACAGGTGCGATGACCGCCGCGTGACGCGGCCCGGACCTGGCGTGTGCAAACGCCTGGCCGACCCCTGAATCCAACTCTGCCCGATCGCTAGTCATGCCGGAAGTCTGTCCGGAACCGCCGTCGCGTGAAGAACAGGTCGACGAGGCAATCGCCGAATTCCTGGAAGCGCAGGAACAGGGACGTCCCTTGGATCGTCGCGACTGGCTGGCGCGACATCCCGACCTGGCCGAGGATTTGCAGGAATTTCTGACAGACCGCGCCGATTTTCGACGACTCGCCGCGGGGATGACTCCCGAGGCATTGCCGGGAGCGGTCGGGGAGGCGGTTCCTGTGCCGGGGCTGCGCCTGGGCGATTTCGAAGTTCTGGGTGAGATTGGTCGCGGGGGGATGGGGGTCGTCTACGAAGCGCGGCAGATTTCGCTCAATCGGCGCGTGGCGCTCAAGTTGCTCTCCAGCGGCTGGGGGGTTGATTCCCGTGCGGTGGTCCGTTTCCGACGCTCGACGACAGTGCCGACGGCCTCGACATGC
>JBJXGA010000401.1:0-63517 GCA_046152955.1 Planctomycetales bacterium | reverse complement strand
GATCGTGTTGTCCAGCAGGCCGCGCTGCTTGAGGTCGGTGATCAGGGCGGCACTGGGCTGGTCGCAGGCGGCGCAGATCGATCCCAGTTCCTCCTTGGTCTTGCTGTGGGTGTCCCACGGCTGGAAGGGACGCGGAAACACTTGCACGAATCGCACTCCCGCCTCGACCAGTTTGCGGGCCATCAGGCAGCGCAGACCGTACCCCTGCGTCTCTGGCTTGTCGAGGCCATACAGTTTTTGCGTCGCTTCCGTTTCGCGCGAAAGATCGACGAGATCGCCCGCGGCAAGTTGCATGCGGGCCGCCAATTCGTAGTTTTGAATGCGGGTCTCCAGTTCGCCATCGGCGGAATGACGCCGCTGATGCAAGCGATTGAGCCGCGCCAGAAACTCCAGATCGTCCACTTGAGCGCCCGCCAGAGCGGGACGGGCCGATTTGAGATTGAGAATCGGCGCTCCCTGGGCGCTGAATTCCGTCCCCCGATAGAGGGCCGGGAGCCAGCCCGAGCTCCAGGTGAGCGAGCCGCTGGTGTTGTAGCCGGCCGGATCGCGGAGGACGATGTACGCGGGAAGGTTTTGATTCTCGGTTCCCAGCGCGTAGCTGATCCAGGCTCCCAGGGCGGGCTTTCCCTGGAAGATCTTCCCCGTGTTGATCATGATCAGCGCTTCGGTGTGATTGTTGTGCTCGGTGTGCATCGAGCGCACCAGGCACAGGTCGTCCGCGACCCCGCCGATGTGCGGAATGACTTCCGACATTTCCATCCCGCACGCGCCGTACTTGCGGAACGCGAAGACGCTTTTCAGCAGCGTGTTTTGTTCGCTGCCGGTCTGAAACATCTCCACCTTCAGCGAATGCTGCCGTCCGTGGTGCTTGTCGAGTTCCGGCTTGGGATCGAACAGCTCCATCTGACTGGGGCCGCCGTTCTGCATGAGCATGATCACGCTGCGCGCCCGCGGCTCAAAATGCGCCTGCCGGGGACGCAAATCGAGAGCCTGAACGCCGGCCGCCGCGGCGCGCTGCTCCGCCAGCAGCGTCTGCAACGCCAGCGAGCCGAAACCGAGCCCCGACAGCCGCAGCATGTCGCGACGGGAAAGCGCCGTCTGGAGACTGGATCGTACACCGGAATCGATTTCAGGGAACATACAGGAACTCATTCGTGTTGAGCAGCATATGACACAGATGAAAGAGCGCCTCGCCGTCGGCCTGGGCCGGCGTCGTCTCCGGCTCAGCCCCCTTTCGCTGTCGCTGCCTGGCCAGCAACTGGCGACTGAGCTCAAGTTCTTCGGCAGTGGGGGAGCGGGCCAGCGCCAGGCGAAATGCCAGATCGATCCGCTGTGGCTCATCGCTCCCGGCGGCGGCGATCACCCGGCGGGCGAACGCCTCCGATTGCTCGGTGACGAACTGACCGTTGAGCATCGCCAGCGACTGCAACGCGACTGCGGCGCTCGTGCGGCGCGTGCAATTGGTGGCGACGATCGGCTGATCAAACACGCTCAGCTCCGTCGGCTGGTAGTTGCGCCGCGTCACAAGATAGAGACTCCGCCGAAAGGGGCTTTGCCCGGCCGGCAGGTTTTGCGTTTCGACCACCACCATCCCGTCGGGAAGCGGTTTGACCGGGACGGGAGGCCCTCCGGTGGCGCCGTCCAGCCGTCCGCTGACCGCCAGCAGCGCATCGCGAATGATCTCCGATTCCAATCGCCGCAACGGCATTCGGCTCAATAGCAGATTGTCCGGATCCTCGCTCTGGGGCTCCGCCGCGGTCGGCGTGGAGGCGCCCGACGCGGCGGTCGCGAGCGACGTCTGCGACGACTGCCGATACACGGCCGAGGTCATGATCAGCCGGTGCAGCTTTTTGAAACTCCATCCCGAGCGCATGAACTCAGTCGCCAGCCAGTCGAGCAGTTCCGGGTGCGAGGGGAGCGCTCCGGAGCGGCCAAAATTGTCGGGCGTGCTGACGATCCCGCGACCGAAATATTGTTGCCACACCCGATTGACGACCACCCGCGCCGTCAGAGGATGCCGAGGCTGAACCAGCCACTGCGCCAACGCAGTGCGATAGCCTGAGGAGGAGGCTCCCGGCGCTGCGGCCAGCGCCGGCGGCGCGACCGCTTCCGTCAGAATCTTAGGAAACCCTGGGGCGACCAGGGGGCCGGGGGTTTCGTAGCCCCCGCGGCGATACAGATACGCCGCCGGTGGAGCTGAGACCTCCCAGATCGCCTGAATCTTGCCATAACTTCTCCGCGAGCCTTGCGCGGCGGCGAGTTGTTGCTCGAGCGTCGCGACACGCTGCCGCGCCGGTTCATCGAGGGCGGCAGCGATCTCCTCCGGTTTGACCGCCAGCAGTCCCCCCAGTTTGTCCGCCAGGTATTTTTGAACTTCGGTCCGCTTGTCGGCGGGGGTCTCGACGGCGCTCTTCGTGTCTTGCCGAATCGCTTCCGGGAGCGCCGCCAGTCGCGCGTCGAACAGGTTCTGTCGCACCGGTGCGCGCAACTCCCCCAGTTGTTTGTTGAAGTCGGCGACCTGCCGATCAACCTGCGCGTTGTGATCGTCAATGGCCTGCTTTTCCGCGGCGGAAACATCGGGCAGATGCCGCTCTTTGGAATGCTTCCAATTCTGCACATTGTAGGCGGGAGCGAACACCGCCAGGAACCGGTAATAGTCAGCCTGCGCCAGTGGGTCGAACTTGTGGGAATGGCACTGCGCACAATGCACGGTCAGTCCCAGTACGTTGGACGAGAAGATTTGCAGCGTGTCGTAGAGCACCTGGTGACGAATATCGGCCGTGTTGAGCTCGGGAGCATACGTGACGTCGGCGGCCTGTCGCAGAAATCCAGTGGCCACCAGCAGATTTTTGATCTCGGGGGTGAACCGGGGGGCGTTGCGCCAGTCGATCAACTCGTCGCCAGCAAGCTGTTCGAGGAGGAACCGGTCATACGGCTTGTCCTCGTTGAACGCCCGGACCACATAGTCGCGGTACTGCCAGACTCCCTCACGCAACTCGATGATGCTGGCGTCGTTGTCGGTGCCAATGACATCGACGTAGCCCGCGGCATCCAGCCAGTGCCTCCCCCACCGTTCGCCATAGTGAGGCGAATCGAGCAACCGATCGATCAACCGCTCCCACGCCCCGGGCGCCTGGTCATTCAGGAACAGCGCGGCCTCTTCGGGGGTGGGGGGGAGACCGACGAGGTCCAGAAACGCCCGTCGGAGCAAGCTCACCCGGTCGGCTTCGGGGGAAAACGACCATTGTCGTTGTTCCAATTTGGCCAGCAGGAACGCATCAATCGGCGTGCGGACCAGGTGTGCCTCGCGAACCACAGGCAGAGGGGGGCGCACGGGCGTTCGAAAGGCCCACCATTGCCGGTCATTCTCTTCCAGCGGCGGGGCCTCCTCGACAGTGAGTCCCCCTCCCTGGTAGCGAGCCGGGGCTCCCGCTTCGATCCACGCCTTAATCGTCTGGATATGCGCCTCGGTCGGCTTGAGTTCATTGCCGGGGGGCATCTCTTTGGCAGCCAGCTTCTGATACAGCGGACTCTTCTCCGCCGCGCCGGGGACCAGAACCTTTCCACTCTTGCTCCCCTTGGCGATCAAAGGGAGCGAGCGCAGGTCCAGCTCGGCCGCGAAGCCGTCGCCGCCGTGGCATTTCCAGCAATAGGTCTTGAGGAGCGGATGAACGTCCCGTTCGAACTGCGGTGTTGCGCTGGAGGCGTCTGGTTCATCGCCGACGCTCGCTCCCGACAGCGAAAGCCCGCAACAGAGAGTGACGACCACCTGCCACAGCCCGCGGGACAGGACCGACAATAGCCGTTCAACCGTCCGACCGATCTGTTGCCGCCGGAAGGGGGCCATTCCAAACTCGACGCGGGATAGATTCATGGTCACTCAGGGCGACGGCAATCTGATCGAATTCAATCGTCCACGATGTTGAGTCGGTCGTGGACTGCAAAGCGCAACGGCCAGCATTCCCGCTCAACGCATCAATATGGCCTGATTAGATAAGTTATCTTCAATCCCCAGGCTCCCGTCAACCGGCTGCCGTCAACCAGAGCGATTCTCGAAGCACGCCTTCGACGACCTGATCTCATTGAGCCCGTCGGACACATTCGGTCGCATTGACCCTGGGGACTCTTGGCACATAGGATGACCCGATGGGATACCAATGATTCGTTGTCTGCTTCTTCACGATTTCCCCGGTCATCCGCTTGCGATGGTCGACATGCGCGGCAATCTTGTTGCTGTCGCTCTGCTGATCGTCCTGGCTGTTGTCGTACTCCATTGGATCAAGCCCGCGTCTGAGACATCAAAGCCACGTTGGTGGCTCGCAGTAGCCGCCTTTGGGTGTGGCCCTGCTGTGACGCTTGCCTGGTTCGTTGCGGACGTTTTGTGGATTTCACCGCGCGGCTATTTGATGCCAGGAGATTACACTGAAGCACTGGCGCCAATTCTGATCATCGGATTCATAGGTGGCGCGCTTGGTGCTGCAACCATTGGGCTGACTGAGTTTGCAAGCCATTGCCCCGGACGAGAACTCGCTGATCCCACGGTCGGCAACCGCATGTTCCAACGCCTCAGATCACTGTTTGCCGCCAAGCCGCCAGTTGAATTCCGGCATCCTGAATTCGGTCTTCTCAAGCATGATTCCGGCCTTTGGAACGGAGAAGCACAGCGTGACGGCCGGAGCATCGGGTTCTGCATTGCCGGCACTGACACAGCACCCGACTCCGAGCTGCTCGACCAGGTGCGCGACGTGATCGAGTGCTTTCCCGAGGTGGAGCGGGCCGCGCTCGAATTTCTCCGCGCGCTGGACCCAAGCGTTCGACCGGGCGCGTTCAAGTTCTACTTGCTAAGCTTTTTATGGGAGGACAAGCCACACCTCTACACACTGGAATTCTCGCTTGCCGGTGACGACCACGGCATTTGGAGAGTTGAGTTTGAGAGCGGGGAGCCCAAATATGTGGGACGTGATGATTGACGTGCTGCCGAAAAGGTCCACCGCCAATGGTCGTTCGCTTCCAAGTATGGGGCGTCGCAACGGTCGTTCGACCGAGGCAAAACACACTTGGGGACCGCGGATTATCAAGCCCAGCGCGGCTCGTCGCCAACGCATCAGTATATTCTGATTTGTTGGGAGCCTTTCGAATCTCTGCCCTGCGTCAACCAGAGCACGGATTGAATGACACCATCTGTAACTTGCTCGTCGCCAATGATTTTTTTTGCAGCACAAACCCAGTGATTTTTGCAGGACAAACTAAGACCCGCGCCTATAATGGGCCGGACTGCACTCGGTTTCCGTCAACGCGAGGGAATCGCCAGTGGTGGGCAAACCCTCTCCGCATTCACCAAGTTTCGAGGACGGGATCATGTCCCTCAAATTGCTTGCTCCGTGGGAACCTGACGACACGCATCCATTCGATTCCGACGCGGCCGCGCATCTGCTCCGGCGAGCTGGATTTGGCGCCAGCCCCGGCGAGATTGCGGCTGCCGTCGACCGCGGGCTGATGGATACGCTGGATGAGTTGTTCGCCGAGGCCCCCGACGAAGACCAGGCGTTCCAGGCGACGTTCGACGCCATCAATGGAAAGCTGCTGAATGGGGCCGATCCCACCCTCGCTCAGGGTTGGTGGATTTACCGGATGGTGAATACGCGCGTGCCGTTGCGGGAGAAATTGACGCTGTTCTGGCACGGACATTTTGCCACCAGCTTCAATAAGGTGGCCGATTCGCAGTTGATGATGCGTCAGATTGACACGCTCCGCGAGCACGCCTGGGGGAGTTTTCGCGATCTGGTGTTGGCCATGGCCCGCGATCCGGCAATGCTCGTCTGGCTCGACGGCGAGTCGAATACGAAAGCGCACCCCAATGAGAACTTTGCCCGCGAACTGATGGAACTGTTCACCTGCGGCATCGGGACGTATACGGAGCAGGACGTGCTCGAATCGGCGCGGGCCTTTACCGGCTGGCATCGCAATGGTGTTCAATTCGTCTTCAACCCCGAAGAGCACGATGCCGGTCCCAAGCGAATTCTCGGCCGCCGCGGTCGCTTTGATGGCAGCGATGTGATCGATCTCCTGCTGGCCCAGCCGGCCACGTCCCGCTTCATCGCCCGCAAGTTGCTCCGGTTCTTCGCCGCTCCGGACCCCTCGGATCAGGTGGTCGCCGAAGCGGCAGAATTGTTCGATCGGACGCAGCTCAACGTCAAGCTCTTTCTGAAGGAGCTGTTTCAATCGCAGTATTTCTTCTCCGAGGAATGTCGCCGCGCGCGAATCTCCAGTCCGGCGGAATTCGTCGTCGGCCTCGTGCGGACCCTGGGGGTGCGGCAGGCGGCATTCGACCTGGCCCCCCAATTGACCCAGATGGGACAGGCGCTGCTAATGCCCCCCAGCGTCAAAGGTTGGGATGGAGAAGAGCAGTGGATCAACTCCACGTCGCTTGCCGCGCGATTGTCGTTTGCCAATGGGATTGCCGAGCTCAACGCCGGGGACAATCCGTTCCAGGCGCATTGTCCGGTGGAGCAGTTCGTGTCTCCCGAAATCAGCTCTCCCGAGGCGGTCGTGGACATTCTGGCCGAGTTGTTGTTCCAAAAGGCTTTGGCCGAAGAAACGCGGCAGGAACTCATCACGTTTGCCGTCACCAACGAAGAAGAGGGGCCGCAACCAGCCATGTTTCACAATGATGAGGGCTTTCGAGCCCTCAAGACGCGGCAATTGCTGGGAGTCATGCTGTCGTTGCCGGAGTATCAGGCGTATTGATCGCGGAGGAAGCAGCAAGGACTGTGTCCTGACCTGCGAGAGATCAGAGTTTCCGAGCCATCGTTCGAGCGAGTCCGAAATATGTCGATCAACCGCCGTCAGTTCCTCACGCAGTCCGGCCTCTCATTTGTCTCGGTCGCGGCGCTGGCGCCGCGCCTCTTGGCGCAAGTCGCCGCTGAGGCGGAGCAGGCCGATCTCAACGACCATGTGCTGGTGGTTATCGAACTCACCGGAGGGAACGATGGTCTCAACACGCTGATTCCGTTTGAGAACAACCTGTACTACAAGAATCGGCGAACCCTGGGAATCGCCAAAGAGAGCGTCCATCGTCTTTCCGACCAGGTTGGCTTGCACCCCGCGCTGGAGCCTTTGGCGGAACTCTTCCGCGAGGGAAGGCTGGCGGTCGTGCAGGGAGTCGGCTATCCGGAGCCGGACCGTTCGCATTTTCGCTCGATGGAGATCTGGCATACCGCCAGCACAGATCGGCGCGTCCCCGACACCGGTTGGCTGGGTCGGGTGGTGGACACTGCGTCCAAGAAGGGAGGCAGCTCTGATCCACCGCTGGCGGGTTTGGCCCTGACGGGGGCGTTGCCGCAAGCCTTGCGGGCCAGCAAGCTGGTTGTTCCCGTCGTGGGTGAGTTGGAAACCTTCGCCGGCGCCCCGAATGACCAGCAGCCACAGGTCGCCTTGAGTCGCCGGTTGAGCAGTCCCTCCGGAAAGGGGACCGGGCCAGTCAAGTTTCTGCGGGAGCAAGCGACGGGGCTGTATCGCACGGCGGATCGACTGAAGGAGGCGCAAGCCAAGTACCGCTCCACGGTCGAGTACCCGGTCAGCAGCCTGGGGGGACAGTTGAAGCGTGTGGCGCAGATTCTGGCTGGGGGGCTGGAGGCGCGTGTGCTATATGCCGCGCAGGATGGCTATGACACGCATGCAGCGCAGGGGGAACAACATGCCGCGCTTCTGGGTGATCTGGCCGGTTCACTGGCAGCGTTCGATCGCGACCTGCGGGGGTTAGGGTTGGCAGATCGGGTCACCACGCTCGTCTTTAGCGAGTTCGGCCGCCGCGTGGATGAGAATTCCAGCGCCGGGACCGACCACGGCGCCGCGTCGTGCCTGTTTGTGACCGGCGCCCAGGTGAAAGGGGGGCTCCACGGCGATTATCCGAGTCTGGAACGACTTGGTGAAGGAGATCTGATCCACACGACCGACTTCCGCAGTGTGTACGCAACACTGCTCGATCAATGGTTGGGATGCTCCTCGGCGAAGGTTCTGGGGAGTGAGTTCCCCCCGGTGGGGCTGCTCTAACGATGCGGCCAGTCCACTCGAATTCCCCCAACCCTTGATACGGGGCGTTGCGCCACATGAGGCGCGCCGCTGGTCTTCACACCACGCGGGGGCTCTCACAGCGTGCCGCTCGATGCGAGCTGTTGAATGGCGTCTGCCGCGGCGTCGATTTCATCCGCTGTGGTCCAGGGACCGACGCTCAGGCGGAGTGTGCCGCCGGTTTCGAAAGCGCCAATCGCCCGATGAGCGCCTGGAGCGCAATGAAAACCGGCACGAGCCTCGATTCCGAAATTCTGATCGAGAATTGCCGCCCCCTCCTGCGAGTCAAATCCTTCAATGGCCAGACTGACGACCCCCAACCGCCGAGCGGAAGGGGGGGGACCAAACAGTCGTACCCCCTCGATCTCCATCAATCGGGTCCAGAGCCGGGCGGTGAGTTGCCGCTCGTGATCCGCGAGGGAGGAGATTCCGCGGTCCGTCAGCCATCTTACGGCAGCTTCCAATCCGATCAGCCCCGGCGCGTTGTGATTGCCCGATTCATATTGGTCGGGGAGCGATTCGGGCTGCCGGTCCTCTTCGCTGAGCGTCCCGGTTCCCCCCTGGCGGAGGCTCCGCAGTCGCGCTTCGACTCCGGGACGCAGATACAATAGGCCGGTCCCCAACGGCCCCAGCAACCCCTTGTGGCCGGCGCAGGCCAGAAGGTCGATGGGAAGTTGCGACAGTTCGATGGGAAGGTGTCCGGCCGTCTGGGCCGCGTCGACCAGGAACAGCGCCCCCTCGGCACGCACCAGTGTGCCGACTTCTTCAATCGGTTGCATCCCCCCCGTGACATTGGAGGCATGGAGGAGCGCCACCAGTTTGGTCGTCGGCCGCAGTGCGGTTCGAAAGTCCCCCGGATCGACTTGTCCCAGTCCGTCGGCGGGAACCACCGTGACCTCCAGACCGATCCGCTCCTGCAACGCGCGCAACGGACGCAGGACCGAGTTGTGTTCCACCTGCGACGTGACGACGTGATCCCCCGGTTCGAGCAGGCCGTGAAGCGCCAGGTTGAGACTGTCGGTGCCGTTCGACGTGAAGACGATCCGGTCGGGACTTTCGGCCCCCAGCAATCGGGCGAGGCCAACGCGGCAGCGGTTCACAATCCCCGTCGCCTCGATCGACGACTGATAGGCGCCCCGGCCGACGGCTGCTCCCAGCCGCCGCTGGTAGCGATCGACCGCGTCGTAGACCTCCTCCGGCTTGGGAAAGCTGGTCGCGGCGTTGTCGAGGTAGATGCGGCGGGGAGTGGCCATTCACCCTCCGATCGAATACATCGGCCGTGCCGGTTGGATGAACCGCGCGGTGTTGATCTCGTGCCCTTCTTTTTTGGCGGCGATGCTCTCCTGAATGGCCCGCGCGATCGTCTCGTCGTCAGTTCCACCGCGCAGCATCGCCTTGACGTCAGTCTCTTCCAGGCTGAACAGACAGTTGCGCAGTTTGCCGTCGGCGGTGATCCGAAACCGATCGCAGCTCATGCAAAACGGTCGGCTGACCGAGGCGATGATGCCGATCCGTCCCAGCCCATCCTCAAATTGCCACTCGGTCGCCGGCGCGTGCGGGTCGGCCTCGGGAACCGGAATCAGGGGCATGATCTCCCGCGCCAGGGTTTCCAGAATCTCGTGGGCGAACAACACCTTGTCCCGCTGCCAGGCATTGTCAGCGTCGAGCGGCATGAACTCGATGAACCGGATATCAACTCCCGTCCGCCGCGCGAAATGCCCAAACGGAACGATCTCGTCTTCGGTCAGTCCCCGCACCGCGACCGCATTCACTTTGACCGGATGAAAGCCGACGTGCTGCGCCGCCTGGATTCCCGCGATCACCTGCTCGTACCCCTGGCGGCGGGTGATCTTTTCAAATTTGACCGGGTCGAGGGCATCGAGACTGATGTTGATCCGTCGCAGCCCGGCGTCATACAGCCCCTGTGCCTGGTCGGCCAGCAGGATGCCGTTCGTGGTGAGGCCGATGTCCTCGATGCCGTCAATCGCGGCCAACTTGCGGACCAGGTGGTGCAGGTCGCGGCGGACGAGCGGCTCTCCTCCGGTGAGGCGGATTTTGCGAAGCCCCATGGGAACGGCGACCCGCACAAAGCGCTCGATCTCTTCGAACGAGAGGAGTTCGCTCCGATTCATGAACTGCACGTCTTCGGCCGGCATGCAGTAGAAACAGCGGATATTGCAGCGGTCGGTGACGCTGATTCGCAGGTTGGTGTGGACCCGTCCGAAACCGTCGATCAGCGGGGGGCTGGCGTCAGGAGGCATGGAGACTCCCCTGGGGATCGGCGACCGGTTCGTCCGTCCCCGGATGGACCCAGGCGGTGGCGCCGTCGGCCCAGTTCTCCTTTTTCCAGATCGGCACGACTTCTTTCAGCCGGTCGATCAGGTACTGTCCCGCTTCGAACGCCTCCCTTCGGTGCGGCGTGCTCACCGCCACCGCAACGCTCACATCCCCCAGTTCCAAATGTCCCAGCCGATGGACGATGGCGACAGAAATGATGGGCCAACGGTCGCGGGCCTGGGCGGCCAGTTCTTCGAGCTTGGCCTGGGCCATGGGAGGGTAGGCTTCGTAGTCCAATGCCACCGTTTGACGTCCGCCGGTCAGTTCCCGCACCGTTCCCAGAAACAGGACCACCGCCCCCGCCTGAGGCGAGCGCACCGCTTCCGTCAACGCCGTATAGTCGATGGGTTCCTGCGTGAGTTGGATCATCGGTTCACCCTCCGCTCACGGGAGGAAAGCAGGCCACTTCGGCCCCGGCCGCCAGTGGGAAGTCGTCGGACGCGTATTCGTTTCCCACCGCCACCAGCAGGCTGGAAACCAACCGATCCAATTGCGGAATCCGCGCCGCCAGCGCGGCGCGCAGATCGCCGACCCGCGCGGGATCGGGCAGTTCGAGCGAAACACAGCCAGACCCCGCCAGATCGCGAGCTCGAGCAAACAGTTGGACTTGGACGTTCATCGACGGCGACTTTCAGGTGACGAGCAGCTTGTGGCGCGACGGCTTCAGGCGCTGTTGCATTTCGGGCATCAATCCATACGCCAGGGCCAGGAGCTTCAGCGGATGCACCGTGGGCCGGGGGGTGCCCTGCTCCATCTGCATCTTGCAACTGCTGCATTCGGTGACCCCGACGTCCAGATCCCCTTCCCGCATCCGGGAGATCAGTTCCCATCCGATGCGGATCGAATCGCGGAAATTCTTATGCGTCAGGCCCCAGGCGCCCGCCATGCCGGAACACCCTGCCTCTATCTTATGCACCCTCACCCCCGGAATCAAATGGAGCAGATTCTCCAGGGGAGTTCCCCTCTCCAGCGCCTTGAGGTGGCACGGAGTGTGGTAGCCCACCGTCAGCTCCAGCCGCTGAAAATCGGTTCGCAATTGTCCCTGGCGATACAAATCGTGCAAAAACGCTCCCGCTTCCACCACCTGCGACGCCACGACATCCACGTCCGGATGATCCAAAAGCAGCGGATATTCCTGCTTCAGGCACAACGCCGCGGCCGGTTCCGTGCAAACGATGGGGCACCCTTCGCGGGCGAAATCGGCCAGTTCGCGAAGATTGTCGCGCGCCAATTCGCGTGCGGCGTCGACGTCGCCGGCGGAAATCATCGCCATTCCCGACGCCGACTGATTGGGGGGCACATAAACCGGAATCTGGTTGTGCCTCAGAATCGCCAGAAACGCCTTCCCCAGCTCCGGGTCGTGATAGTTGGCATAGTGATCGACAAAGTACACCACCGGCTTGACCCCGGTCCGCACCGCGCGTCGCGCGCTTTGGTCGTGCTGTGCCAGTCGCAGAAACGACCGCCGCGCAAACGGCGGGAGTTTGCGAAAGCGGCTGATGCCGCACAGTTTTTCCAGAAACCATCGGGGAATCGGATTGGCCAACACCCAGTTGAAGGCGATCGACGCGGCACTCCCCAGGGCGCCGAAGGAATGCGCCCGCGACAGGATCCAGTCGGTCTGCCCCAGTCCATGTTCCGCGACGTAGGCCGACTTGGCCTCGATCATCATTTGCGGCACGTTGACGTTGGAGGGGCACTCCAACTGGCACTGCTTGCAGTTGAAGCACAGGTTGGCCACCCGTTTGAATTCCGGAGAGGCGAATTCCTTGGAGCCCAACTCCCCCCCCAGCAGTTGCCGAATCAGGTTGGCCTTGGCGCGCGGACTGGCTTCTTCCGTTGGTTCGATGCGGAACACCGGGCACATGCGAACCGCGGCGTCGCGCGTACGGCAATGCCCGCAACCATTGCAGCGGGCGGCGGCTTGCCACAACTCGTTGGCCGTCCAGCGGAGTTGCAACTCGACGGTGTGCTCGGGAGAGGCCTGCGCGGGACGCAGATTGCGGACCGTCAGGTGTGGATCGTCGCCAATGACCTTGCCTGGGTTGAGCAGGTTCAGGGGATCGAACGCCTGCTTGATCTGGCGGAAGACATCGTACAGCGGGCCGTATTGGTCGGGGACAAACGCCGTCCGCGACAATCCCACGCCATGCTCTCCGCTGATCGTTCCCCCCACCTGGTACACCACGTCATACACGTCGCGGGCGATCGCTTCCAGAATCTGCGCCGAATCAACCGTGGGAGGAGGAAGAAACGGCCGCAAGTGGACCTGTCCGGCCGCCGCATGGGCGTACAACGACGCCGTGACGCGGTGCTTCTGAAAGACCGTCTGAACTTTAAGCAAAAACTCCTGCAGCGCCGCCGGTGGCACGGCAACATCCTCAACGAACGGCAAGGGGCGGGTCGCCCCTTGCAGGCGTGCCAGGAGCGGCACCACTTTCTCCGGCAGCGACCACAAGAACTCCACCTCCTGCAGGGTGTGCGCCTCGTGCGCCACCAGCGTCAGGTCGACATGGCGGCGGGCGCAGTCAATCACCATCCGGATGCGATTGCGAATTTGCGCCTCGGTATATCCGGTCTGCTCGACGATCAATGCCGCTTCGGCAGTGGGAGGAATGAGCTCGGCAAAGCGCTGGTCCGCCTCGCGCGCCAGCGACAACAGCCGCCGGTCCAACAAGTCGCACGCGCTGGGTTGCTGCAAGGCAATCGCCTGCACCGCCCGGAACGCCCCTTCCATCTTACCGAACAACAGCAGCACGACCCCGCGGTGCGCCGGGAGCGGGGCAGTGTGCAAAGTGGCGGCGGTGAACAGCCCCAGCGTCCCTTCCGAGCCGACCAGTAACCGCGGCAGACGCAAGGAACGCCGATCGAGCACTCCCCTCAGAAAATAACCGCAGCGATTGCGGATCATCGGCGGTTGTCGTCGGGCGATCAGGTCCGAGTTCCGATCGAGGATGTCCTCGACCATGTGGACCAGCCTGCGGCGCACACGAACCCCCGCCGCGTCCTCTCCACCCGAGTCGGTTCCGTCCGCCGTCGGGTCGGCGTCGTTCGCTCCCGTTGCGGAAGTGCGCGGTTCGTCCGCTAGTTCCAGGCACGTTCCATCGGCCAGCACGACTTCCAGGCTGGCGACGTGGTCGCGCGTCGATCCGACTCGCACCGAATGCGACCCGGCGGCGTCCAGCGCCAGCATGCTCCCCACTGTCGTCACGCTGGCCCCTGAAGGATCGGGGGGAAAATAGCGACCGTGCCGCCGCAGTGCGGCATTGAGTTCGCCACACACCACCCCCGGCTGAACTCGGACCGTCCCCTCTCCGACCACTTCGATGGACCGCATATGGACCGAGAAATCGACGATCAGCCCCGATCCCAGCGATTCCCCGGCCAGCCCGGTCCCGGCGCCTCGGGGGATGAGGGGGATGTTCTCCTGAGAGGCGTATCGGGCCAGCGCCACGACATCCTCGCGGTGCTTGGGAAACACGACCCCCAGCGGAACCATCTGATACAGGCTCCCGTCGGTGGCATAGATCGAAGCGGTCAGCGGGTCGCAGCGGATTTCTCCCTGCAACACCGGCGTTAGGTCTTCGATGATTCTTGCCCGTCGTTCTTGCACGCGCGTGTTCTCGTGTGGTGGATCAAAGCCATCGGCCCGTCAGCGCCGCACCTCTCTCGCTCTCGTCGCCTCCTGCAACGCCCGCTTCGAATTTTCTCTGCTCGAGTCGGCGCCGCAGCAGGATTCCTTCCCGACCTGCTCCGTCTCCTGAGAAACGACTTTGTCCCTCCGCACCTCCCCCGTGACCTGCGGATCATGCCTGCGGAGGAACCGCCTCCCGATGCTGTTCCAGTCGCGCCTCTTCCTGCCGATACCGCTCCGCGGTTTCCAGGTTGAAGCGCGGGTGGTCTTCTCGCAACCTGGCGTGTCGGTGCCGCGCGGCGCAGCGGTAGCAAACCAGGACGTCGGGCATCAGGACGAACAACAGCCAGTCCGCCAGGGCAAACCCCAGGAGAATCCCCAGCGCCGTTCCAGGCCAGTACCAGGCAACCGCCAGCGTGCTCAAAATGGCGCCGGTCGCCACCAGCGCCAGTCCCAGTTTCACCGGAAAATCCTTTTGCCGCCACAGATCGTTGCAGCCGCACACCAGGCATCCCTCGGGAGGGGCTTCCCCCCGCTCTTCGCCCGGCACCGGCCGGCGCCAGGAGCAGCGCGGACACTGCAGCGCAGCAGTCTCCGCCACCACCTCGGCGCGGACCATTGCCTGACAGGCGGGACAGGAATACACGATCTGCATGCGTCCAGCTTTCCAACAACACCGCGGCCCGCGGAATTTTCTCTGACTTGGTGGTCTATTATACCACCGCGGGGAGACTGCGGTACATCCTACAAAGCGCTCTCCAGTCGCAGCCGGACGCGTGAATGGCCGGGATGCAATTTGAGACAGCGCCTGAACGCGGATTCGGCCTCCTGGGGATGCCCCAGAAGGCGTTCGGTTTCGCCGAGGTAGAACCACAAATCGGGTATCGCCGCATCGGCGTCCGCCCCTTGCTGAAGGACGTTTCGCGCTTCCTCCAGGCGGTCGCTGCGAAACAGATCAATCCCGGTGAATGTCCACCACAGTGCCCGATGGCGTCGCGCTGCGTCGGAGTCTTTTTCCTGCTCAGCCAGCCGTGCCAGCTTTTCTTCCAACGCCGCGCGGCGCTGCATCCCGGCGGCCCGGCTCCAGGCGTCGCGGGCGCGGTCCAAGTCCTGCACGGCGTAGGCCACGTCTCCCCGCAACTCCCAGGCGCGGGGGAGGGGATAACGGTAGTTCTCGAATTGCCGCTCGACGAATCGGCTTCCTTGCGCCGCATCTCCCGCTTCCAGCTCCAGGGCTGCGGCATCCAGCAGCAATTGCAAATACCGATTAGGCCAGCGCGTGTCGGACTCAACCAGATCCTGCAGCAACGCGGCCGCCGCAGAAAGCCGACCGGCGCTCTGCAATTGGTTGACGCGGGCCACGTCGCGCGCCAGCCCAAACTGCTCGCGAATCTTCGGCAGAAAGTCGGGGGCGTCGTCCAGTTCGATGGTGGCCGAGGCCCGCTCCAGGCCCTCGTGCTCCAGGGGATCGACCGCCACGCCCTCAGCGCGGAGCGCCTGCTCATGCAATTGCAGGACGTGCAGGTCGCGGGGATGTTCGGAGAGGAGCTGCGCCAAGAGCGGTTTCGCTTCGCCGATCTCCCCCGCTCGGACCAGGAGTTTGGCGCGCTGGTACAGACTGGGCCAGTGCTCTTCACCCGCGCGGGCGAAGGCCAGCGCTGCTTCGTCGGGATGCTCCAAGCGCAGATGATTGCGCCCCAGATGATACCAGGCGTCCGCTTCCAGACGGAGCGCCCCCAAACCGATGACGCGGCGGAATTGCTCGATCGCCCCTTCAATCTCTCCCAGTCGCTCCAGGCAAAACCCGTGCGCAAAAGCCACATCAGCCGACGACGGATCGAGTTTCCCGGCCTGGCGCAGACAGGCATCCCCCTTCGAGAAGTACCCGAATGCCAGATAGGCCTCCCCCAGCGTTCGCCATTTCGCCGCGCTGTCGAACAAGAACCGGTCGGGAAGCGCCAGGAGTTCACGCCCCGCTGGAGCATCGTTGTAGAGTTCCACCGGCGGAGGGGCCGGCGCCGTCGAATTCAACCGCAGCGCCAACAGACCGGCGACGATGAGCGTCTCCAGTCCGACCAGCCAGGGGAGCAAGCGGCGCATGGCCATCATCGCGTTCCTCCCGTACCGCGGTTGAACCAGGCAGTCAATCGCCCCAGCCGATCGAATGGTCCCACAAGATGCATCCCCCCCGTCAGGATGTCGCTCCGGCCATCCCCATCCAGATCGCCGACCGCGACCGCGATCCGGTGCGTCGGGCGGCTGTCGATTTGCCAGGTGGTGAACTGCTGACGGCCGTCGTTCTCCAGCCACACCACGCTGGCGTTGAGTTCTTCGTCCCAATGATTGAACATCGACACCAGCACGACGTCCCGGTCGCCGTCCCCATCCAGATCGCCGATCGCCGCGGCATACGTCCCTCCCAGGTCGCCGATTCGATGAGGAGTGAATTGCCAGCTTCCGGCGTTTTCGAACCACAGGCAACCGTGGTAGCGCTGGGGAAAACTGTGCGTGACTTCCAAGTTGTCTCCGACCGGCAGAATCAGGTCCATGTCCCCGTCTCCATCCAGGTCGTCTGCCAACAGCCCAGCGCTCCCCAAATCGAAATTGATCGTGTACCACAACCTTTGCGGTTGGAACTGTCCCCCTCCCAGATTTTCCAGCCCCCACAACTCCTCTTCGTCCTGTGAAACGCCGGTGGCGATGTCGAGGTCTCCGTCCCCATCGAAGTCGGCGACAGGAACGTGAATCGTTCCCGGCGCCGAAAGGATCTCGTGGGGCTCGAAGCTGACGTTCCCCTGGTTCTCCATCCACAGCACCTGACCGCGGGCGTAACCAAATACCGCCACCGCCAGGTCGATGTCCCCATCGCCGTCCAGATCCCCCGGCTGGCAATCGGCCACCCGTCGGACGTCGTCCAAGATCACCCGCCGGACGAAGCCTTGCGGCGTCTGTTCGAGCCACAACAACCGACCCACGACACCGTCGTTGGGGAGGATGTCTCCCAAAACCGAAATCAGCAGGTCGGCGTCCCCATCCCGGTCAAGATCGACCAGTGTGGCATGCGCCGGGGTGGCGATTTCGTCCGCCACGGTTTCTTCGCTCCAGACTCCCTGTTCGTTGACGCGACAGACCACGACGCTTTGTCCCCGAACGTCGCACGCCAGAATGTCGTTCCGGCCATCGCCGTCGAAATCGAGGATCTGCACATTGGCGATCAAGGGATAAACCCCCGGGGGAGGGCCGATTTCACGACGTTCGAACGTGAGAAGAGAAGCCGGATACCGCGACCCCCCGGTGGCCGCCGGTTCGGCCAGGGTTCGCAACGGCGAGACGCGCGGCAGTCCGAACCAGGCTCCCAGCGCGATGACGATTCCCAGGAGAATCCAAACCCAGGGAGACTTTGGCATGAGGACTTGGGGGAATGCAGGGGGGGCGTAGCGGGGAGGGCGCACCCTTCATTGTGACGGGCATGGCACCGTGCGTCAAAGGAATATCGGCACGGGTGAAATGGATCGTCCGCCGTTGGCCCCCCCGGCGGGATTCAGCAAGGGGCGTTCCTGAACCTCTGAAGTTCCGCGCACGGTCACCAGATTGGACGATGTTCTCTTTGGCATTCAAACGATTTCGACCGACCGACGCATTTGATAGACTGGGTTTATGTTGCGTATCGGTGCCGGGGTGGGCGTGGCGACAGGGCAAAACGTGCTGATCAGATTGCGGAGGAATGAGTCGTGAAACTGGCACGCGTCGAGCTGGAGAATTTTCGATGCTTCGAGTCGCTGACAGTCCCGCTGGATCCCAGACTCAACGTCTTTGTCGGTGGAAACGGCTCTGGCAAGAGCACTGTGTTGCATGCGATCTCCGTGTGCCTGGCCCCAATACTCGCGCGATTACCGCTGGAAAGAAAGGAGAAGGTTCCCGGACTGGCGGCATCCGACATCCGTTTTTTGGGAGATGATCGATCGGCGCCCTATGTTCGCACCTCGGCCCAGGCGACAGGACTGGGGGAGGGCGCCATCAGTTGGGAGCGAATGCGACTTCGCGACGAGAGTCCTGCGACCAAAAAGCAGGCCCCCGGTGGTTCACAGGGCCTAAAGGTGTTGCATGCGCAGGTGGATCGAATTGTCGACGCCCACAACAACCAACAGCCGGTTTCCGTTCCGGTTTGCGCTTACTATGGAACGAATCGGGCTGTGGACGTACCACATTATCGGCTCCAGGCCAAAACGATGCCCAAGTCGTTTCGGCGACTGGCCGGCCTGGAGGGCGCCTTGGGAGCGCGTGCCGATTTTCGACGTGCCGTCGGATGGTTCGATCTGTACGAACAGCAGGAACTGCGGGAGGCGCGGGACGTCGGAGGAAAGCGCCCATTGCCGGCTCTGAAAGCGGTCCGCCAGGCCATTCAATGCATGATCCCCGGGGTTGAAAATCCGCGCATTGACGCGCAGACCGGGCGCTTTGCCGTCGATGCGCGAGATCCGGCAGGAACTCCGATCAAACTCTTCTTGGATCAACTCTCGGACGGATACCAGGTGATGCTGGGAGTGGTCATGGACTTTGCGCTGCGCATGGCGATTGCGAATCCTCCGCTGCACCCGGACGACGATCTTCTGAGCCGCCCGGCGATCCTCATCGTCGATGAAGTCGATCTACACCTGCATCCTTCCTGGCAGCAGCGCGTGATACCAGACTTGCGACGCACGTTTACCCAGACGCAGCTCATTCTCTCCACGCACAGTCCGCAGGTTGCCACGACAGTTCCCAGCGAGAGCCTACGGATTCTCAAGGATGGCCGCGTCTATGCTGCCCCCGCCGGCGCCGAGGGGGCCGAAGCGCAACGATTGCTGGAGGATGTTTTTGGGGTTGAGCCGCGCCCGGCAGTGGCCATGGTACAGAAACTGAATCGATACATGGAATTGGTCGAACAAAGACGGTGGGATTCACCGGACGCAATTCTCCTCCGACGGGAATTGGACGAGTGGAGCCAGGGACAGGAACCCCGATTGCTGGAGGCCGACCTCCGCATCGACAATCTGAAATGGGAGGCCGCTGGTTGAAAACCTGCGTCAAATCGGCTGAGCCTGCGGCGCTGAGTGAATTCCGTCGAGCTTGCCCGAAAGCCTCGTGGAAAGAGCTGAAGGATGATGCGCTTCACGGAGGGCAGGCGGCGTTCCAGGACATCAATCGAACGACTCTGCTCGACCAGCGCTGCCTGTGCGCTCGGTGTGAAATCTACCTCGCTTTCGGAACCGCACTCGCCGCGACCAACGCGACCAAGGCCAATCGGCGGATTGAGCATTTTCATCCCAAGAGCGATTTCGGCGGTGAATTGAACTGGGGACTGCATTGGCCGAATCTCTGGGCGGTCTGTCAGGGAGGAACGCAGAGGCCACCGGAAGGGGAACCGCTCAATATTGAGCATTTCCTCTCGCCGCTTCCGGACAACCTCAGTTGCGACGCTTCCAAGGACCACCACATCGACAACGGACGACTGCCGGTGCGTTTGGAAGGGTATATCCTGGCGCCTGATGAGGTTCCCCCGTTTCCACCGTTGTTTGTATTCACCTAGGACGGGCGCGTGCAGCCGCATGTGGAGAATTGCGCTGGCTGGACAGCGCCAAGAAACGAGCATTCGGATTCACGATCGCTGGTACAGAATACGATCGAGGTTCTGAATCTAAACTGCACCCGCCTTGTTCGCTTTCGGCAGATCGTCTGGGGCCAACTCGAGAAGGAGATTTCAAGGTGTCGAACGCTCCAACCGGGCGCCTCCTCTGTGCAGATTCTGCAGGCACTGGCCCGCCGTTACTACTTGAAAGCTCCGTCCTCCCCTTGGCCGCAATTCTTTTCTCTGGTCCGATCGCGACTGGGGGGCGCTGCAGAAGACCACCTGCGCTCGATCCAGTACGTTGGCTGACCTTGTCGAGCGAACCTTTTGCTCGCAGGGTGGCTCTATGATGGCGTGACGAGGCGTCGGCAAAGCGCTGTTGTCCCCGTTCGGGGGAGCGCGTAGAATTGCTTACCTGTCCCCAGCCTGCTTGTTTCGCACCCGGAGGGAAACCCACGACATTGTCTGAACCTAAACGTGTAGACCTCAGCGTCAAACAAAAGCGTTCGATTCTCGTGGCGGTGGTTCTCCCAGGGGCACAGCGCGAATTGGACGACCCGCTCGATGAACTCCGGGGACTGGCCAAGACCGCCGGTGTCAAGGTGGTCGGGACGCTGGTTCAAAATCGCCAGTGGCCCGACCCGGCGACATTTGTGGGGAAAGGCAAGCTGCAGGAGTTGAAGCAGCTCATCGAGTTGCAGCAGGCGGATTCGGTGATTTTCGACAACAACCTCTCCCCCGCCCAGTCCCGCAATCTGGAAGAGGAACTCGACAAGATCATCGTCGATCGCAGCGAACTGATCCTGACGATCTTTTCGACGCATGCCCGGACGTATGAGTCGCAGTTGCAGGTGGAATTGGCCCAGTTGCTCTACCAGCGCTCCCGGCTGAAACGAATGTGGACGCACCTGGAGCGAAACGAAGGGGCCGTCGGCACGCGGGGGGGGCCGGGGGAGCAGCAGCTTGAAACCGACCGCCGCCTGATCGACGCGCGCGTCACGGAACTGCGCAATCGCCTCAAGGTCGTGGAAAAACGCCGGGAGCAACAGGTAGCACAGCGTCGCGATCAGCTCACCGTCTCGCTGGTGGGATATACGAATGCGGGCAAAAGCACGTTGATGAACGCCCTGACGAAGGGTGACGTGTACGTCGCCGACCAGTTGTTCGCCACGCTCGACACCCGAACCAGGGTGTGGAACATCCCCCACCTGGGGAGCGTCCTGCTCAGCGATACGGTCGGATTCATCCGCGATCTGCCTCATAATCTGGTGGCGTCGTTCCGCTCGACCCTCGAAGAGGCGCGGCACGCCAATCTGCTGTTGCACGTGGTCGATGCCAGCAGCCCCACCGCCGAGCAGCAGATTCAGACCGTCAACGAAGTGCTCAAGGAAATCGGCATCGACGGGAGCCAGGGGGTGCTGGTCCTCAACAAGATCGATGCGATTCCCAACCGGTCGTACCTGGACGCCCTGCGGGCCAACCATCCGCAGGCGATCTCCGTCAGCGCGGCGCAGCGCCTGGGATTGGATCAACTCGCCCGACTGGCCGCCGAGCGGCTCAGTGACGGGTATGTGGAAACCACGTTCGAAACCAGCGCCGGCAACGGGCGGCTGCTGGCATATCTGGCCGCGCATGCCGACGTCACCCGTCAGGAATACCACGACTCCAGCGTAACGCTCGATTGCCGCATTCCGCGCCGCTACCTCCCAGGGCTCCCCGACGCGGACCTCCGTTCCCGCTTGCTCAACGGCAGCACGCCTTAGCAAGTGGTGGGGTTTGAGGATGGTGGAAAGGGAAATGGTGGGCCTGCGCTCGCGACGCCGGTTCGTTCAATGCACGGGTTCGACGGCACACGTCGTCTCTTCATCGCGAGCTGGTCCCACCCTGCGGCGCGCTGACTCCTGCGCCCGCCACGGCCACCCTCTGATCCCTAGCGCCTAACCTCTAGTGCTTTGGCCCCCCGCAGGAAATGCTCGATGTTGGGGGCGTCGGTGTGGCCGCCGTCGTGCTGGCGCCAGGCCAATGCTCCTTCCAGCAACCCGTGATTGACTGGCGGCATCTTTTCCACCAGATAGTCGTCGGTGGTGCCCAGGTCTTTGGCTCCCAGCAGTCGAAACACCGGACCGGCGGCGACCGCCGCCATGAAACTCCCCTGCTGGTCGAGCCACTTGGCATCTCCCTTTTCGGGAATCCCATAGCTGATGAACGTCAGCCGCGGCGCGCACAGCGCAATGAGCTGATGCGAATCGACCGAAATGTCCCCGGCCGTCAGGGCGCCGAACGGATCGAGGGGCCGAGCGGAACGGGGCGCGCCACATTAAATGTCGAGGTCTTCCACGAGATTGGCCTCGTTCATGATGATCTCATAGCGCTGGGCGGGATCCTTGCCCAGGAGTTGTTGAAACGTCTTGTCCGCTTCCAATTGCGCTTCAATATCGACCCGCAGCAGAATCCGCTGGGCCGGGTCGATGGTGGTTTCTTTCAGGTATTCCGCCGGCATTTCACCGAGCCCTTTGAAGCGGCTCACTTCGGGGCGGCGATTGGGAGGAAGCGAAGCGAGAATCTCCTCTTTATGGGCGTCGGTCAGCGCATAGCGAATCTCCTTCCCGACGGCGATGCGATACAGCGGAGGCTGCGCCAGAAACACGTGCCCCCCCCGGATCAACTCCCGCATATGACGGAACAGGAAGCAGAGCATGAGCGTCATGATGTGGTTGCCGTCGCTGTCGGCGTCCATCAGGAGTATGATCCGATGATACCGCAATCCCCGCAAGTCAAAATTGGCGCCGATCCCGGTCCCCAGCGTTTCGACAAGGTCTTTGAGTTCCTGGTTTTCAAGGGCGCGGGAGGTTCCCAGCGATTCGGTGTTGAGCACCTTGCCCCGCAGCGGAAGCACCGCCTGCGTGCGACTGTCGCGCCCCATCACGGCGCTTCCGCCGGCGGAATCCCCTTCGACGATGAACAGCTCCGATTCCTCGGGCTTGGTGCTGCGACAGTCAAACAGCTTGCCGGGGAGCGCCGTGCGGCGCGAGCCGGGGGACTTGCGGCGGACTTCGCTGGCGGCGTCGCGACTGGCCAGGCGCGCCCGCGCCGCCAGCACGATCCGCCCGATGATGGCGTCGGCCAGCGTTCCATTGGAGTTGAACCAGTTTTCCAAGGCGGGACGGACGACGGCATCGACCTGGGCCGTGATCTCCGGATTGTTGAGCCGCTCTTTCGTCTGTCCCTGAAACATCGGCTCCGCCAGAAACACCGAGAGGATGCCGACCACCCCTTCGCGAATGTCCTCAGCGGTGATGGCCACTCCCTTGGGAGTGATGTTGTGGATTTCCATGTAACTTTTGACGGCCCGAACGATAGCCCCCTTGAGGCCCGCCTCGTGCGTTCCTCCGGCGTGCGTGCGGATGCCGTTGACGTAGCTGCGGAGTTCTTCATCGGTGGCTTCGGTCCAGCGCAGAACCGCTTCAATCTTGGTGTTGTCTTCCTCCTTGACGGCGGAAAAGATTTGTTCGGTGACCGGTTTTTTGCTGCCGTCGGTGGTGAGCTTGGCCAGATAGCCGGCGATCCCGTCGGGGTGCGTGAATTCGAGCGTCTCGTTCTTGACTTCGTCATGGAACGTGAGGGCCAACCCTCCATGCACGTAAGAAATGTCCTCCAGGTGCTCGCGGATGACGTTGGTATCGAAGGCGGTGCGGCGAAAGATCGTGTCATCGGGACGAAAGTAGATCGTGGTCCCGTGGCCGCGGAAGGGGCGCACCTTCTTGAGGGGGGTGGCGGCCTTGCCGCAGCGGAATTTCTGGGACCACTCGAAACCGTCGCGATGGACCGTGGCGATCAGTTCCGTGGAGAGGGCGTTGACGACGGAGGAACCAACGCCGTGCAGACCGCCGCTGCGGGCGTAGTTCTTATTCGAGAACTTCCCCCCGGAATGGAGCGTGGTGAGAATGATCTCCAGGGCCGGGCGCTTGAGCTTGGGGTGCAGATCGACCGGGATGCCGCGCCCATTGTCGGACACGGTTGCCGAGCAGCCATCCTTGTGGAGCGTGACGACGATCTTGTCCGCTTCGCCAGCCAGGTACTCGTCGACAGAGTTGTCGAGAATCTCCCACAGCAGGTGGTGCAACCCACGGGCATCGACCCCGCCAATGTACATCGAGGGCCGCTTGCGGACCGGTTCCAGCCCTTCCAGGACTTCGATGTCGCGGGCGGTGTAGGCGGATTTGGCGGGGGTGCTCATTTGGCGGGGGGCGTTTCAAATTTCGACCAATCGACCAGTTCGATCGGTGGACGGATGATTTTGGCGAATCCGCTACGGTGGCTGGTGCGAACCCCTTTGCCCCCGCGCGACGTGACTTCGTACTTGACCTGACCGAAGACCATTTCCTTTTCGGCGGTGGTCAAAACGTGCAGGCAGTCCCTGGGCTGGGACAGCAGGGCCGCCCCCAGCACCTGATCGTCGGCGGCGACCTTCAATCCGCGGACTCCCTTGCCTGCCCCGGAAAGAACCGGCACATCGGTGACGGCGAAGTGGATGATCCGCGCCTGTTCCGACGCCAGGAACATCGTCGACGCGTCGCGAACCAGATCGACGAATACCACCTTGTCCCCCGGCCCCACGCGGCAGTATTTTCGTCCCACCTTGGTCGATGCGGTTCGAAAGGGATGCAGCGGAATCCGCAGCACCTGTCCCCGCGCGGTGGCCACGAGCAGGAAGGGAGCCGGGCTGTCCTGCCCCTTCACTTTGGAATCCGCCGGAGTGAACCGCGGATCGGTGGTCAGCGTCGCCACCACCGTCGCGCCGTCTCCCATCCGGAAGTGCTTTGTGAGCGGCTCGCCATAACCCGACGACGCGGGAACCTGATCGATCCGCAGGGTGTAGGCAATCCCTTCGCTGGTGAAAAAGATCACGTGATCGAGGGTGCTTCCGGGCACGACGCTGTGGACTTCGTCTCCCTCGCGGACGCGGGTTTGCTCGACGCTGGCCAGCCGCCCGACCCGTTTGATCCACCCCTCGCGGGAGACCACGACATTGGTGTTTTCGCGAACGATGTACGCTTCGGGATCGAATTCGGCGACCTCTTCGGCCGAACCCAGCGACGTGCGGCGCTTGTCGCCGAACTTCTCGGCCACCTCCGTCAATTCGGTCTCAACCACTTTCCACAGCCGCCGGTTGGAGGCCAGCAGCGCCTCCAGGTCGGTCGCCTCCTGCTTCTTTTGCCGCAGTTCCTTGAGGATGTCGTCGATCTCCAGTTGCGAAATGCGGTAGAGCTGGAGTTCGAGAATGGCGAGAGTCTGTTCCAGGTCGAGTGGAAACACCTTCATCAGCTTCTGAGCGGCGTCCTGCTTGCCGTCGCTGGAGCGAATGATCTTCAGCGCCCGGTCGAGTCCATCGAAGATGATCCGGAATCCATTCAGGAGATGGATCCGCCGTTTGAGCTGCGCCAGGAGGTAGGCATGGCGGCGCTTGACGGTGTCGAACCGGAAATCGAGGAAGTGCCGCAGCAGCGCCGGGAGTTCCAGTCGCCTGGGAACCAGCGCTCCATGTTCGTCGGGAACGAGACAGGTGGCGTTGTAACTGAAGTTCTGCTCCAGATGGGTGTGTTTATATAGGTAGGCCATCACCGCCGCGGGATCGGACCCCGCTTTGAGCTGCAGGACGATCCGCATTCCCTGCTTGGCGTCGGAATGGTCCGAGACTTCCAGCAACTGCGGAAGTTTGCGGGTGGCGATGATGGCGCCGATTTCCCCCAGCAAGGGGCCAGTCTCCACGCCGTAGGGAATGGAGCGGATCACCAAGCGGTCGGCCACCTCTTTCCGCTTTTCCTTATCCAGCTCCCACTCGCCGCGGACTTTGACGGAGCCGCGCCCTTCCTCGTACATCGTCCGCAGGTCGCGGCGTTCGCTGATGATCCGGCCCCCCAGGGGAAAGTCCGGACCTTTGATGAATTTCATGAGCTGCGCCGTGCTGGCGTCCCGGTCGTGGATCAGATGGACGCACGCCTCGATCGTCTCTCGCAGGTTGTGGGGAGGAATGCTGGTGGCCATCCCGACGGCAATCCCCTGGGTGCCATTCACCAGCAGGTGCGGCAAGCGCGCGGGGAACACGACCGGCTCCTGCCGCTGGGCGTCGTAGGTCGGTCGGAAATCGACCGTGTCGAACCGCAGCTCGTCCATCAGATGCTCGGCGATCGGCCGCAGGCGGGCTTCGGTGTACCGCGCCGCCGCCGGGGGGAGGCCGATCACCGAACCGAAGTTTCCCCACCCGTCCACGAGCGGATAGCGGAGGGAGAAATCCTGCGCCATCCGGACGAGCGCCTCGTAACAGGCGATATCCCCGTGCGGATGGTAGTTGCCGGTCGTTTCGCCGCAGATTTTCGCGCATTTGGCGTAGCGACTGTCGGGGGTCAGCCCCAGGCCGTCGTACATCGCAAACAGAATCCGCCGCTGGACCGGCTTGAGCCCGTCGCGCACGTCCGGAAGCGCCCGGGAGGTGATCACAGACAGGGCGTAATTCAAATACCGTTGCCGCGTTTCCTGGCTGATGGAAACGTACTTGATACGGTCCCCCCCCTGCTCATCAGAAGGGGTCGCCGCTGCCGCGCCTGTCGTCTGTTCTGCCACCAAAAGCCTCCCTGCCTCGTCACCGGCGAAACTGTAGCGATTGTAACGGCTGGACTCAAGCCGCAGGAGGCTCCGAAAGTGCCGAAACTGACGATGGAATCGCCTCGCGTTCCGATCATAACGCCTTTGCCGACAGGTCATTCGGAAAAGCAGTCCAGTCGGGCATGGAGGGTGCCAAATGACTGATTCCCCCCTTCGATACGAGCCGAATTCTGATGCTGACCGGTGCATGGAAGTGCCGGAAACCCGCGCCTCGTCACACCCCCGCACCCAAGGAGGGTCAACCATGTTTCGTTCCCTGAAGTCGTCCGCGTTGCTCGCCGCGGCGCTGGCGCCGCTCCTGGCCCTCTCGGCCCAGGCGCAAAACCCCGTTCAACAGACGACCTATGCCGCGCGGAACCGCGCCATGTCTTACGGGACGCTGGACAACGGCCTGCCGGCCGATGGTAACAGCTACGGCTACAACCACTCCAATGGATACGCCCCGATCCAGGCCCCGCTCTATCCCAGCCCGAAACCGGACGTCCCCTACGAAGTCGGGCGGACGATGATCACCAATCCCGCGCTGGCTCCGCATGAGATGCTGTATCCCCACACGTACCATGCCCTGTATGGTCCGTACTATTACCGGAACAAGTGCGGCCTCAACTGCGTCCCGTTCTTCCCCAAACCCAAGCTCCGGGGAACCGAGGTGACCGTCAAGTACAAGAGCTGCCACGGTCTGTTCGACTGCTGGTATCCGCCGTGCAGCCGCAGCTTCTATTCGAACCGCCAGTGGCGATGAACGCCGTTCCCCGTTTCCGACCAGGCAACTGACGTAAGGATTTCCCGATGATGGTGACACGAACTTTCCGCAAAGGATGGGCGGCGCTGGCCGTCGCCATGCTGCTGTCGTCCGGCGCCAGCCTGACGGTCCGGGCCGATGAGTACGAGGACTGCCCAGAGGAATCCTCCTGGTCGGAGGGGTGGCACAGGCTCAAGGACAAGTGTCGCTGGCATGGCCACTCGGGTTGCCGGCGCTGCCGGGGAATGTGCCACGGTCGGTATCGCGGGCCGTACGGCGCGGTGAATCCCGGATACTACGATCCGCGCGACACCAAATTGTACGCCGCCAAGAGCTATGGAGTGCCGATCGGGGTGCCTCTGGCGCCGGTCGTGAAGCACACCTATGAGTATGGGTGGGGAGTTCCCTCGTCGCGGCTGGTTCGGGTGGGAGCCCAGTACAATCAGTGGTATCCGACGACTCCCTATTCGCAACACGGAGGGGGCTTGCCGAGTGTCTACCCCTCGGCTTATTACCCGACCGACACGACGCAGCAGGGATTCTATCACGTCCATGCCCCGGCGTGGGGTCGGTACGGCGCCTGGTAAAGTCCTGGCTCTCCGCTGACCCCGCTGCTTCGTCTGACGGATCGCCGGCTCCAACTTCCACAACGCAAACAGCCCGGCTGCAATGAGCAGCCGGGCTGTTGTGCGTTTCCGAAGGCTCGCGTAGCCGACAGGTTATTGCGGACGCGGCGGGCTGTTCCAGTCGCCAAACTGATTCCAGCCGTAGGGCATCTTGTCGATGCCGTTGAAGCCTCCCGGCGTGTAGATGCCATTGGCGTCGAAGAAGGGACTGGTGTAGGCGTTGTCGGTCGCGAACGCAAAGGGATTGGTGGATCCCCCCGCATCCGAGTTGCCAGTCGGCGCGCTCAGCAGGCGGAAGGTGCTTTGGCCAATGCCGGGGTAGAGGAACAAGTCGGACAGTCCCCCAGGTGTGGCCGGCCCAAGGCCGAACCGTCCCGCCAGACGCTGCGCGTTACGCTGGCGCGTGTCCGTGGTAAACGGCCCGGGATCCTGGGCCGCCGTCGTGCGCGACTTGAAGGTTCCTTCGGCGTTGTTGTAGAAGGCCCCCGGGTTGGTCACATCGAAGCTGTCGACCTCGTTGTCGTTGAATGTCAGGTCCAACCGAGCCAGCGGATCGCCGAAGTACGACGTGAGGGTGAACTCCGTCTGACTCCATGTCCCGGCGCTGGCGGGAGGATCAACCGTGGAGCGGAACGAGTCGAAGTACACGTCGTCACCCAGGTTGCCATGGAAGCGGTTGCCGGTGATGGTGGCCCCGACCCCGCCGTTGGCGCCGAAGACCGGATCGTTGAAGAACCCGCCGTCGTTGGTGAAGGCGTTGTACCCGCCGTCGCTGGTGCCGACCCGCAGCACCAGGCCCGAGGTGCTGAAGTTGCTGCCGATCCCGTTCCCTTCCACGCGGTTGTTGGTGAAGCTGAAGTTAAGGCGGGGGACGGCGAAGATCGACCCGTCGGAGGCGAGCGTGTCGGTAGCGGCGGCGTTGATGCTCTGGGTGGCGGACGACGTATTCACGACGTACACCCCGATTCCACGGTTGCCCGAGATCACGTTGTCGCTCATATTAACCGTGGTGTTGGAGAAATTGAAGCCGGCGAGAACGCGATTGAGGATGTTGACGCCGCGCCCCGTATTGTCGCGAATCGTATTCAGGTTGGCGTTCATCGTGATACTGAACGGGCCTTGGGCCAAGAGCTGCAAACCATCGCCGGTGTTCTCGAAGATGACGTTGCGGACGATGTTATAGGTGTTGGTCGAGGCAGGATTCAGGATGATGCCGCCGGCGCCATTGCGAGAGATTTCGTTGTTGCCGATCGTGAGCGTTCCGGCCCCAAGCTGCCGGATGCCGGCCCCGCCGTTGTCGCTGATCACGTTCCCCATCGAAGGATCGACTGCCGACCCAATGGCCAATCCCTGCACGGCTCCCGAGAGGTTGATCCCATCGCCGCGAGGGGTGAATCCGAAGCCATTGTTGGTGATCACGTTCCGCGTCCAGTTGCCGGTGACAAACCGCAAGTCGGAGGCCGAGTTCGCCAGCTCTGTCGTCTGGATGCCGTGCAGGCCGTTGCTGTTGATGAAATTGTTGTCAATGTTGGTGGACAGCGCGGCATCGGCCTCGACATGCAGGCGGATGCCGTCAATCGTGTTGTTGACGATCTGGTTGTCGCGGATCGTGTAGTCGTTCACGTCGTTCTGGCTGTTTTCGGCAGAGATGTCGATTCCGTCCCCGCCGCTGCGGGCGATACGGTTGGCCCCGATGATCACATTGTTGACGATCGCCTCATTCTGGCGGACAATGTGGATTCCATCGCCGCGGTTGCGGGCGATGATGTTGCCCGATTGCGGTACACCGCTGGTATTGCCGATCGTCAGGTCCTGAAGCGTGGTCCGCTGGTCGGCCACGACGAAGATGCCCGCGCCGGCGTTCCCCAGCGCGGAGTCGGTCGTGCTGCCGATCGTGTTGCGGTCGATGATGCCGTGCTCCAACACTGCGGAAGCGTCTGAAGCGATCGTCGTGCCGGTCAGGCGCAGGTCGATTCCCTGGCCGTTGTAGATCGTGCTGCCGATTGTGTCGTCCTGCGTGCGGGTAATGACGTTGCCGCGAATGTCGACGAATCCACGAGCCGAATCGCGCAGTGTGTAGGCGATTCCCGCGCCGCGATTGTTGTCGATGATATTCCCATCGCGGTCAAACAGCCCGTTGCCGTTGGCGTCTTCCCCAGGGTCGAGGATGCCGTTGCCGTTGGTGTCTTCGGTCCCCAGGCCCCCGGCGATCAGGTCAAACCGGCCCCCCGTGGCGGTGATGCTCACGCCGAACCGGCCGTTGTCTCGGATGACGTTGTTCTTCAGGATCGCCGTGGCTTTGCTTTCCTGGGTCAGGAACCGCACGCCGCTCCGCTGGTTGTTGCTGATGGTGGCGTTGTTGTTCTCCAGCAGCACGTCCAGGTCGCTCCCGTTGTTGGCGGTGAACGACAGACCATTCAGGTTGTTGTTGTTGAACGTGCTGTGGCGGATGGCGATGTCGGCCACCGAGGCGTCCGCCGTCAGGTTGAAGCCGTCTCCAAATCCGGCGTCGATTTGCGGGTTGTTGTTGCCAGACGAGGTGACGTTTTCGAAGACCCCCACGATCGACGAATTCGCGGTCACCTCGACGTCGATGCCGTCATGATCGCTTCCACCGGCGTTCAGATTGCGGGCGATGACGTTGAAGTTCGCCGAGCCCTGGCCTTTGATCGACAGGCCGGTCAGGTTGCGGTTGGAACTCACGTCGTCAATTCGCAGTTCCAGGTCGCCTCCGACGTTGACGACGCGAAACCCGTCAGCAAAGTTGTCGGTGAATGACGAGTCGAAGACCCGGCCCATGCCAGTCGCGTTGACCAGCGAGACTCCTCCGCCCACGGGAGGCGGCCCGGCCTTTCCGGAGTTGCTGATATGCAGATTGTTGAGATTGAAGTCGACGATGTTCTGCCCGAACACCCCGTGGCGACCGGCGCCGGCGATGTTGAACCCGGAGACTTCGTTGTGGCTGGCCAGCCGGACCACGTCTCCTCCCGGATTGGTGAGATTCGGGAGCCCGCCCGGCTGATAGCCGGGGAGCTGGTACACTCCCGTTGTCGAGCGGAATTCATGATGAATGCCGTTCCCCAACAGTCGCTGGTAGTCGTTGAGCGTGATCCCGTGGTTGTACCCGTTGGACGTTCCGTTCCCGCGGTTGACGAATACGATGTCAACGTTGGACGGAGTGCTGGTGGGGAGTTGGCTGTACGGACTCTCAACCGTTCCGTTCCCGCCGCCAGAGGCGGAGTTATCAACGTGGACGACGAAGATCGGCGTGCCGACCGGTCCACCCGACCCGCCCGTTCCGCCGTCACGCAGAGCGGTGACGGTATCCTGGAAGACCTCTTCATAAACGGCGATCCGGTATTGCCGCTCGACCTGCTGGTAGAGACGGTCTTTGACCGGAATCCGCTGGAACCACCGCGGCGACTGGCCACTGCCGTAGTACCAGGTGACGGCGCCCGTCAGATTGGTCCCGAACAGCCGGTCGTTGGTGACCGCGACCGTTCCCCAGAAGTCCTGGGTGATCAGCGATTCGATGCGGGCTCGCACGCCGTATGCGGCGCCGGTCCCTTCTCCCTGGTAATAGTAACCGCCCACGTAGGCGCGAAAGCCAATGTCTCCGATTCCCCCCAGCGCGCCGCCGACTTCGAAGTCACCCCCCTTGAGTGGAGTGAGGTACGTTGTCGATCGACCCAGTCCGATGAAGTTTCCGAAGAACTGATTCTGCCCCGTCATGTAGGATCCGAGGTTGTCCCGGTCGTCGTTGGTCGGCATGTAGCCGTTGACTCGAATATCGAGGTACTGTCCCAGCGACTCCAGGCTGATGCCCAATTGATCATATTTGCGCTGTCCCGTGTTGTCGGTGTCGTACCAGAATGACCCGCCGAAAATCCGGTCGCTCTGGTCGTTGTACATGCGGAAGCCCGCCCCGGCGTTGGCCGCCACGTCTCCCAGGTAGGTGATGATCCCGCGGGGATTCAAATAAAACAGGAATTCGTCGGGCTCGACAATGATTGGCTGGAACAGCGAGAAGGTCTGGAACCCCTTGGAGTATCCCACGCCGTCCCCGATGTCCGACCGGAGCATGATGTTCCGGTGATCCAGCGGATCGAACGTGTCGGGAGCGGGATCGTCATAGACCGGGCCGATGCCGGGAGGCCCCTGGGCGAAGAGGGGACTGACGAATGTCCCGGCCAGCAGGATCGCCAGGCAAACGCTCACTCGAGCCGTGTTCATGTACTGCTCCAACCGGAGGCGAGGGAATCGAGCCATCATTGACCTAGTGAGGATGATTAGCCGACCGCGCAACGGTCGCCCGGGAGGACGACCTGCGCGCTCGTATGGATTTTTCGGATCGGGAGAACCTTGCGGTTCAGTCAAACTGGGAAGTTTTGCGCGAGATTCCGGAATTTATCGATTATTCCGTCGCCCGGCGGGAGAGGTGGTCTTGGGAGAGGCTTTGCGACCCGAGGAGGTCGCGGCAGGGGGGGCAGTTTTGGCGGAGGCATGCTCCACGGCGCTGTCAGGTTTTTGGGCCCGAGAGCTGCTGTTGTATTGACGGGTCAGATACGCCAGCACCGCTTCGGTGATGTCTTCACCGCCGCGATTGGAGATGACGTGATGGCTCATCGTTTGCTGAATCACCGACGGATCGCTGGCGGCCATCGCGTCGCGATTGACCTGCAGGATCAGCGTAAATCCATTTTGTTCGGCGAACTTGTCGAGCGCCAGTCGAACGTCGCTGAAGACGTCACACAAGGCCTGTGACTGCTTCCGCTGGACGTTCAGCTTGGTCCGGACCTGATGCAACTTGGCCTTGCTTTGGAGCTGGATCAACTTGTTCTCCTGCTCCACGCGTTCGGGACTGTCACCTTCCAGCGCGCCGCTCGCGATCTGGTCGTTGATCAAGCGCAACTGCTGGTCCATGGATGAGGCCTTGTCCTGCGCTTGCTGCAGGGCTTCCTTCAATTCTTCCTGCAGGTCTTCGCACTTCTGGTAATTCTTGTAGATGTGAATCAGATCGACGACAGCCACTCGCGTCGGGGGCGCGGGACGAGCCGCGCGCGTTCCGGCGTTCCCCTGGCCACGGGCCACGGCCAAAAGACCCAGCGCGCCGAACACTCCAGCAACGACAACGACAGTCAGGGAGAGGCGTTTCACGAGGATGGGCTCCTGGGCGCAATCAACGAGCCGTCTCGCTCAGGGAATCCGAGCAGGGACCGCAGGCTGGGGGCGGGAAAAGTCGTAACGTGAGATGGTGGGAGAGAAAGATGAGGGGAGGCTATATGTCAGACTTTCCCAATTGCGTCAAGAGGGAAATCTTCAATACTTGCGAATCACCTTTGTCGCCACTTCAATCCACCTTCCGGCGCCCCTGGCCTGGCCAGAATCCTCAATATTTGCGAATCACCCCGGTCACCACTCCCAGCACTTCCACCCGCGTGGCGTAGATCGGCTTCATCGTGGAATTCGCCGGTTCCAGGCGGATTCGCCCCGGCTCGCGATAAAACCGCTTCAGCGTCGCCTCTTCCCCGTCGACCATCGCCACCACGATGTCTCCGTCGCGACAGCTCTTCTGCTTCTTGACGATCACGTAGTCGCCGTCGGCGATCTGCGCTTCAATCATCGAATTCCCCGCGACTTTCAGGCAGAACTGGTGTTCGGGGGTGAACAGGTTGCTGAAATCGATCGATTCGTGTTGCTCGACCGCCTCAAGCGGAGTCCCCGCGGCGATCCGGCCACGCAAAGGGAGCGCCATTTTGCTGATCGGTTCGGTGATTTGAATGGCGCGGGACATGTGCGCCTCGCGGGTGATCAGCCCTTTCTTTTCCAGCGCTTTGAGATGGCACATCACCCCGTTGGGAGACTTGATCTTGAACCCCGAGCCAATCTCCCGCACGGTGGGACCGTACCCGCGATTGACAATCTTGTCCTTGATGAAATCGTAGATCGCCCGTTGACGGGGGGTCAGCGATTCCTTGTTGCCCGGTTTTTCCTGACGACCTGCCGCTCCCTGCTTGGCCATAATGCACCTCTTGACTTGCCGAATGGGACGTTACCTGTTGTTCACTGATCGACGCCGCAACCGCGGCTTCCTTTAGTGTAATATACAGGCGTGCACAAATCAAGGGAAATGCTCGTCATCTGTTCAGATTTTTAGGGAAATCGGACATTTTTCAGGGCTCCGGCAAGGGAAGAGTCCCCGGTGACCACGGCTCACCCCAGCCCGGCTTGGCCTCAACCAATGACGAATCGAACGGAAGGCCGCACCACGGCCGATGGCCGCAACCAAAAAACGGCTTGGACAGCAATTCGCTGAGTGGTCTGGCGGGAGGTTTGATGTCCCGAAATACGATTGAACCACGAAATACCCAGCGCGAACGAGGGCCGAAACCAAAATGCGAAGTTTGAAGAAGTTTGAATAGGAGGGCGCAGTGGACGCGGAGAAAATCCGACAGTGGTTGGCCGATCGATTCAGCGTCGATCACTTGTTCCGTCACCTGGTCCGTCATCTGGTCCATCATCTGGTTCTTCATCACAGAATTGGGCCATCACATCGCCACATCCCCTTTATAAGTTTGGAGTTGCGTGCAGGCACGCCATCAAGCCCACAACTGCTCCGTCACGTTCCGATACCCAATCACCGCGCCCCCCCAAGCTCACTGACAAACGTGCCCGCGATCGCCGCGGTCCTCTCCCAGTGGAGCACGCTGACAGCGTCCACGAATGCTGTCAGTTCCCCAGCACTCCAAAACCAGACAATCATCCTCACGAGCCGGCGCCAGCGTCCTGGAATCCCGGCCATCGTCATAATCGCCAGAACGCGGGAGGAACAGAGATCGCCCCCATCCGTTTCGGCTCCAAACGAACGCCTCCCGACCCCCGTTGATGGTAGGACAGGACAGGATTTCGTGATTCCCGGCAGCTCAGTCGTAGACCGATTGATACAGGATCCGCCCCAGGAACCAAGCCATGGCGGACGACACGCTGTCGACGAATTGCGGTTGCAGCCCACGGAAGATGAAGAATGTCCCGTACCTGGGGAGGGACGATCTGCTGATCACGTCGCTCAGCCAGCGTTGCCTTCCGAAGGACAAGTCGTGCGACTGCAAAGGAGCGTGCGGCTGCGAATCGACCAAGGAGCCGCATGGCCTGGAACTGGCGCATGGCCTCTTGAAACGGCTGCAAGCGGCCATGTCGCCGTATTGCGGCTGCCCGTCCACCGGGCCCGTTGGTCCGCCCGTCCAGCGAGAGAGTCTGATTCACCTTCCAGACGAGCTGGCAGAGGCCAGATGCGAAACGAGCGCCGCGTCTAGCCCGGCGAATTTTCTTCACCAGCGGGACAAGCCCGCGGGGTCGGCTGGCTGAAACAGGCCGACTCGGCACATCGTTCTGATTTGGCGAATTTCTCTGGTGCGCGACTGGCGTCTTGGGACTGACAACCGGCCAGCTTACGCTGGGCCGTTCCCCTGTGGGGGGGGGTCAGGCGCCTAGTTTTTTGCCGGTGCGGAAATCGAGGCCGCAATGGACGCAGAGAACCATTTTGGCGGGGACTGAGGCCAGGCAGTCGGGGCAGGTTTTTTCTTCGGGGGCTGCCTCTTTGGCCGCGGGGACGGGGACCATGACCGGCTGCTGACAGGCGGGACATTTCACTTTGCGACCGGCGTACTCGGCTTTGACCCGCAGCTTCTTGCCGCATCCGCAAGGAACTGTCAGGAGACCGGCGGCGTCCGGTCCTTTCGTTGCGTCGCCAGCGCCGGCTCCCCCTGTGGCACTCCCCTTCAACGACGCTTTGATCGCCTGCAGCGCTTCGGTCGCTCCCTGGCGGACCGCGGGGTCGCTGTCCAGCAAAAGTTGGTTGAGCGGCCCAACCGCGGCGGCGGCCGCTCCGCCGAACCTTCCCAGGGCGACGGCGGCATGCGCGCGGATGTCGGCGGCGGGAAGTTGCAGCGCCTGAAGCAGCACCGGAAGCACGAGCTGCGGATCGCGCGCGATCCCCCCCAGGGCGTCAATCACCGCCAACCGCAGTTCGGGGTGATTGAGTTTGAGCGTCTTGAGCAAAACCTCGACCGCGCCGCGCGCCCCCGGGCCAATCAGCCGCAACGAATGCACGGCCCAGATGAAAATCGACGTCTGTTTTCCCTTGAGGATATCGATCAGCGAACGCAAATGGACGACGGGAGTCGGCCCCAGTCGCCGCAGACAGGCGCAGAGAATCGCGACGGCGGGGGGGGCCTGAGTCTCGTTCAAGAGGTTGACCACCTGCTGGGCGCCGGCGGAATCGGTCGGGCCGACGAAATCCAGAAACGTGCGGGCCAGAGGGGTGTACACCGGATGATCGCTAATCGCCACGCGGAGCAGCGAAGCGACGGAGGTCTCGGCGTCGGAGTGCGTGGTCGACAGGTACAGGGCGGCCCCCAGCGGGTCGCTGGTGGCGTCGATGCGGGCCAGTTTCTCTATCAGCTCGAGGGTCTTTTGCAATTCGCCCTTCTTGACGTCGCGGCTGGACTTGTAGCGTTCGAGCCAGCCGGGGACGGAGGGTTTCTTGCGTGTCGCTGCGGGAGCGGCCTGAGGTTCCTCGGGGCGCGAGACCTCGTAGACCGCGCTGTCGTCATCGTCGCTGGCCGACGCCGGGGCCGACAAGAAGATCGCGGCGGCGCAATTGGGGCAGTTGACGTGCCGGATCGACGTATCGGCCGGCGGATCAAACTTGGTGCCGCAATGGCACGTGACGGTGCTGAGCATGACACCGCTCCCGAGTTAGGTGATGGAACCGGCCTCCTGACGACGCAACCATTCCGTGCCGACGTCCGTCCATCGTATCATCGAGGGGAGGGGGCGTCAGCCGAAAATCCAACGACTGTGAATTGTTTTGCTGCGGAACCGGTCCAGCCGGGCAACTCGCCGGAACGCCGGGGAGGTCGCCGAGCGAGATTACTCGTCGTCTCCCATCCCCACCGCTTCCAAGGCGGCCGCGTCGGAGTCACGCCATTTGACCACATATTTCTTTTGAATCTGCCGACTGAACTCCAGGCGGGTGCTCTGAATGTCGCGTTCGGCAAGCTGGCTGTAGCTTCCCATTCCGGTGAACAACGGCGCCGTTTTGAAGGCTTCGCGATCGGCATCGCGGCGGGTTTTAATCCGCACGATGTAGCAGACCGAGGAGTCGTCGTTGAAGACCACCCCCACCTCGCCCGACTGCAATTCATCAAACACGTAATCCATGAACTTCAAGCCGGCCCCGATGACGATCAGGGGATTCGACAACTGCAAGGGGGGAGAGGACATGCTTGAGGGCGAGGCGGCGGTCGATTCGCGCCACCGCGCGAATTCGGGCGAGGTGAGAATTGTCAGCTTGAGCGACTCTTGTGCGCCGGTGATCGACTCTTGCGAGAGGGCGTCCACCAACGACTGCTGCTCTTCCCGCGCCTGCTCGGCCAGGCGCTGCGCCCGCTGGCGAGCCAGCGGAATCGCGTGGAGCGTTTTCCAGGCGATCACCACCTGGTTCCTGACCCCCGGTTCATCGATCGACGCGGGAACGTGCGACGCCTGCTGCTGCACTTTCCAGAAAAGGTAGGTCTGACGCGAATCGTTGGCCCCCAGAGTGGGAGATTCAGCCACCTGCACGCTGCAGAGCGCTTCGCCGCGGAAGACCAGGTCCAGGATGTCGCGTCCACCCCCAGCTGAAGATTCCTGCGAGCCGGATTCCTGCGCCTTGCCAATCCCGGAGAGGTCCCGCAACTCGGTCGCCGAGACCAATTCAGTTTGTTCGAATTTCAAACCGTGTTCCCGCGCCACGCGCTGCATGTCCTCCCGCGCGGTCTCGATCATTTCCTCGGCCTGTTGGGGTTTCAAGTGAACCAGATCGAACCCAAACTTCTGTGTGATCCGCAGGCCGGAGTCCCGCAGTTGTTCGGCGACTGTGTTGGACAGTTCCCGCATTCCCTCCAGCGTCCGCTCATGGAGGAGGCTGCTGCGAATCAGATCCTTGAGGTCGTCATCCAGCGGTTTGTATTTCAATTTTCGAGTCGGCGGTTTGGGGGCGGGTTTGGTCTCCTCGGACATCTCTTCAGGTGTTTCTTCAGGCATTTCTTCCGAGGGGACCAACGGGGCACTGGGATCCTCGTTGGCGTCCGCTTCTTCTTCGGCAGCTTCCGCCTGGGGGGAGGCCTCCTCCGGTTTGTCAGCGGAGGGTTCGTCGGCGTTCTTCGCCGCCGGGTCTTCGGTCGCCGACTCCAGGGGGGCAGGTTGCGAATCCTCCTGAGGCGTCAAAATCCCCCCCGGCACGGGACCGCAGGGGGTCTCGCCGGAGTCCCGATTCGGCGTGGCCTCGGTTGGCTCGGCATCGGTGGGGGAGGCGGGGGGTTCAGGTCGGGAGTCTTCCGACCCCAGCGCCGGTCCCGTCGTCTCCCCGTCGGTTTCAGGAGCGAATTCCGGCTCGATCGGAGTCGTATCGCTTCCCGCGGGAGGAATCACTTCGACTTCGTGTAACCGGGAATCGAGTTCCTTCCTGGCTTCGTAATACGCTTCGATCTCTTCGTCCGTCACCGGCCGATCGCGAGCCACCTGCTCCTCGACGTCGGCATAACCGATCTGCAGGTACTGCAGCGAGACTTTCGTCGGCTGCCGGAATCCGGGGCGATACTCGCCCTCACCGGAGGAATCAAAACTCTTTTTGTGCTCTTCGAAGAGCCGGGCCAATTCTTCTTCGGGAGGATCCTTCAGTTCGGCGGCGAAACTCGTCACGGGGAGCGCGGCGGCCTCAATCACCTGCCGCGTTTGGAGCTGCTGGTAATACCGCCAATATTGCTCCGGCGCGGGAGGAGACATGGGCGAGAGCAGGCGGAAGGCCTGTTGCGCCAGCAGTTCTTCGCGCAGCATTTCATACAGGTCTTTCCCCCCCAGCGACATATCCTTCAGAATTTTGCGGTATTGATCACCGGACAGCGTCTTGTTTTCGCGAGTGAAAAACTCGAATCCCGGGACGATTCGGCTGCTGTCCCGGATGAACGACTCGACCTGTTCGTCGCTGACGACCAGCCCCATCCGCCGCGCCTCGTGCCCCATCAGCCAGGCGAACACCAGATCCTGGGGGCTATCGCTCCCCAGGCGTTGCACGACTCTGGGCGACCTCTCGAACGCCTGAAACATCGGATTGGCGGTGAACAGAGCCCGCGTCAGGAAGGCGTTGGCGATCTGGCGGCGACGGGCCAGCCCCTTGAGCATGATCTGGGTCAGTTCGCCGGCGCTGGTCTCCACCACGACCTCACTTTCCGAGGTGCGATTCGACCGCATCATCTTGCTGAGCTGATCCCCCACCCCAAACGCGATCATGGCCATCAGGGCCAGGGCAGCCAGGAAGACCTTCTGATATTTACGAAAAATCTTGAACGGAGATTGCATGCAGAATGAACCTTTCGAGGCGGCCCAACCCGGGCCACCCCCTCCTCCGCGCGCCGCGGTTTGGAGACTTTCGATGGATTGACTGTGCGACTCCGCCCTTGACAGACGGCAGAACGATGAACTATGGGTTTTTCACGGTCGGGGTCGCGGACGCTGCGCCGTCGCCGATTGTAGCCGGGTTGGTCCATGTGGCAAGGCCAACCCTTTTCGGGGAGTCGGCGGCCTGTTTGCCGTCGTCATCCGCACTGTTCCGCACCGCTCTGGAGCGTCCCGTTCGTGGCCAAGAAGAAACTCAAAGGGCTGGTGATCGTCGAGTCCCCGGCCAAGGCCCGCAAGATCAACAGCTACCTGGGGAGCGATTACAAGGTCCTGGCCAGCATGGGGCACGTCCGGGATTTGCCTGCCAAGGCGGCGGACATCCCCCCCGAGATCAAGAAAGAGCCCTGGTCCACCCTGGGGGTCAACGTCGCCGCCGAGTTTCAACCACTGTACGTCATCCCCAAGGAAAAGCGCAAAGTCATCAGCGAGCTCAAGGCGGCCCTCAAGGATTCCGAAGAACTGATCCTGGCGACCGACGAAGACCGCGAAGGGGAGAGCATTGGCTGGCACCTGATCGAAATCCTGCAGCCCAAAGTGCCGGTCAAGCGGATGGTGTTCTCGGAAATCACCAAAAACGCCATCCAGGCGGCCATCAAAAACCCCCGTGAACTCGACACGAATCTGGTCTCGGCCCAGGAAACGCGCCGGGTGCTTGATCGCCTGTATGGCTACACCCTGAGCCCCCTGCTCTGGAAAAAGATCGCGCGGGGACTTTCCGCCGGGCGGGTGCAGTCGGTCGCCGTGCGGCTGATCGTCCAGCGCGAGCTGGAGCGCCGCGCTTTTCGCGTCGGGGCGTATTGGGATCTCAAGGCGGCCCTGGCGACGCTGGCCGGCGCCGGGTTTGACGCCCAACTCAACGCCGTCGATGGGAAACGGATCGCCTCCGGCAAGGACTTCGATGAACACACCGGGGGACTGAAACTGGATGCCGACGTGCTGCTCCTGGACGCCGCGGCGACGCAGGAGTTGCGCGAAAAGCTGTTGCAGGCGACCTGGACCGTGACCGGGATCGACGAACGTCAGCAGGTGCGCAATCCGTATCCCCCCTTCACCACCAGCACGCTGCAGCAGGAGGCCAATCGCAAACTGGGTTTGTCGGCCCGCGACACGATGCAGGTGGCGCAGCGGCTCTACGAAGACGGAATCATCACCTACATGCGGACCGACTCGGTCTCGCTCTCCGAGGAAGCGATCCGCGCCGCGCGGGAAGGAATCGAAGCCCGCTACGGACGCGATTACCTGAGCCCCCAGGAGCGCCGCTTTCAGACCAAGTCCAAAGGCGCCCAGGAAGCGCACGAAGCGATCCGCCCCGCCGGAACGGAGATGAAGACCGGCGAAGAACTCGGTCTGGCCGGGCGCGAACTGGCGCTGTATGCGCTGATCTGGAAGCGGACGATGGCTACGCAGATGGCCGAGGCGCGGCTGCGGTTTCAGACAGTGACGATTGCCGCCGCCAACGCCGAATTCCGCGCCACCGGGCGGCACGTCGAATTCCCCGGTTTCTTTCGGGCCTACGTCGAAGGGGTCGATGATCCGGAGGCGGCGCTCGACGATCAGGAAGCGGCGCTCCCCCCGATGCAACCGGGAGCCACGCTCCAATGTCGCGAATTGGAAGCGCTCTCCCACGAGACCCAGCCCCCCGCGCGGTTCACCGAAGCGACTCTCATTCGCACCCTGGAAGCGGACGGCATCGGCCGCCCCAGCACCTACGCCTCGATCATCAGCACGATTCAGGATCGCGGGTACGTCGTTAAAGCGGGGAATCAATTGCGCCCCACGTTCACGGCAATGGCGGTGACCCGCCTGTTGGAGCAGAATTTTCCACACCTGGTCGATGAGCAGTTCACCGCCAGTATGGAGCAGACGCTCGACGACATCGCCGCCGGACAGGCGCAGTCGCTCCCCTACCTCCAGCAATTCTACCTGGGAAAATCCGGCCTGGATGAACAGGTCAAGTCGCACGAGGCGAGCATCGATCCGCGGCTGGCCTGCACGGTGGAACTGGAAGGACTGTCGTCCAAAGTCCGCGTGGGAAAGTTCGGACCGTACCTGTTGCAGGAACTGAATGGAGAGAGCATCACCGCCTCGCTCCCCGACGACGTCGGACCGGCCGAAATCACCGATGAAATCGCCGAACGACTCCTGGAGCAAAAGCGTCAGGGGCCCAAATCGCTGGGAACGCACCCCGAGACGGGTCTTCCGGTCTATTCCCTGACGGGACGCTTCGGACCCTACCTGCAATTGGGGGACGCCACGACCGAAGGGGAAAAGCCCAAACGGGTCTCGATCCCCAAAACGATCGAACCGGCCCACATCACGTTTGAACAGGCGGTGGGGCTCTTGAGTCTGCCGCGCGTCCTGGGGGATCATCCGGAGTCAGGCAAACCGGTGAAAGCGGGCATCGGCCGGTTCGGACCCTACGTGCTCCACGAAGGGGTCTACAAATCGCTCCCCAAGGGGGGGGACGTGATGTCGATCGATCTGGCCAGCGCGATTGAGCTGTTGAAACAGGCCCGAACCCGCGCGGCGGCCACCCCCCTCAAGGAACTCGGCGCGCATCCCGACGACAACCAGCCGATTCAGGTGTTTGAAGGGAAATATGGGGTGTATGTGAAGCACGGTAAACTGAACGCCACAATCCCCAAGGATACGCCGCTCGAGGAGGTGACCTTGTCACTGGCGTTGTCGCTTTTAGAAGCCCGCGCCGCCCGTGGCGGCACGACCCGCTCGTCGCGCCGCGCCGCTCCCAAGTCCGCTGCTCCCAAATCTCCGACCAAAAAAACGCCGGGGAAGAAACCTCCCGGAAAGAAAGCCTCCAAGAAGCCCCCAGCCAAGGGCACGAAGAAAAAACCGCCCCCCAAAATCAAGCCCGAAGAGGATGCACCTCATCAGGAATCGTAGGAACGCGGCTGGACGGCATGAATTCCCTACGGCCTGGCGTACGGGTTCTTCCACACTCGGCAGATCGGCGCGGGTTGGCGTTTGTATCCCGGGCGGGTGAATTCCGGTCGGATGGAATCGATGTACCGGCCTTCGTCGGCGTTCACAAATTCCCACAAGGGGATCGTCGTTGCCGGAACCTGTTCGGCGTCGGCTGGGAGCGCGTAGAACACGGGAACGGCTCGCTCCTGCGGCGCCTCGCGAACGAAGCGCGTTCCCCCGGTTTCGGTCCGGGTCTCGAAAATCGGAACGCTGCCTGTCAACGGTCGGTCGCAGGCGAAGAATTCAATCCGTGAGAAGTCGGCAAAGTCCGCGGCGTCTCCTGCGGGGCTGCTCGGACGCATTGCCAGCGCCGGATCGTCCTCCCCCGCGCTCCGATAGACTGCGACAGGAAGCGCCAGCCGCGGGTCGGTCAGATCGAGGCGATACATGATCTGATTGTAGTCGTAGCGTGGCGTTTGATCGGGATTGCCGGAAAACGTGTGGGTGTATGTGCCTTCGAAGAAGATCGTCCGTCCCTGATCCTGGTCAAACAGCGCGTGCTGCCTGGGATTGTAAAAGCTGTACCGATCGTGCGTGACGACCTTGACGGCATAAACCCAGGGACCGACGGGAGATTCCGCCTCGGCATACCACACCTCGCCCAGGAATGAAGATCCTCCCCCGGATTCGACGGCGATCAGCACAAACCGCTTCCGAAATTCATTCCAGGAGACCGATCCGGCGTGCGCCCAGATCAAAACGCCCGTGTCGCGATCGCGCAACTGCAACAACCCCTCGTGCGGCTGAAGGTGTTTGGCCCGGATCAACTGCTGTTGCTCCTCTGGCCCCACGGCCGGTGTGTCCGGCTTCCACGAATACACCACCTCCCCCTGTGGATTGCGCTCCACCTGCGGCCGATCGAGACGGCTCCCGGCGCGCAAACAGGTGTACGCTTCATATTGCGCGAGATCGACGAACGCTTCGGCCCTGGCCCGGACCCGCGTCAATGGAAACGGGCGGGCAAAGTAGACCTCCTCGCGAGCCCCGGACTTCAGCGACAGCGACTGGCCGTCGGGATACAGCGGCACATCGGGAGCAAAGTCGATCACCTTGCGAAATTCCTGCGCCTCGTCGTGGAATCGGGCGATTCCCCGCTGATAGACCGTCAGAGGCGCTTTGACCTTCATGAAGCCGGTCAGCAACTGCTCCTCGCCCCGCTCGTCAAGGAGAGTCGTCAAACCGAAAATCCAGGTGGGACCATCCCCCGGCATTTTGGCGGTCGGTTTGGCAAATCCCTGTTCATCGAGGAAATAGTCGAGGTCAACCCCCGCGCGGGGATCCAGTCCTCCATCCTGTGGAAGTCGCGAGGTGGCTCCAGGCACATGGAAATTCCCCAGGGGATACGAAGGACGATTGGTGTCTCCCCAGAACCAGTAGAGCTTGCCGCGGTACAGCGACTGGACGACGCTGTCGGAACCGGTCACTTGCCCGTTCAGCAGCGGCTGGCGCAGCGGAACCGGCACGCCGCACAGGCGGCTGTCGCGGTAGATACCCGCCCCGGTCACGCGATAGAGTCGCTCTGCCAGATTGAGGCGGCGGATCTTGAGCACCGCTTCGCCGCCCGGCGTGACGACCAGCCGCGTCCCCCGGTATCCGAATCCATCCTGGGGAAACTCATATCCGTGACTGCGGACATGGAAGAAAACCGACTGTCCCGTGAGTCCCGGCTCGTCAAATGCCGCAATCCCCTGGCTGTCGGTCCAGAGGCGGATGTTGTTCACCGTCTGCAGTTCGACCAGCGGGACGCCGCGCTCAGTTTGATCGTCAATGACCTGGATTTTGAATGGTTGTTCGGCGCGGGCGACAGGGGTCGAATAGAGAGCGATCCCCAATGCCGCCAGGGTGACGCGGATGGTCGGCCAGGGCATGACGGCGCCTCGCTTTCGAGAAAGGCTACGGATGTCAAACTGTAACGACTGTAACGGTAGAGCGCCCCAACCACCAGCATCATCGGCGCACCGGGAAGAACTGGTCGTTTCGGTAGAATCGGAACATTTGGTCGATCCGATATCAACCAGGCGACGTTCCCCTATCGATTCTGCGCCTCCCCATGCATCCCACTGCTGTCCACTTCACGATCCGCATCTTGTGGCTCACCGCGCTGGTGGTCGGGGGTTGGTCCGCGTCACTTGCAGCGCAGAATCCCGGTGGTGAATCGCCCGATGGGACGGAAGCGAACCGGGCGACCTTTGAAGAACCGCTTCCCGACGAACTGGCGCAGTCAACCGCGAGTCCCTCTCCGGCTACCGGAGCGGGATCCGCGGGAAGTTCCCCGGAATATCCCGGCGCCGCACCAGCGCCGGCCAAGCCCGCCAAGGGGGGCAAGAAACCCCCCGTCCAGCCCTGGAAAGGGGTCTTCTTCGACAACGACTTTTCCTACAAGAAAAACCCCGACCACGACTGGTTGCTCGGTGAAAACCTGAAGGACATCCCCTTTGGGGGGTTGTTCGACTGGCTCGACGATCCGACGACCCTCTCCACCGGGGGCGAAGTCCGCTACCGCCTGATGGATGAAGCCAATCGTCTGCGAGCGGTTCCCCCCGGGGTGAAGAACCTGGCGGTCTACAACCTGTGGCGCTACCGGCAGTATGTCGATCTCAAGGTAGGAGATTCGTTCCGCGTCTATGCGGAGTTGCTGGAAGCGGACATGTTCGACAATCCGCTGGCGGTCACCGGCATCGACGTCAATCAGTGGGATTTGCAGAACCTGTTTTTCGACCTCAAACTTCTGGAAATCGATGATCGGCCACTGTATTTGCGGTACGGCCGACAGGAATTGCTGTACGGCTCGCAGCGGTTGCTCTCTCCCCTGGACTGGGCCAATATCCGCCGGAATTGGCAGGGGTTCAAGTTCTTTACCAAAGGGCCGGACTGGGATCTGGATGCCTGGTCCACCTACCCGGTGAACACCGCCAGTTTTGGCAACGGGCAGGTGCTCCTCAATGATGGGACGTTTGACAGTCCCAATCTCAATCACAATTTCAGCGGCGCGTGGTTCACCTACAAGGGGGTCAAGGATCAGACCTGGGATCTCTACTATTTCTGGGATTGGAATCGCGAGCTGATTTCGCCGCACTTTGCCGGCGGGAATCGCCAGACGATTGCCACCCGCTGGCTGCGGAGCTTTCCGGTCACCGACTTCGGCGAAGTCGACCGGACATGGCTGGCGGAGGTGGAGGGGGGCTACCAATACGGCGACGACTTCGGCCGCCGGGTGAACGCCGGGTTCTGTACGACGGGGGTCGGGCACCAATGGACGGGGCTCCGCTGGCAACCGACGCTGTGGCTGTACTATGACTGGGCCTCGGGGAGCCGCAATTACAACGGCCGCTCCACGCAAACTTTCAGCCAGCAATACGGCCTGACCCACGCCTTCCTGGGACAGATCGACAACATCGCCCGCCAGAACATCACTGACATCAATGGAAAGTTCTCGGTCACCCCGGTCAAGCAATTGAACCTGGAGGCGCAATACCACTGGTTCAACCTGCAGAATCCGCACGACGTGCTGTACATCATCACCGGTCAGCCGTTTGGGAAACCCAACACGGGCCGCCACGTGGGGCAGGAAGTCGACGCCGTCGCCACTTACACCTACAGCCCCAATTTCTCCGTCCAGTTCGGATACTTCTATTTCTGGTATGGGGACTTCGTGCAGAACAACTCCCCGCGCGGCAACGCCTACATGTTCTACGTCCAGCCGACGCTGAGGTTTTGACCCCGCCTGGACCGTGAAACGTCAAGCCGTCGGGGCACGTCAATGTCTGGCCACTTCTGAAAATGCCTGAATGCACCGATCGATCGCTTCAGCCGAATTCGTGCCCCCCCCGCGCCCGGATGTCGCGCGTCGCGACGCGGAACCGCAAAGCGGAATCGTTTCGCTGGAATCCGCGGGATTCAATGGAGGTCGGAACCGCAGAATCGCGGTCGATCCGCGGCTCCTTGTTGACTTCTCCGGCCCAGTTTGAGACACTCAGGAGTGGCCCATTTCGGGCAGGCGACGATTGCCTCACGGGCCTGCAAGACCCCACGTGTGGGCGAAGGCGAGCGTCGATTTCGGTTCCGATGTGAACATTCCCAGGAAGTGCATCATGCCCAGATGGCAGTGGTGGATCGTGTTGGCGTTTCTCACGGCTGGCATTACAGGCTGTGGTTCTGGGGACGACAGTTCCAGCAGTGACTCCCAGCCGGCGCAAGGGGCACAGGCCGGGGGAGGCGGAGCGGGAGGCGCGCCGGCCGGTGCTCCGGGTGGCGGCGCAGGGGGCCCAGGCGCTGGGATGGCGGGGGGCGCTCCGGGAGGCGCGCCAGGGGGCGCGCCTGGCGGCGGCGGCAAGGCGAACACCTCCAAGCAGACCGCCGCCACGCAAGACCTGCTCAACTACATCCCACCCAGCCTGAGCCTGGCGACCGGGGCAAATCTCTCGGTGATCAGCGATAAGAACCACACCGTCGGCGCGCGGCTGATGGGTTCCTTTCAACCGATCCTGGCGATCCTGGAACGGGGGGGGATCAAGACCGACCAGATCGATCAACTTTGGTCGGGAACGAATCGTGGCTCGGGAGACCTGGTGATCGCCGTCCGGACCAAGGCCGCCTACAGTGCCGCGGGGGTGACTTCCGGTTTGGGGGCTGGCGGGGAATCCGAGCGAATCAGCAATGCCTCGATTCACCCGTTGCCGGCCAACCCGATCTACAAGAACGTCGTGGCCTATATCGATGAACGGACGCTGTTGATCGGCCGGCATGATTCGATCGCTGCGGCGCTGCAACCGGGAAAACCGGGACCAGTGCGACAAAGTTTGACGGCGACTCAGCGCGTGAATCCGTATTTTTGGATTGCGGGAGACAGCGCTGCGACGAAGCATTGGCTCGCCAGCAGAGATTTCGACCTATTCGAACAACTCTTCGATGAATTCCTGGAGACGCGAGGCATTGCCGTGGCGTTTGGAGGGACCGCCCCCACAGCGGCAGGGGCCGGGGGAGGAGCACCCGGAGGCGCCCCAGGCGGCATGCCCGGCGGCGCGCCTGGGGGGATGCCTGGCGGAGCGCCCGGTGGAATGCCTGGTGGAGGCGCTCCCGGTGGCGCACCGGGTGGCGCTCCTGGTGGTGCTGGAGGGCCACCGGGTGGAATGCCGGGTGGAGCTCCTGGTGGCATGCCGGGCGGGATGCCTGGGGGAATGCCCGGCGGATCACCAGGGGGAGGTGGGTCGAGCAATTCCAACACCGTGGATTTGGCGATCGGTTTGAGTTTCAAGACCGAAGCCGAAGCGACGGCAGTTCAAAATCGTCTGGACGAGCACCGGAAAAGTCAGTCGGCGTCCGGCGGTGGCGGAGGGATGCCGGGTGGGATGCCAGGGGGCATGCCGGGTGGGATGCCAGGGGGTGCGCCTGGCGCTCCAGGGGCGCCGAACGGCTTTCAAGGCGCTCCTGGTCAACCGGGTCAACCGGGGGGTCCGCCAGGGGGAATGCCGGGTGGGATGCCGGGTGGGATGCCCGGTGGGATGCCCGGTGGGATGCCCGGTGGCATGCCAGGGGGAATGCCTGGAGGCATGCCGGGCGGGATGCCCGGAGCGGGTGGGGGTGGCGGCGGGGGTCGGACAATTCCCATCCAAATCCAGCGAAAAGGGGAGAATATTCAGCTCACACTGCAACTCCCAACGGAGGGGATGGCATTCGTCAGCAAATTTATCAACGATGCGTTCGGCGCCACCGGCGCTACATCGATCCCGGATGGCGTGTTCGAAGGGACTCTGGCGATGCAGGCTTTTGGGCTGAACCAATGGCCGACAGCCAAACCCGACAGTCTTAAAGGGGTGCGGCGTGTGGTGGACTCTCGGAATCTGGCGCTGCGCGCCCACTATAGCTGGATGACCGAACTGCTCCCGTTCGTCGGCCATGAAGTACTCTACAATTCATTCAACTACAAAAAGACCTGGGCCGAGAAGCAGAACATTCCGTTTGCCTTCACTTCGGTTCCGGCGTTCCTCAATCCACTGGATCCGCGGCAACACTGGGACGGGTTTCCTTTTGATGGCTTGCCGCTGACCCATTTCGCCGGCATGTCGGGACTCGAATCAGGCCGCAACATGGTGGCGGCGGAATTGCCCCGGAGCGATCCGCGGGCGGGAATATTTGGTTACGACGAAGTGGCCAAAACGAGCGACATCACCGATGGGACGAGTCAGACGATCATGACGATCGGCACGGGGGAGGTGGTCGCCCCGTGGATTCAGGCAGGCGGGGCGACGATTCGCGGCGCCCGCGCCCCCTATTTTGACAAGTTTTCCGGATTTGGTTCCCGAGGTTTGGAAAAACCGGGAGCGTTTGTGTTGTTCGCCGACGGATCGGCCCGGACGATTTCCGCCGACATTGATCCGGAAGTCTTCAAGGCGATGTGTACGATGCATGGCGCCGAAACGATCGACATGGAGCAGTTCGTGAAACTTGAACACGACTGATCCTACGCAGCGATATTGATGGTTTCCACGTTCCCGTTTTTTCATTATGAGGCCGCCATGAGCCGGTTGCCAAAAGCGCTTCTCGTTCTCCCTCTGTTCCTGGCGATAACCGCCGAACTGCAGGCCGATTTTCTGATCTACTACATTGGGGGCAAGCCGCGGGCCGGGAGCGGTTCCAGTGGTGGCGGAAAGCGCGGCGGCCGACGTGGCGGAGGCCAACAGGGAGGCGCCCCCGGCATGGGGCCGGGGATGGGAGCCCCCGGACTGGGTCCGGGGATGGGGGCGCCGGGAATGGGCTCTGGTGGCGGAGGTTCGGGAAGGAGTTCATCTGCCCGCAAGATCATCCTTCCCGGTCGCGCCGTGGTCAACGGCAAGACTGTCTCCTACAACCATCCCACGATCAAAGAACCGCTGATCTTCAGCCTGGAGACCGTGGAGATCAAGCGCGCTTCGACCCCGGCGCAGGAGTATCAGAAGAAAGTCAACGTCGCCTCGCGTGACAAAGACGCCGATGCGATGATGAAAGCCGGAGTCTTTGCGCTCAAGAAGGGAATGCTTCGGGAGTTCTATTCCGCCCTCGACAAGGCGCTGGAGATCGACCCGCAGCATGAAGCGGCTTTGCGGACCAAAGAACTGAAACGGCAGATGGAGGAACCGGTCCGCGACAACCCCGAGTTGGAAAAGGAATTGCGGAGCTACATCAAGGATTCGGGAGCGATGCGGATCGCCACCAGTCCTCATTACATTCTGCTCCACGACACCCCTGAAAAACCGCCCAAAGGCAAGCGCAAGAACCGCGCCCAGGAACGGCTCGATCTCATGGAACAGGTGTACCAGAGCTTTATGCTGCTCTTTTATGCGCAGGGGGTTGAGTTGGACATTCCGCGCGACCGCCTGAAAGTCGTGCTGTTCAACGAGTTCAAGGATTTCACGGATTTTGCCACCGGGCTCAGTCCGGCGCTCGCCAGCGCCTCCGGATTCTGGGAACACAATAGCAACACGTCGGTCTTCTTCGACCATGGCACCACCGACCTGTTCAAAGCGCTCGAAGAGGTGCAAAAAGTGATGCACGAGGAAGCGGACGCCGCCAAGAAGGAACGAAACAACCCCGAACTGATTCGTTATGTCAAAGCGATCGACCTATTGATCGAAGTCGAACGCGAGAACTCCGACATCACAGTCGTCAGCCACGAGGCGGTCCATCAGATGGCGGGAAACACCGGTCTGCTCCCACGACACGTTGAAATTCCCAGTTGGGTCCACGAGGGGCTGGCGACGTATTTCGAAGCCCCCGGCAACGCGACTTGGGCTGGGATTGGCGCAGTCAATGAAGAGCGACTGGACTTCTACAAGATGGTCGAAAAGCACCGCAGCTTGTCCAATATCGATTTCATCATCGGCGACGAAGTGTTCGACCGCGCCCGCTCATTGGGGGCCACGCTCAACGGTTACGCACAGGCCTGGGCGTTGACTCATTTTCTTTTGGAGACGCGACTCAAGGACTTTGTGGCCTACTACCGCATTCTGGGAGAACTCCCCCCCGACGTGGCGCTCAATCCCGCCTTGCTGACAGAGCTCTTCAATCGAGTCTTCGGCTCCGATCACAAGGCCATGGACCAGGAATGGCGGCGCTACATGCGCACGCTCAAGACCGATTTCGAGCGTCTCGAAGAGGGGGCGGAAAAGACCAAAGCCTGAGGACTCACGCCAGCAACTCGCCGACCACGTCTCCCGAGGGGACCAGCCGCAGGGGGCGGTTGAGTTGGTCGCGGATTTCCGAGTCGTGCTGCATCCCCAGGAGGTGGTAGATCGTTGACAGGATGTCGCCGGGGACCAGCGCGTTCGAAGCGGGGTACGCGCCGATCTTGTCGCTGCTCCCGTAGACCAGTCCCTGCTTGAAGCCGCCCCCGACGAGCATCAGGCTGTAGCAGAAATTCCAGTGGTCGCGACCGGCGTTGTTGGCGTTGATCTTGGGAGTCCGGCCAAAATCGCCAAAAATCGCTACCAGCGTCCGGTCGAGCATCCCGCGGTCTGCCAGATCCTGGATCAAACTGGAGCCGGCCGCGTCCAGTTGCGGCAGCAGCCGCCCCCTGAGACTGGCGAAATTGCTCCCATGCGTGTCCCAAGTGGCGTTGGCGTCGGGAGCCCAGGCGACAGTCACCATCCGTGTCCCCGCTTCGATCAGTCGCCGGGCCAGGAGCGTGCTTTGCCCATAGATGTTCCGGCCATACGCTTCACGAACGGTGGGACTCTCCTCGGAGAGTCGAAACGCCCGTTGCGTCCGTTCGGAAGTCAGCAGGTCCATGGCGCGGGTTTGCATCCGGGTCATCTCCCCCGCGACCAGCGGCCCCCTCTCGCGGACAGGAAGGGGGTCCAATGCTTCGAAGAGCTGCCGCCGCTGCTGCAAGCGCGCTCCCGCCACGTCCGGCTGGACCGTCAAATCGGGTACGCCGAAATCAGGCGCGTTGGGATCTTTGAGCACGAACAGCGGATCATACGAGCGCCCCAGAATCCCTCCGAAAAAACCAGGCTGCGGCGGTCCCCCCGCCCCTTCCTTGACGATGTAGGGAAGATGAACCTGCGTCAGCGTGTCGGCGGTGGTGGGGCGGTATTTTTGCAGGACGGCCCCCAGACAGGGGTAGTCGTTGGGGCTGGCCGCTCCCCCCACTTCGCCCCGATCGTGCCCCGTGAGTGAGGTATAGACCGCCGCGCCGTGCGAGTTGTTGACGCTGTGATGCATCGAACGGACGATCGTCCCCCGATGGGCATGCTGCGCCAGGCGCGGGAGATGCTCGCTCATGAAGTAGCCGGGGAGCGACGTCCCAATGGGGTTGAATTCTCCGCGGATCCCCGCCGGAGCGTCCGGCTTCATGTCCCACATGTCCAGATGGCTGGGACCGCCATCGAGAAAGATGAGAATGCAGGCATCGGCGGCTGGCCGCGAATCGGACTGGAGCGCCTCAGCCGCGAGGAGCTCCGGCAGAGAAAGTCCCAGCCCCCCCAAGCCCAACATCCCCACTTGCAGCATGTGCCGCCGGGAGAGTTTCGACTGTCGATCGCGAAACGAGTGGGGGGTCGAGCCCCGGTCTGAAGAATGAAAAGGTTTCATCTCTCAAGCATAACAGCGCGTTGATGCTTGGACAATTGGATTCTGGTTGAGACGTGGGGTAGATTTCCAAATCTGCCCGTGCGGTAATGCTCACCATTCAGGCGAGGCGGATGCGGCCGAGTTCGAGCTCGTCCAGTACGCTTCCGGTCACACGCTTACGGAACATATCTCGGATCAGCCGCTTGGATCGCCAGTTCGTAGTTTGCGCTGGCTTGCCTACTGCGCTGCCGGATGATCGCTGGTTACGCTCAGGGTTTGCACGGTGCGCTGGGCTGCGGCAAGGTCGGTCTGTGGGGAGAGCGCTGGTCCGAAGTGCACCTCGGAATGCCGTTTGGACTTGCCACTCGCCTCCAGATGACGGCACGCCACGGGGATCAGCGGCGCCGCAACCACTTGCTGCCATCGTTCCAGGAGCCGCGCCACCTGCGCCACTTCGCCGGGACCAGCCACCGGAAGCGCCATCATCCCTCCTCCTTGCAGCGTCGCAGCGCCGATATCACCGACGCGGTCCCACTCCGCGGCGGTGGAGCCGCCGGTCAGCGTGAGCATTCCCGCACGTTGCGCCATCCGTCGCACGAGTCGCTGGTCGTTTCCGGGGGCCTGTACCTCGACGAGCACCACGCGCAAGTATCGATCCACGGCAGCGGTCAGGTTGAGCGCGGAGGGGAGCGAATCGGCATTGGTGACCAGGATCACCGGTCCATCCAGCGGCATGTTCTCGATCCCTGACGACTCAAGCGCGCCGTGTCCCCAGGCTTTGAGCCAGATCAAGGACCGCAGGAAGAAATCGGGCATCTTGCGGACCAGCAACACGATCGCTCCGCACGCCAAGAGACAAGCGGCCAGGAACAACGCCCTGGGGATCAACATTTGCCCTTCGAGTTCTTCGACGTAGCGCGGCAGCTTATCGGGTTGACCCAGCACGGAACCTTCCGTGAGGTCGGCCCCCAGCAGATTGTCGAGAGTGAACGTGAGGAGGTAGAACAGTCCCACGGAGACGATCCCTCCCAGCACGTTGACGAAATTGCTGGCCGAAACGACGTTCCCCTTACTCTCTTTGGGAGCCCGGTGTTGCAACAGGGTGTAGAGCGGCACCAGGTAGAATCCGGCCCCGAAGCCGATGCCGAACAGGCTCCCCACGAAAACCGCCGGATGGCGATCGATCAGGGCGGGAAGGAGCGTCGACAGGACGATCACCACCGCCCCCAAGGGAACCAGCCCCAGTTCCACCCGATGCCCGGAGACGAACCCCGCCACCAGACTCCCCAGACCGACCCCCAGTCCCACCAGCGCGAACAGCAGGGCCACTCGCAGTTCGGGCTCTTGAGCGGCGCGCGCCAACCGCCCTGGGAGCACCCGCCCCAGCCAGCGATCGATCCCGGTCGGCTCACGTTCGCTGAAGTCCCCCTCGGACTGCGCCACCAGAACACGGGCATGCTCCAGTTCCTTTTCCAACTCCCCCTGATAAAGCAGCGTCTGCCTGAGGAACAGCGTCATGAAGACGCAAAAGGCGATGCCGGTCACCGCCAGCGTCAACGGCTTGGAGCGCCACAGCATCGTCAGATTGGCCTGCAGCGGGCGCCACCAGCTCCACGACAACCGGGCGTCGGGGGCCGCCGCCGGAATCCGCCGCATCAGCGCCGCCGTCACCGTCCCGACCAGCGCCAGTCCCAGCAACAGCACGCCGATGATCCACTCGCGCCCCGGCAAATATTTTCCGGCGGAGACCTCCCCCTTGAGCAGGGCGTACAGAATGCCGCCTGCGGACGTTCCCAGGATTTGCGCGGTGAAACTCGTCCCTTCCAGCAACCCGTTGCCACGGGACAGCAGTGACGCCTCCAGGATTTCGGGCATCGCTCCCAGCTTGGCGGGGACGAAAAACGTGCTGTGCATCCCCATCAGAAACACCGTGGCGATGAGCAGCGCGGCGCTCAGGGTGGCCATCGTGGGCAGGCTCGGGGAATCGACCGCTACGGCATGCGGCAGCGCCAGCCCCGCCAGGGCCAACCCCATCATCCCGACTTCAGCCACTTTCCAAAAGACGATCACCGAGCGTTTGCTGAACCGATCTCCGAGTGCCCCGGCGAACGACGAAAAGAGCAAAAACGGGGCGATGAAGCAGGCGGTGACGATCGACACCACCGCCTTTTCGTCAATGTGCGGTACCTGGACAAACCGCACGAGCATATCCACCGCATAGAAGACGGCGACCATGTGGATCGCCTGATCGTTGAAGGTCGCCGTAAACTGCGCCAGGAGCAGACCGATGAAGGTCCGCGAAGCGAGGGATTCGGAAAGCTGGTGTTTCATAGCCGTTTGGTTATAGCGAAATTGGCCCGGCTCGCGTAGCCCCATCGCGGCGAACCCGCGAGGGCAACCGGGATTGACCTAACGGGCGTATCATGTTATCTGGCCACAAGTTGTGAGGGGTTCGCCGCACCCTTCCGTATCAAAAATCACCCCCCGGTTTTCCTGCGACATGGACGTCGATCTCGGCATCATCTACACCTACGAAGACCACTTCATGCCGCCGCTCCTGGAGTCCCTGGCTCGGTCAGGAGACTCGGTGAGCATGCGGCTGCTGCTGGTGGACAACGCATCGGAGCGCGGGGTCGCCCCCTGGACCGGGTATTTCCAAGAGACGCAGGTGCTGTGCAATGCGTCCCGCCTGGGGTATGCGGAGAACCTCAATCTGATCCTCAAAGCGTCGTCTGCCCGGTATGCTTTGTTGCTCAACACCGACATGGTCTTCGAACCGGCCGAACAGTGTGTGGCGCGGATGGTGCAGTTCATGGACCAGCACCCCGAATGCGGGGTCAGCGGCTGCCGGTTGTACCACGCCGATGGCAGCGATGCCTTTCCCGCCCGCCGATTTCAATCCCCCGCGACGATCGTTGCGAGGCGGCTGGGGTTGGCGCGGTGGATGCAGGGGACGATCGACACCTACTTGTACGCCGATCGCCCGCGCGATCGCCCTCTGGAATGCAACTGGCTATCCGGCTGTTTTTTGATGGTCCGCCGGGAAGCGGTGGCGCAGGTGGGGGGGCTGGATGCCGGGTTTCGCAAATACTTTGAAGATGTCGATTTCTGCCTGCGGATGGCACTGGGGGGCTGGACCGTCCTGCTGAACGACGCCACCTATGGCTACCACCTGGAACAGCGCGCCAGCCGCAGGCTCTGGTCGCGCGACGCCTGGTTGCATCTGAAGTCGTATGTTCGATTCCTCAGAAAATGGGGCCTGCACCCCGAACACAAGATCGTGCGTCCTCCGTTTGTCGCCCCGGCGGCGCCGCGCCGCGCGGCATGATTCTCGCACAACGCTCCACGGGCATGACCCTCGGCATCCGCTGTCCAACACGAACCCTCAACCACACCAACGCTTCGCAGTCAGACCTTCAAGGACGAAACGCACATCATGAGCACGGCGATGCTGGGATTGAACGAAGGGGCCGGAGTTTCCGCGTCCCCCCGCCGGGACTTCGAAGCTATTGCCTGGCAGGCGACGCGCTGGCTGACGGTGCTGATCGGGTTCAGCATTCCCGTTTCGACCTCCCTCTCTGAAATCGCCACGTCGCTGTTCCTCGTCTTCTGGTTTGCCGGTGATTGGCGGGGGCGCTGCCGCACCCTGACGCACAACCCCGTCGCGAGGCTGTCGCTCGTGCTGTTCATGGTGTTGTTGGCGGGAACCACCTGGTCGAGCGCCACCTGGGTTGAGGCGTTTCGCTGCCTGCTCAAGTACCGCGAGCTGATTTATCTCCCGTTGCTCATCCCCGTGTTTCAGGATCCGCAGCTCAAGATGCTGGGAATGCGCGGGTTCGCCCTGGGGGCACTGGGAATGCTCGGCCTGTCGTATTTTGAATGGTTGAGCGGCACAGACGTCGGAATCGCTTCCTCGCCCAACGATTACGTGATCGGCAAAGATCGGATCATTCACAGTCTGCTCCTGGCGCTGTTGGCGTATTTTGCGGCGCAGGAACTGGCGCGCGGCGCTGCACACCGCTGGTGGCACGTGCTGGTCATCGCGCTGGCGGTTCCCAACATCCTGTTCATGGTCCAGGGGCGGACCGGTTATCTCTTGCTGGGACTGTTGACCATCCTCTGCTTGGCGCAGCAATTCGGACGACGCGGAATGATCGTTGCCTGCCTGCTCGTCGGGTCGGTCGCCTGCGGCGCGTACGCCGTGTCGGAGACGGTCCAGGCCCGCGTCGCACAGACCATTCTGCAATTGCAAAACAAATTCGGGATGACGACGGAAAAGGTGTGGGATCCGCGGCTGGAATACTACACCTATACGGCGCAACTCATCGCGCGGCATCCGCTGCTGGGGACCGGAACGGGGAGTTTCAGCAGGGAATACCTGCCACTGGTTCTGGCCCACAATCTGGCCACCAGCACCGACCCGCACAATGAGTACCTGCATCTGGCGGTTCAGGGGGGGATCCCGACCGCCGGGCTGTTCATCGCCTTGCTGGCGCTGCAATGGCGCTGTGCGGGCCGGCTTCCCGAATGGGAATCCCGGATCGGACGGGGCCTGGTTCTGGCGATCGCCGTCGGCTCGCTGTTCAACTCCCTGATTCTGAGCGTCACCGGGGGGCTGGTCTGGAGTTACTTCAGCGCCATCGCGTTTGCCGGTCTGTCGTCTGCCAGAACGAGCGGAGAGATCTCTCCGTCAACCTCGGAGGCCGCGCTGGCGGACCAATCACCCCGTGTTGCCGCTTGACCAGCGTTGCCGCGCGTCAGCACTTGTTTCAACAAAGTCCGCGGATTGGTGAGAAGTCCGCGCAACCAGAACGACAGCCCTGGTGGGAGCAAGCCACCGCACCCCACAAGCCATGACCACAGGTGCGCCTTGCCGCGGAGGGCCAACAGGGTTCCCCTCCCCAGTTCCGGATGAGCGGCCTGGACCTTGTCGAGGATCCGCAGCGCAGCGGCGAGGTAGCGGCGGCGTCCCGGACCCCGCGACAGGTTTCCGCCATGTCGCCGCACCTGGACGAAGACTTTCGGAACCAGTCCGATCGGCCCCAGCCAGGCGACGCGGCACCACAGGTCGATGTCTTCCGACAGGGTCATTTGTTCGTCAAACCCCCCCGCTTCCAGGAGCGCCGTGCGGCGAGCCATGATCGTGGGGGTTGCCAATGGTCCCTGCATGCAGCGCGCCAGGAGTTGGGCCGGAACGAGGCCGGTCAGTTCGCAGCGCCGGCCCAGCCGCGTGCGTCCCTCGTCATCGAGGATCGAGTACCAGGCATACACCAGAACCGCCGCGGGATTCTGCATCAGAAACTGCGCCTGCTCGCGGAGCTTTCCCGGAAGAAACAGGTCGTCGGAATCGAGGAACGCCACGAGTTCGCCCGTCGCCAGGCGCAGCCCGTGGTTCCGGGCGCTGGCGGCCCCTCCATTGGCCTGGCGGACATACCGGACCAGCGGGCCATAGGCAGCGACCAAGTCGGCCGTATCATCGGTCGAGCCGTCGTCGACCACGAGGATTTCGCGATCGAGGTAATCCTGCGACAGGACGCTGTCCAGCGCGCCGCGCAGGAAGCCGGCCCGGTTGTACGTGGGAATGATGACGCTGACACGCGGCCAGCGAGGGGATGGGTCAAAGGGTGCGGTCATGCGACTCTCCGCCAGGGGAGCGGCCAGGCAGGCGGGCGCCTGGGGTGTCGAACAATAGGCGATCGGGCGATTGCCGCCAAGACCAGCTTGGGCGTGGTCTGCAAGCCACCACGACCTACGACCGCGTGTGCCACAGCGCCACGAGGCTGACGAGCGAGAGGGCTGCTACCAGGAGCGCCAGCATCAGGATCACTTCGAGTTCGAGGCTCGCCAGTCGCAGAACCCCCGGAAAGTAGGCCACCAGGATCATCCAGCCCAGCGCTGCGATGAACGCCAGGAGCACTCCGGCGGTCAGCCGTTCCAGCGGGCGATTCGAGCGGGGGGGCTTGTCAGTCGGGTGCGGCGAGGGGGAACCGGAAGTCATCAAGGCAACTCCAATCGGGGCGATCCGGGGATCGGTCACCGTCCTGCATGTCGGGCGGAAAGTTCTTCCGGCGCCGCCGTCCGCAGGCGGCTTCGCGACCAGAGAAAGTAGTAAGCCAGGCCCCCTGCATAAAGAGCCAATGTGGCCGGCAGCACCTTGACGTCGATCCCGCTGTAAATCCACGCCGCCACACCGGACAACACCACCACCAGGACCGGCAACACCAGATTCAACGGCGCCCGATAGCGGCTGAACAGTTCCGGTTCCCGCCGCCGGAGGACAAACAAGCAAGCAATCGCCAGAATGTACCAGATCAGCGCGGTGAGCGTAGAAATCAGGACCGCTACGGCAATCGCATCATTGAACCAGAGATTGGCGACAACAAACGCCGCCGTGATCAGGCTGCACACGAGCAGCGAGGGGACCGGCGTCCGCCGCGTGGCGTGGACTTCCCCCAGGACGGCGGGAAGGTAACCCGAGCGCCCCAATGCGAACGCCTGGCGGCTCGTGCCGAACATCATGCCGTGATAGCTGGCAATCATCCCGAACAGTGCGATCACACCAAATCCGTAAACCGCAGCCGGATTGCGTCCCAGGGGAATGAGGTTGATCACCTTAGCCAGAGGGTAACTTACGTCCTTGCCGTCCGCGTTCGTGGCCAGTGTCTCAAAATCCTCGACGGCGCCGCAGGCAAACAGCCAGGTGAGTCCCACCAAAACAATGAGCGTGAGCTGCGCCCACACCAGTCCCCGCGGGATCGAGCGATGCGCTTCGTGCGCTTCTTCCGCCGCCAGCGCCACCGTTTCGATCATCACCAGCCACCACAGAGCATAGGGAATGGCGTCCAGCACGGCCCGCCAGCCTTTCGCTTCGGGGAGCACCGGCTGCGTCCAAATCCGGTCCCACGAAAAATTCGTGGCAGCCAGGCACCAGAACAACACCAGTCCCACGATCGCCCCATAGGTCATGAGGACCATCGCTTTCGACTGTTCTTTGACCCCCCACACGTGCAGCACGAAAAACAGCGCCACGGTCCCCAGCGCCCCACAGGTGGTCAGCGTCACGCTGGGATTGCCCGGATTGACCAGGAACGCGATGTACCCGCCGGTCGCCAGCGCCGTGGCGATCGTCGCGAACTGGCATTCCAGAAACATCGACCAGCCCATCACAAAGCCCATCCAGGGGCCAAACGCGCGGCGGCCATACGCCAGCGGCCCGCCGGCAAAGGGCATCGCCACCGACAGTTCCGACAGCGCCAGCACCCACGTCAGGTACAACAGGCAGACGATCAGCGAAGCCAGCAAAACCGCGACCGGGCCATTCCCCCGGAGCGCCAGGTTCCACCCGAAATACTCCCCCGTGATCACCACCCCCACCCCCAGCGCCCAGATGTCCAACGCCCGCAGGGGTTTCTTCAGAGAGTGCTCGGCCAGATAGCGGCGATCCTGTTCCGCCAGTGCCTCGGGAACCAGCCCCGCTTCAGCCGACAGGAGCGGAGCCGCCTCGCTTCCAGATTCGTCGTGGGTCGCGTTCATGGAATTCCGGTCGATGGATTCAACCCTGGCAGGTCAGTTTTTTCCAAACGCCAACGCAGGTCAGCCTTTGCCAGACGCCACACGGTGGAACATGGCGAGTCAATTGGTGCTCACCGTCCGATGCGATCGTCTCCTCGCGCCACGCAGGATCGGATCGCCATGAGCGGTGACTCAGATTACCCGCGCTGCCGGAGATTCGCCACCAATCGAGACGCCGCGGTTTCTTCTCTCGCTTGCCACCCCGCCTTCCGCGCTTAAGATGGGGCCAACGCCGGTCGCACCCCTGGGTTGCTGGGATCCATGCCGACTGCGACAAAGCAATTCCTTGGAGATGCGTCATGAAGCACGTGCTCACCTGGCTGGGACACAGCGTTTGGCGGATCGAAACGCAGGGGTTCCGCGTCGTGATCGATCCGTTTTTCACCGGCAATCCGGTCGCCACGGTCTCCGCAGACCAGGTCGCTGGTGATTTTCTGCTGATTAGCCATGGACATGGGGACCACGTGGGGGATGCCGTGTCGATCGCCCGTCGGACCGGGGCGCTGGTCATCGCCAACTATGAAATCACCGACTGGCTGGGCAAGCAGGGGGTGAAGAACGTCCACCCCATGAACACGGGAGGTGCTCGCGATTTTCCATTCGGCAATCTGAAATTGACCATCGCCCACCACACGTCGATGCTCCCGGATGGTTCCAACGGAGGGAATCCGTGCGGCTTCCTGCTGCGGCTGAATGATGGCCGCAAAGCGTACTTCGCCTGCGACACCGGGTTATTCTTTGACATGCAACTGATCGGCGATGAGGGGGTTGATCTGGCGATCCTGCCGATCGGCGACAATTTTACGATGGGACCGGACGATGCGCTGCGTGCCGTCAAACTGTTGAAACCCGGCCTGGTCATCCCAACGCATTACAATACGTGGGAGGTGATCGCCCAGGATCCCGACGCCTGGGCCACGCGCGTCCAGTCCGAGACCGCGGCCCAGGCGATCGTGCTGAAGCCAGGCGAGGAGTATGCCTGGTGATTCGCCGGACGGCCCCCCCTGACATCCGCCTGGATGCCGCCAGTCGCCAGCGCTCAGTCCGTTTGAGAATTGTTCCTGATCTATGCCCCGATTCCTTCGCAACTATCTGGCTCGACACCAGCATCCGGCCAATCTGGGGCTGCATCTGGTCGGCGTGCCGGTGACGTTCGTCGTTCCAGTCGTAATCCTCATCGAGGCTCCCAGGGCATGGTCCTGGGCAGCGGCGGCGTTTGTCGCGGGCTACCTGCTCCAGTGGATCGGTCACGTCATCGAGGGGAACGACATGGGAGAGGTAGTTCTCGTCAAGAAATTGTTGGGAAAACCGTATGTTGCGATCGCACCGCGGCGAGGGGACCAGTCCGTTACGCCGGATTCTCCCCCCAGGCCGTAAGTCGGGTACGGTCGGCCAGGTTTCCGCTGCGCGCTGCCCGGTTGGCCAAAACTGGTCTCCCCGCGATGCGCAGCATGTGCTAGATTCCGCCCCCCGTCGGGCGACCAGGGTGCGCCCCGTCATTTGTTTTTTGCGCCGGTCTTCAGGAAGGAGCCTTCCCCATGTCGCGACTTTGGCAGTCTGCAATCCGCAATACAGCCTGGATCGCTCTGGGGATCACAGCCTGCCTGAGTCCTGCATTACGGGCCGCGGAGACTCGCGACGAGGCGCCGCCGACCCCTGCCAGCCAGGCGCCGGCGGCGGCGGCTTCCTCGGATGGCGATGAGCCAGTGCCGGTCGTTGATACGTTTGATCTTCGCTTCCGCTTCGAGCCGCAGCAGTTATTGCGCTATGAAGTCGAGCATCAATCGGAATTCACCACCCTGTACAACGACCTGACCGAAGTCGCCACGAACCGGTCGCAAATGCGGCGGAGCTACAAGGTGCTGGGCGTCCAACCCAATGGAGACGCCGATCTGCAACTCTCCATCGACTGGGCGCGGATGATGGCTGAGTTTGGCAACGGCCAGCAGCGAACTAAATCGATCGAGTTCCAAAGCGACGACCCGGCCAAACATCCCCCAGCCTTCCAGCAAGTGCTCGATGCGGTGGGAAAACCTCAGGCCACAATCCGGTTTTCCGCCGCCGGGAGGGCGCTGGAGGTCAAAACCGACAAACCTGTGACCCCAGGAGGAGGCGCCGAAGCTCCCACGGCGCCAGGCTCAATTCCCGGCGCGTCGCATGAAAGTTACCTGATTCCGTTGCCGGAAGTGCGCGTCGCCGTTGGCAACACCTGGAAGGAACGGTTCGAGGTCACCGCCCGCGACAGCGAGAAACTCCCCGTCCGGGTGACACTGCAGCGGTCGTACAAGCTGTCAGAGGTCAAAGAGGGGCTAGCCACGATCGAATTCCGCACGGTGATCCTGACCCCCGTCCAGGATCCCACCGTCAGTGCCCAGCTCATCCAGCGCGAAACCGTCGGGAAACTGGTGTTCGACCTGGAACGCGGGCGGATTGTCTCGCGACACGTCACCGTCGAGGGAAACGTGTTGAATCCGTTTGGTCCCAAAAGTTCCATGCGGGCGACAAGCGTCTGGAAAGAGCGGTTGATCGCCGAACCGCAGGTCGCCCGGAAAGAAGCTGAAGTTTCCGGGGCCCCGAAACAATAATCGACAGGCAGATCTGACTGGTTTCACCAGCCTTCACGGTCCGGCCGATACCGGGCGGGCGTTTCTCTTCCACATCCCTGGTCCCGATGAAGCGCGTCGAAATCACAGAACCGTTTTCCACGCTGCTGGCACAGGCGCGGCAGGTCGTCTCCGAGGTCAAGGCGCAAGCGGTCGTGCTGCTGGCCGACCTCCCCTATGACTTTGCCGCGATTCGTCACGCGCTGCATCCGGTGCGGCTGGTGGTGGCCACCGACAAAGTGGAGTTGTTTCGGACCGTGCTCGACGACGACGTGGACCTGGTGCCGCTGGTCCAGGAGCCGGAAAGCCGCCGACTGCAACTGAGCCAGGCGCTGCTGGAAGCGATCGCCGATGAACTGCTCCAGAGCGGCGACAAAGTGGTCACGCTCTATCCCGGGTTTGAGCTGCACGACATCGACACGCTCAGCGTGATCAGTCTGGGGGAGCATCTGGCGCGGCTCACATCGCGGGATTTGCAGCGGCTGGAAACGCAGGTGCCGCTGGAAACGCTGCGGACCGTCGTCGATCTGGCCATCGAAATCGGCCGTGAAGGGCGCGAAGGGAAACCGGTCGGAACGCTGTTCGTCGTGGGTCAGCATCGCAAGGTGCTCAAAATGTCGCATGAGCAGGTTCACGATCCGTTTCGCGGCTACAGCGCCCGGGAACGGCAGATTCGCGACGCGCGGGTCCGGGAGAGCATCAAGGAGATCTCGCAGCTTGACGGCGCGTTCATCATCTCGGCAGAGGGGGTCGTCATGTCGGCTGGCCGGCATCTGGACGCTCCGGCGGGGGGACTGGCGCTCTCCAAGGGACTGGGCGCTCGCCACTGGGCCGCCGCCGCGATTTCCAAAGCGACCAAGGCCATCGCCATCGCCGTTTCCGAATCCACCGGTACGGTGCGGATTTTTCAGGACGGCAAAGTCGTGCTGCGGATCGAACCGATGCACCGCGCGATGAAATGGCAGAATTTTGAAGGGGACGATTCGGGCGCCGACGTGCCGTGAGCTTGCTGCAGGGGAAGCTGCCAACGGCTCTCGGTCCATTGTCGCTGAGACTTACGAATTGGCCAAAAGGTCGGTCCAACTTTCGACGTCGAGCAAACGGGTCGCCAGCCTCTCCAGCACGTCCGGGTCGGCGATATTCTCGATCGTCTTGCGGACCTTCACTGAGGGGCGTCCGAATCGTTTCGTCCCGAGCGTCAGAACGATCCGCCGGGCTTCCGTTGAGCGGCCTTCCTCACGGCCTTCTTCACGGCCTTCTTCACGGCCCTTCTCCAGCCCCCTCTCCAGTCCCCTCTCCAGTCCTTCCTCACGCCCTTCCTCACGGCCTTCTTCCAGGATGGCCTGGTAAGTCACTGATTCTCTCATCGAACAAACTCCTTGCAATAATGCGCTGGAATACGCCCTGTCATATTCTAACCCCATCAACACATAAGTGGCAGTCCAAAGTCGTTCAGCGTCTGACGGGCTGGCCTCGCGCTGGATCCGCCCTTCCATCTCCCGAATCAGGCCAGGCAGTTCAGAACGCTTCACGTTCGTCAGCGGCAACAGCGGCAGTGTTCCGAGTCCCCCAGCCAGAATGACTTCCGGAGAAAGCTCCCACAATCGAATCACTTCATATTCGAATCTCAGGTTC
>JBJXGA010000370.1:0-2513 GCA_046152955.1 Planctomycetales bacterium | reverse complement strand
CGAGGTAGCCTCGCTCCAAAAAAAACCGGTAAAACCAAAGTGGGAGCCGGCGTCCGGCGAGGGGGGGCTCCACCCCTCCCGGCAGGCGCGCGCCCAGAGCGTTCTCCATCGAACGGTAGTCCTGCAGCAGCGTCGGCGCCCGGACGAATTGCAGCGTCCGCAGGCAACCATGTCCCAGAATATGCACCAGGGCGATGTATCGCAGTCCCAAACCGATTTCCGCCACGATGATCCCGACCTGAGTCAGCGAGGCGAAGCAGAGGGCCGATTTGATATCGGTCTGCGCTCGACCCGCTCCAGCCGCCAGGACCGCGGTCGCCAGTCCCAGAACGACGATCGACGCCTGCAGCAACCCGGACTGCTCAATCAATGGACTGGCCCGGAGCAGCAGAAACGCTCCCAGATGGACCGACAGCGCGCCGTAAAACACGGCGCTGGAGGGGGTCGGTCCCTCCATGGCCCGCGGCAGCCACCCTGAGAATGGAATCAGCGCGGACTTTCCCGCTGCCGCTGCCAGCAGCAACAGTCCCACCACCGCTGCCTGGTGTGCGGTGACGTCCACCTTTCCCAGCGGCCAGCCCAGGCTCTCCGGGCCGGTACCCATGAGTTTGTCGAAATCTCCCTCGCCGGTCAGGTGATGGAGCGTGATGGCCACCACGAGGAGCGCGGCGTCCGCGATGCGGTATACCGACCAGACCCGCAGCGCGTTGCGGATCGGCGCGGGGCGCTCCTGGAAGAACGCCACGAGGAGTGCCGACGACAGCCCGACCAGTTCCCAACCCGAGAACAATGTCTCGATCGTTCCCGACAGCGAGGTCACCACCATCCCCAGGAGGAACAGGGCGTACAGCACGAAGAAGCGGGTGAATCCCGGCTCGCGATGCAGATAACGACTGGCGAAGGCGCCGATCGTCCCGCACAACACGAACGACAGGATCACAAACGGGACTGACAATCGATCGTAGACGAACTTTAGCGAGAAGTGAAAATGTTCGACCTCGACCCAATTGGGCAACTGAATAGGAACGTGGCGGCTTCCGTGGGCGAGCATCAGCCCCAGCACCCCCAGCGCGGCGATCAAACCGACGAAAATCGAGGCCTGCACGCTGGCCACGATGGCGCGTTCTGAAAGCTTCCGTCCCAGCAGCGTGGGAAACCCCAGCACGCACAGCAACACCAGAGGCGCGCCGGGAACGATCAATCCCAGTATCTCAATCAGCGAGAGGTGATCGAACATGGAGCGTGTCGGAGGTGAAGTCAGGTCAACGGGCGATTTCAGCGAAGTCCAGATGATCGCGCCAGCCGCGATACCAATCCGCCGACGAGGGGGCCACCGGTAAACTGCTCGACGCGGGAGGATGCGGATGAAACTCGCCGTCATGGCACCACTGGATCACTGTGGAACTGGGGTCGAGCACGGCCAGTTGCACCCAGCCGTTGCGGCACAAAGCGCCGATGGCCGGTTGGCGTTCCATGATCTGCCGCATGGCGTCGACTGTGGTTTCGATGACAAACAACAAGCGGACCGGCTCGTGAATTTCCACCATTTGCCACGGCAGACCGGTCCGCAGATCGCTGGCGGCGCCGTCCATGACTCCCAGGAGCGAGGTGACGTTGTGCGGCAATTTCGTCCCACATCCCCAGCCCTGCGAATCGACGTAGGAAAAATAATATTCGAGATTGATGCCGGCGCAGACCGGAAACACCGCTTGCAGGATGCGGGTCAGGATCGACCGGTCGGGGGTGTCCTGGGTGGGATCGTAGGAGACCAGAAACGCGCGGCGGTCCATGAACAGTCCGCGGGTTCGCTGACGGCGACCGACGATGCACAGGGCGTTAGTGGCGTGCCCGCATTCCGGCCGGGTTTGCGCCAGATCCTCGGCGCGCTGTTCGACGTGGCGACGGGCCTCGGCCGGTGTGAGGGTCAGCGGCGCCGACTGAAACCGGCGGCAACGTTCGTGGGCGTTGCGGTCGCAGGCCGCTTCCAGTTGCCCGGCCGCCGTTTCGAACGCCGCGCGATGCGACAGCGGGAGGGCGTCGAGGTCGTAGTAGGTGATCGAGTCATTGCAGGTGTTGTGCCATCCGCCGACGAAGACGGTTTCATGCGGGATGGTGAGGCCATGCTTCCAGAGGCGTTCGCGGACGCGGCGATCGTTGAGCATCTGCGCCAGCGAGCGGGCGTTGGGGCCCCCCGCCCCCCCCCCGCAGGCGCCGCAGTTGTACGCCGAGTTGTGCGGGTTGTTCAGGCTGGCGGAGCCATGCCCCACGACCAGCACCAGGGGGCTGAAGTTTCCAGTCAGACCAATGTCGCGCAGCAGCCGTTCGCCGCATTGCGCCATTTCGTCAACGCTGAAGCCCAAATGGTCCCCGTCCGGGCCCGGTGAGGGGAGCGTCCGCTCCAGTTGCAGTTCCGTCAGCGGAGGGGGAGCCACCAGGCGCCCCGCCATCCGCCGGATCCGCGCCGTCAATCGTGGAAACAGAATCCGCGCCACAAGCGGAACCGACGCCAGAAT
>JBJXGA010000369.1:0-2784 GCA_046152955.1 Planctomycetales bacterium | reverse complement strand
GCTCGTCACCGGGGGGAGCAAGGGGCTGGGAAAGGCCATGGCCCGCGCCTTTGCCGAGGCGGGCGCCGATGTCTTTATCAGCAGTCGGCACGCCGAGGAACTCAAAGCCGCCGCCGCTGAAATCCAGGAAGGGACGAGCGCACGTGTCGCCTGGGGAGTGTGCGACATGACGGATCGAGACGAGGTGTCGCGCCTGGCGGCGAAGGCTGTTTCGGAGATGGGGCGTGTGGACATCCTGGTGACCCACGCCGGCAGCAACATTCCCCAAACGATCGACCAGATCACCGACGAAACGTGGGACCGCATCGTGGAGCTCAATCTCACGAGCTGCATGGCGCTGACCCGCGCTCTGGTCCCTCAAATGAAGGAACGAACCTGGGGGCGCGTGATCCACATTTCGTCGATCATGGGCCTGGCTTCGAAGAGCGGTCGGAACGCCTATTCGGCTACCAAATCGGCCCTCGTGGGGCTCGCGCGAGCCAGCGCTTTGGATCTGGGGAGATTTGGAATCACGGTGAATTGCCTGGCTCCTGGGCCGTTTCTCACCGACTTGCCGCAATCAGTCCTCAGCCCGGCAGAGCAGCAGGCGTTCGCCGAAAAAACCGCGGTGGGCCGCTGGGGAGACCCGCGGGAACTTGCCGGTCCCGCGTTGCTTCTGGCGAGCGATGCCGGGAGTTACATCACCGGAACGGTCCTGGTGGTGGATGGAGGAACGCTGTGCGGAACGTTTTGAGCGCTCCGAGCCTTGTGGTGATTCTTGGATGGGGATCGCCATCGTGAAAACCACGTTTGACGACATCGCCTCAGTCGCGAGGGAGGGTTGCCGCCAGCATGTTGTTTTCAATCGCGAGCAACTGCCGTTGGATCGCCTCCAGGTCAAGCTGCAGCGACGCCATCGATTGCCGCCAATCCCCCCCCAGCAGCGAGTCGGCTTCGATGGTGCTTTGTTCGCGGAAGGCCCCATCCAAAGCGGCCTGGGCGGCGCGGGCCGCTTCGAAACAGCGGTCAATCTGACGCAGCACGTTTGAATTGCAGTCGTTGTCTCCCAGACCTGCCCCGGAATTTGAATCTGGGGCGAGATCGAAGGGATCATATTTGGCTAAGGCGATCATGTTGCTTCCTTCAGTGTTCATTCCGCTGTCTGGCCCTGGAATGTCATCCGTTTAAGGCCCGATGACGTTTCCTCTGATAAGTAATCGAAATCGGCGACTTGAAGTGGACAGGAACCTTTGCAGAAAGCTCGTCATCCGGCCCAGGTAGTCATTCGTAAGATAAATCTATGAAATATGTTGCGACGAATTGCCGGAATTCTTTGGCGTGCCGCATGCAGAGTGCGGGGGGAGGGGAGCCACGGCTCATCGGCGGCGGCGGCCTTCCGCCTTCTCCCGTTTTACCAGATCGCTCCGTTCCCTCGGCGCCGGCCCTCTGGCGGCGAATATGCTGCATTGTTCTGGGGATCTGGAGCGCCCTTCCACCGGCATCGTTGACTTCGGCAAAAGGTGCAGAAGAACCGGTCCCCTGGAGCGTGGCCGGAACGGTTACCTACCGGGGTACGGTCCCGCGCCATCCGACGGCTGATTCCGCGGGCATCAGGCACGAACTGCTGAATGTCCATCCACGAACACAGGGGCTGGGCGAAGCCATTGTTTTTCTGAACCCGGCGCAGAAGGAGCCTGCTCCTGAATCAATCCGGAAGGAAGCCTCGCCGGAACCGTCAGCGAAAGGGGTCGCCGCGGCTGACGAATCGAAGCGCGAGATTGTGATCGACCAGAAAGACTACCGCTTTGTGCCGCGCGTCGTGGCGGTCCGCGCCGGACAGGGGGTGAAGTTCACCAACTCCGATGCCGCCAACCACAACGTCCGCTCGTTTGCCATCGAGCGCGCCAACCAGTTCAACCGCTTCACGGGATCCGGCAACGCTTACACGCACCGCTTTCAACTGGAGAAGAAGGACCGCCCGGTCCGCATCGGCTGCGATCTGCATCCCTGGATGGGAGCCCACATTTACGTCTTTGACCATCCCCGGTTCGCGGTCACCGATGCCGAAGGGAAGTATCGACTCCCTCAAGTTCCCCCCGGAAAGTACCATCTCACGATTCGCCAGCCCGATGGCGGATTGCGACGTGATCAGGAGATCGAAGTGACCGACGGAATGCAGACGATCGACATCGAGTTCGACGAGAAAGACCTCCGGCTGGAATGACCGCCGCTCCGGGAATCGAGCGCGGTATCTCAGGCGACCTGCAGCGTGGGGGTGTGCCCAAATTCCCTGGCAGCCCTTCCGACCTAGCCACATTCGCCGGAATGTGGGTGATCGCTGCTCCGCCCACGTTCTGGCGAACGTGGCTACCGCCAGGATTCACGGCCATACTTCGCTGTTGGGTGTGCCCAAATTCCCTGGCAGTCCTTCCGACGTAGCCGCATTCGCCAGAATGTGGGTGATCGCTCCTCCGCCCACGTTCTGGCGAACTTGGGTACCGCCAGGATTCTTGGGCACACCCTCGGCCGGTAAGTGTGGGACCGCCGCTCGGCGTGACAGTGGACAATCAGACTCTCGTCAATTGCCGAAGTCATTTGCTGCTTGACATTTGAGTATTTCCTGCGATTCCATGGCGCTCAGCCTTCGTAAAGACCTTCGATCGGCCGGCCGGTGGCGATGGCGTAGGGGCGCGACAGTGCGTCCTGATAGTGTCCCAGAGGATCGATCCCGAGGGAAGAGAACATCGTGGCGGCGATGTCGCCCGGAGTCACTCGGTGTGACTGCGGCTGCGCGGCGAAGCGGTC
>JBJXGA010000362.1:0-3371 GCA_046152955.1 Planctomycetales bacterium | reverse complement strand
TCGAGCAGGCGCTATTGGTCGCCTTGCGGGAGTTCCGCGACCTCGTCATGGAAGGTTGGCCGGTGGGATGTGCCGACGGCGAGCGGAAGCAGCCCGCGCAGGCTTGGATCGACGCCGGTTACATGACCCCCATTGTGTACCGGTTCAGCGTGGAAGCCGGTGAACGGTTCCTGCCAGCGGTCGGCCGGGGCGCGGCGCAGCAGCGCCAGCAGTGGTACAACCGCCCGACGCAGACCGGGTCGCTGGTGAAGCACATCGGAGAGGGATTCCACCTGAATCGGCTGCGTCCCGAGAAGCTGCTGTTGGCCGAGATCGACGCCGACCACTGGAAGACGTGGGTCCACCAGCGGCTCAGCACGCCCCTGACCAGCGGTGGCGCCATGACGCTCTTTCAGGCTTCGCCGCAGGAGCACCTGGCGCTGGCCAAGCATCTGACGGCCGAGGTGAAGACGGAGGAGTTCGTGGCCGGCAAGGGCGTCATCGTGAAATGGGAGCGTCTCCGCCGCCAGAACCACTGGTTCGACGCGCTGTACAACGCCTGTGCGGCGGGGCATTACTGCGGCGTGCGGTTAGTCGATGCAGCACAGAGGCCGCCGCGGCCACGGCTCTCGCTGGAGGAGCTGGCGCGGCTGTCCAATCGTCCAACTGCTCGAGAACTGACCCAGTAGGGATAGCGAAGATTACGTTCCGCGATGGCTGCGATTGACGCGTAGTCGTGCCGACGGCAGTTTCCGCAGTCGGCCGCTTTCTGAGTGGCCACAAAGACTTGCCTGTTTAACGAATCTTCGGCGCACTCTTGAGTAACGCACGACGGGCCGGTGCAATTCTCCTCGACGCGCGTCGTCGTGTGGGAGCGGATCTGGAAATGATTTTCCGCGAACCTGAGTTGGTGTGCGCCACTGACGTGCGTTTTGGTGTGCGGCTTCCGTCGCTGCGACCCGGTTGCCACTCCGGCAGACCCTGCTGAAAATGCGCTTAACAGTGACGTCGCGAGTCATGCCGCCTCTGAGTTGCGTCGGAGGCTGTGGGTTGATCGGTCCTCCCGGATCAAAAAGGAAAGAGGCCCGTTGCCGGGCCTCATGGGCGACAACAGCTATTTGGCGGCGCCCGACTGACGTCGGTACCTACCGGTGAAAGCAATAGTCTTCTTGCCGTCACTGTCTATGTTGGTTTTGGTGTAGGTGAATTCGTCCGGTCCGATCTTCTCGATGCGGCACTGCCCCTTCGTTACACCCTCTTGAGGGACGGTATTCTTCGAGCCCCCTTCTTCCAGAGCATCCGACTTGATTGTCCATCGATCCTCAAATGTCGATCCGTTTGATTCATAACCTGTATCAACCACTTGTTTTTTGTCGGGATCCCAACCGGAGATAACACACCCATGAAATTCGCCTTCTGGTCCCTTCACTACGTAATGATTGATCGTGCAGTGTTTGCCGGGCACCCATTTGATCGACAATTCTGTTGTTCCCTTTTTTTCTCCCTGTTTCCATTCACCCTTCCACTCCCCGACATAGTATCCCAGCGACTTGCGTGCTTCGTCAGGTATCGATGTTTGACCCACCACCATCGACGACGCCACGACCAAAGCTGCAACGGACAACATGGCCAAGCTCCTTGATTTGGAACGAAGAAAAGTGCCCTACCACGGCCGGCGTTTATACCACGCGCCAGGGGGAAAAACAGCCGCCCGCGTACTTCTGGACAGATTTTCGCCTGGCCGCCTACGATGGCCCGCGTCGCGATCGGGACAGTGCCTTGGCCGTGTGTGGCCCGCCAACGAGAAAGAGGCCCGCGTGCGGGCATCGTCGGCGACGTGGTGGCGAACGTCGCTACTCGGGGTCGCGCCAGGCGCTCGCCACGATTTCGAACAGATCCGGCGGCGACACCAACATCAGCCTTTGCCCGTTGTCCCAGGAGACGTCGATTTGAGACCACGCATCCTTGCCGCCGCCGTGGCGCATCACGCTGACCACCGTTCCGGTCTGTCCCACCTGGATCGGATCGGGATCGTTGTGCATCGCCACCAGCCGGATGCGGTCACCGCGTTTGGGAATCTGAGTCATCGTTCGTTCTCCTTCGCGAGCATTTGCTGATGCCACTTCCAAAGGTCGATTTCGTCGGTCGCCGCTTCCCGAATTGTGCGGATCTCGATGGGGACCTCTTTGCCCCAACGCTCCCGCAGGTCAGCGTACAGATCATGCAAGGCGGCGTGTCCCAACTCGCGGGCCTGGGCCTCGGACTCGGCCTCCACCAGGACGTAGCGGGCCAGCGTTGCGACGTAGTAGGTGGTCATGTTCGATGCTCCGGGTTTCCTGGTAGCGATGACACACAGGAGCCACGAATCTCGGCCGCCGTAAAGCGGTCTGCCAACGAACCCCGCCCAACGCCGCCCGTTGGCGGACTCTGCGACGCACTCTTCGGGACGCCCAACGGAGCTGTTTGCCGTGAAACAGAATGAATCGCCGAATCCACCCGACGTAGGCGTATTCCGAGCTCAGCGACAGATGGCGGACGCGACAGCGATCCCGGACGCGATCGAGAAGCTTGGGCTGGCCGAGGCTCCGGGCAGGTCCATGTCCGGCGGCGTTGGCCGCCTGCCGCACGGCGGAGATGGGTGGGCATGTGTGGCAGTGCGACAGTTGTGGCGCCGAATCTCCGCTGTACAACTCATGCGGGGACCGGCATTGTCCCAAGTGCCAAGCCCGCAAACGGGCGGAGTGGTTCGAGCGGCGGCGGCAGGAACTGCTGCCGGTGGAATATTTTCACGTGGTCTTCACGGTGCCGCATACGTTGGCGGTGCTGGCCGCCGCCCATCCAAAAGAGTTCTATCAGCTGCTGTTGCGAGCCGTGCGCGAGACGCTGCTGGAAGTGGCGGCGAACCCGCGTCAGTTGGGAGCGCGGATCGGCGGAGTGATGGTGTTGCACACGTGGGGCCAGACGTTACAACGACATCCCCATGTGCATGTGATCGTTCCCGGCGGCGGTTTGTCGCCGGACGGGCAGCAGTGGATCTCCTGTCCGCGCGGCTTCTTCCTGCCGGGGAAGATCCTCCGCAGTGTGTTTCGCGCGAAGCTGCTGGAGTTCTGGCGCGAGGCCCATGCCACCGGGGGGTTGTCCTGGCGCGGTTCGTTGGCGCCGCTGGCCGATCCCGCCCGTTTCGAGCAGTTTTTGTCGGAGCAGTACCGCGAGGACTGGGTGGTGCACATCGAACCGCCGACGGCGGGTGCGGATGCGGAGCGAATGCTCAAGTACCTGGCCCGTTATACCTATCGCGTGGCGATCGCGAACGACCGGATCGAGTCGATCGAGAATGGGCAAGTGACCTTTCGTTACAAGGACTATACCCAAGGGGGACGCTGGCGCACGAT
>JBJXGA010000284.1:0-2837 GCA_046152955.1 Planctomycetales bacterium | reverse complement strand
CATCCTGGGCGGAGCGAAGGACCGCGGTCTACCTCTACACCAGATCGCCTGCCAGCGAACGGATCCCGCGGCTCATGGACGCGACACCGCGCTGCGGCGATGCCCACCCCGTTCCTGAAGCCGCCATCCAGGGTTGTCGCCTGTCTTCGGGTTTCGTCCCGCGTCGGGCAGGAGAGGACTCCTTTTGCACGGCAAGGCGGCGAGAAAACCCCTCTCCCATCGCGATCTGACGATGGGAGGTAGCGCGAATTCGTCGCGCCGGCCCTCACCCCAACCCCTCTCCCTGTGCGCAGGGAGAGGGGCTTATTGTCGCGTGGAGGGCGTTCTACTTCAGCTTGAACTTGATGATCCGGTCGTTGAACGAATCGACGACGTAAAGAAACTTGCCGTCGGGATCGAGATCGATCCCGGTCGGCCGGTTGAAACTGGCCGTGAACGAGCTCTTGAACTTGAGATCCTTGTCCAGCTTCTGGATGCGGTCGTTCACGGTGTCGGCGACCCATAGATTGCCGCAGGTGTCCACCGCCAGATCGGCCGGCTTGTTGAAGTTGGACGAGCCGGTACCCTGCGAGCCAACTCTCTTGACGAATTGGAGACCGTTGCTGTTGTTATTCACGTACTCGAACTTGACCACGGTGCTGCTGCCCGTGCGGGCGATGAACACGAACGTCTCGTCCTTGGACTTGTCGATCCAGACCGCGATGCCTTTCGCGCCGGTAATGTCGCCGCTGCCGGTCGGTTTCCAGTTCGCAATCGGGTCTCCGGCCTTGTCGAACAGGAAGACGCGGCCCGAGGTATCGACGACCCAGAGGTTCCGGTTGGTATCGGCGGTGACGGTGAAGGGATCGTTCATGTTCGCCGGGGTGATGTCGGAGATGAACGAGCCGCTGGTGGTGAACTTGCGGAATCGGCGGACCGGCTGACCGGGATCGGAGACGAAGGCGCGGTCGCCGCTGTTGCCGCTGGTCACCGCGATCCCTTGCACATCGGTGAATTGAGTCTGGCCCGTGCCGTTCGATCCCCACTTGCGCTTGAACGTCCCGCCCGTGCTAAAGACCTGGATGCGATTGTTGCCGTTGTCGGCGACGTAGACCTCACTGTTCGACCCCACGGCGATGCCGGCAGGGTTCTTGAACTTGCCATCGCTGCTGCCGTTGCTGCCCCATTGCTTGTCGAAGTCCTGGCTGGTCAGGCACTTGCCGCTCGATGAGCAGGTGCTGTCGACACATTTGCCCTTGCAACAGTCCTTGTTGCGGTCGCAGCGCTTGCCTTCCTTCTTGCAGTTCCCGCTATTGCTGGAGCAGGCGCCGTTCTTGCACTTGCCCTTGCAGCAATCACTGTTGCGGCTGCAGTTTTTGCCTTCCTTCTTGCAGCCGTTTGCTTCGCCGGTGACCTGCCCGCCCTGCGCGTCCGCGGCCGGCGCCCAGGTCAACGCCAGACCGGCTCCGCCCAGCGCGCCAGCGCCGAGCAGGCCCAGCAGCCCGCGCCGCGGCAGCCGCGGCATGCCCATCTCTCCGATCCGTCGCGACAACGCATCAAACCTGCGATCGTCCACGTCTGGCTTCCCTCCCTGTTTCCGGTACTCTGATGCATGATTCCGCAACGCCATCCGCCAGGCGTCAGCCCACCTGCATCCAAACACCCGTTCCCGGTTTTCGGTTCCCGAACCGGAACGCCGTGCCGGGGGGTGCGGGTGACCACCGGGCGTTGCGTCTGTGCTTCGTGATCCGAACTGACTCGCCCCGCGGCGTGCTCCCGATCCTTCCGAGCGGGCAGACTGACGGTCCACGGCGGCGCGGCGGTGCGCCAGGGCATCCCATCGCTGCCCATCCCTGGACCAGGGCGTTCGCCGCGGCAGACATCGAGCCTGGCGACCCAGGCAAGTGTCACATCCTCATAACGCCTGAACGAGGAGGATGGTTACCCGTCGCGGGACCGTATCGGGCGCGGCCGGCCCTGTGCAGCGGAGCGGAAAGCAGTCCACAATGGCCGGTAGCGGCCGCGCCGGATGGGGCGCGGCGGACATGCGGCATGTCAGTGAGACAGGGGGACCAGGTGGAGGACGAGGGATTGGCGCCCGTGCCATGGGAATACGCGATCATGGTCTGGGATGGCGACGGGCGAGACGATTACCGGATCGTCCGCTTCAGCCACCGCCAGGCCTGGACGCCGATCTCCGGCAACGAGTACTTGCAGACGATGCGCGAGCTGGGGGACGAGGGGTTCGAGCTGGTCAGCCACCAGTTCCTGGTGCGCGGCCAGTACGACCGGGGCGGGCGTTTCGGCGAATCGGTGCGCGAGCTGCTGACCTTCAAGCGGCCTATTGAAGAGGAGTGACGGAGGGGGAAAGGGGGAAAGGGGGGAATGGAGAACGGGGGAACGGGCTTCCAGTCCGCCCGCCGTTGCCTATTCGTTCCTTCGTCCCCCCCTTCCCCCATTCCCCCATTTCCCCCTCCGTCTCAGGCCATGCCCGGCATCGACGGCGCGAAGTGCAGTTCGCCCTGGGGTCCAAAGATGATCAGCAGGAAGCTGTCGAGGGAGTAGCCGGTGGCCTCGTCGAGGGTGACGACGAAGGGTTGTTCCAGAGAATCGGGCGGGCAGCCGACGAGCGTGGTCTGGGTGATGGTGATATCGAGCGCGCCATCGGCGGCGGTCCAGAACCCTGCTACCCAGTTGCAATCGGCGCGGATGCTGATCTGCCCGTCCTGGAGGAACTGCGCCGTGTAGCGCCCCGGCTGGTTGATTGGGCCAACGCCGGGGAACTCGATCAGATCCCACACGATCGGCGGGATGGTCAGCGGCGGCGCCGGGGCCGGGGTCTGCACGGTCGGGTCGGT
>JBJXGA010000350.1:0-5310 GCA_046152955.1 Planctomycetales bacterium | reverse complement strand
CGTGCCCCGGCGTGTCGACGAGGTTGAGTTCGTAGGTCTGGCCATTGTGGACGTAGTTGATCGCCACCGCCCGGGCCTTGACCGTGATCCCCCGTTCCCGTTCGACGTCGAGGTCGTCGAGAATCTGTTCGCGGAATTCGCGCTGCGTGATCGTTCCCGTCTTGAGCAGGAGCTGATCGGCCAGTGTGCTCTTGCCGTGGTCGATGTGGGCGACGATCGAAAAGTTACGGATGAAGCGAGGGTCCATTGAGGCGGGCGGAGTGAAGGGGCGTGGACGGGGGGCGTGGAAAGCAGGGACGAATGGCGAAATCCCAAAGGTCAGGCAGGGTCAACGATCGATTTTCGAACGGGAACGCAGCGGTGTCGCGCTGCGGAAAAGATTCGGCGCGCCTTATGGGACATCAGCATCAAGTCTTTCCTGAAACGTGTACATTTCATTGTTCGATTGGGTGTTCAACGACTCGCCTGTGGCTCAGGCAGCGACCAGTCTTCGATGATTAAGTCCGTGAACCGGGAAAAGTCGCTGGTGTTTCGCGTAACGAGAACTCCGGAGTGGCACAGGACGATGGCGGCAATCCGCAGGTCATTCGTGCCGACGCGCCGATCGTTGGATCGCAGAGTCTGAGCCATTGCGGCGGCGGCCATGTCAAATGAGAGAATTCGCGTCCTTCCCAGTTGTTCAACAAACCTTTGTAATGCGCTAAAGGCGCGGATAACGGCCTCAACTTTGCGAGCACGCCGGACCTGCGCGTACCAGCCGGTCAACGACTCTTCGACGGTCACGATCGTGACTGCGAGCTCTGCCCTTGGCGTAGCAACGGCCCGCTCGCAAACTTGACGATCTCCGTTGAGGAGCAGGCTGAAGATATCAGTGTCGAGCACGTACAAAGCCATTAGCGCGGTTCCAACAGATCCATCTCACGTCGGTGCTCTTTGATGGCCTCTAGATATTGATCCCAGTCGGGATGGTCCTTAAACATCCCTGCCATCTTCGCCCAGGGGTTCTCCGGCTCATCGCCGGGCATGGGGATTTCGACCACTTTGCTGGTTTTCAGTCTGGCCAGCGCCATCTCTCGCAACCGGCTGACTGCTTCGTCTTCCGTGGCCCCTTCCGATTCCATCGCAAAGGGATGAACAATCGCCGCGCGGTACGATTGGTTGTCGAGTTTTTCCACGAGGGCGGTCAATGACATTGTCTGATTCTCCTTCAGTTGGACGGCTTTCCAAACTTCAATCGCGCACAACCCGCGGCTCCGATGAAGCCGGCGTCCCCGCCCAGGCTGGCATAGTCGATCATCGTTTTTGCGGCTGGAATCGGAAAGGCCCGTTTCTTGACTTCATTGCGGATTTCCTGAATGAACCTGCGTCCCAGGGGGGAGGCATTGCGGCCAAACGTCATCGCCCCCCCGAACAGGACCATTTCCGGATCGATGGTGTGCATCAGCGTCGTTGTGCCGATTCCCATGTAACGCGCTGTCTCCATGATCAGTTCGTCGCATAGCGCGTCCCCCGCTTCGGCCATTTGTGACATCAGGAAGGGGGTCAGCGTTTCCCCCCGCGCCAGACGCTCGGAGATTGCCGAGGTGCGACCGGCGGCCAGTGCTTCTTCGCAGCGCAGGATCAGCGCTTTGGCTCCGGCGTAGGCTTCCAGTGTACCAAATTGTCCCGTGCCGCACATCCTGCCGTTTGTCATTTCGACGATGATGTGCCCGCATTCGGCCCCGTGAGAATGCGCCCCTTCCACGATCAAATGGTCGAGAATGATCCCGCAACCAATGCCGGTTCCCAGCGTCCAGAACACCAGGCTGCTCGCCTCGCGGGCGGCGCCGGCCCAGAATTCCCCATAGGCGGCGGCGTTGGCGTCGTTCTGCAGCACGGTCGGCAGGCGGAGCCGCACCGCCACCGCGTCGCGGATCGGAAAGTCGTTCCAGCCGGGGAGATTCGGGGGATCCAGCAGCATGCCGTTGGGAATGTCCATGGTTCCAGGGGTCGCCAGCCCCACCCCACGGATGCCGGCTTTAGCCACCCCCGCCTCGGCGATCGCCTGCTCGGCGGCGCGCGCCATCCGCTCGATCCCGGCGGCCGGCCCTTCGGTCGCCGCGGTGGGGACGCTGACATGCGACAGGGGGTGTCCGGTGTCGTTGACGACACCCGCCTTGATATTCGTGCCGCCCACGTCGATTCCGACGTAAAACGGTCCACTTCCGATCGTTGTGGTCATATCGCAGTATAGTCGGCTGGGGTCTCCTGGTTCAATTCCAAGTCCACGTTGCCGCAGGGCCATCGAGGCGCGAAAACCCATGTTGCACGAAATGCCAAAAACCAGCAGAATGGGGCCGCTTTCACAGACCGCGGAGGCGGTTTCTCGGCTGACATCAAGGGAGTGATGGAAGATGGTTCGCGCGCAAGGGTTCTGGCGGGGATGGAAATCAATCGTCGCGGCATTCGGTCGGATGTCCGCGCCCCCTTCGATGCGGCGTTACGCACAGGAGCGTCGCCAGTTCGCCTCGGGGGTATGGGGAATTCCGGCTCAGACGCTGGAAGAGCGAGCCCTCCTGGTAGCGGCGGCCCCCTTCAAGCTCGATGGAATCGCTTTCAGCCCCTACGTGGCGGCAGGGGAAGACCCGACCACCGGCCAGTCGGGACAGGCCACCCCCAACGAACTCCAGGAACGCCTGGCGGCGATCATGCCCTATACGAATTGGGTGACGGTTTTCGCCGACCAGCCCGATTTTCAGCAAGTGTCCCCGCTGGCTCATTCCCTGGGGCTGCAAGTGGCGGTCGTCGCCAACCTGAAAGGGGTGGATGCACAAGCCGACCAAGCGCAAATCAACGCCGCCGTGGCTCAGGCGGTCGAAGGAAACGCCAATCTGGTAATTCTCGGCCAGGAGACCTTGCTCAAGGGAACGCTCACTGCTCAGCAACTCATCGACTACATCAACGCGGCCAAGTCGACGTTATCCAACGCTGGCAAATCGACGCCAGTCGCCACCGCCGATCGCTGGTCCAAGCTCCTGGCCAACACCAATGTGATGAACGCCAGCGATGTCGTTCTGGCGACATTTGATCCGTTTCGCGAGGGGGTCGCGGTTGACAATGCCATCGCCGGGATGCGGCAACAATTGGTGCAACTGACCGCCGCGGCTGGCCGACGGATCTGGATCGCTTCGACCGGTTGGCCGACCGGTGGGACCGCCGATCCGAATCTTCCCAACGCGATTCCGTCGGCGGCGAATGCGGCGAAGTACTTGCAAAACGTCGTGTCGCTGGCGCGGTCCGAGAAGATTCCAGTGTCGGTGTTTGCCGCTTTCGACGAACCATGGCGAGCGACCAGCGGCATGTCGTATGACGCGTTCTGGGGGCTGGCGACCTCGCAACTCTCCGTGAAGTCGGAAAACAGCTCGATCTTTCAAGGAACCACCGCGACTTATGACTGGGCCACACCCCCCGTGGGGGTCCGCGACCTGGATGGTCCCTGGGTCACCTCCAGCGGCAATCTGGCGCAGGTCATGCAATCGGGAACGTCGTTGACCTTCGTCAATGGAGGAGGGGGGACCTCCGCTGGCGTTTTTGAGAATGGCGGAGGACAGGTGACCGCGACCGGCTGGACTGTTACAGGCGATCTCGATCTGACGGTCGCCGATACCGGTCGCATTCTGTGGAACAATGGATCGACCTGGATCCGGCTCAACGCCGGAGGACAATATGTTGGATCGAAGGGGAAGCTCACGTCGATCACGCAGCGCGGCTTTTCGCTGCTGTTCACCAACGCTGATGGGGCAACTTCCACCGGTACGTGGGTGAATGCCAACACGTTCTACGCCGATGCCTGGCAAATCACCGGCACGTTTACGCGCGACGGCACGATCACCTGGTCCAACAGCAACGCCTGGCGACGGCTGAGTCTGGCGACAGAGTACGTCAATCCCACGGGAGATGCCGTGCGGATCATCGACAACAGCACCACCGCGCTGACCTTTGTGAACAAGCTGGGAGGGACGTCGCCGGGCAATTGGATCAATCCGACGCAAGTCACGGCGACCGCCTGGAACCAGGTGGGAACCGTCGCCAACGGACTGATTCAATGGAGCAATGGGACCGCCTGGAAGAAGAAACTGACCATTGAGGGGATTTCCAACGGGGGGACAGTTCGCATTGCGGAAACCCATGTGGGACTGACGCTGACCAACAAGCAGGGGGGGCAGTCGACGGCACGGATCACGGGGGCCAATACGATTTTCGCCGTCCAGTGGAATGTCACCGGGACGCGAGTCAATGGAAAAATCGTTTGGAGCAACAGCACCACCTGGAATCACTTCGACCTGAACGCGCTGGATGCCGTGTTCTCGGACATCACCACCTATCCCTTTGGCGCATGACCCTCGGGCGGGATTATTTCCTCAATGCGGGAGACAATCGCCCCTGGCTGGCCAGAGTCAGGACGCGCGGCAGCAACCCGGCCAAATTGGCTCCCTCGGGAATCTGCCGCATCAAGACCGCCTGCTGCTCCTGGAGCGCTTGCCGGAATCGATCCAGACGCAGGCGCATCGCAGCGAGCAGATCGCTCAATTCATCCCCCTCCAGGTCATGCCGCTGCAACTCGGACGTCGTCTCGGTTCGCCGGCGGCGCAAACGGGCCAGCGTGCTCCCCTGGCTGCGGTACAAGTCCCCCTGAAAGAACGCCCGACGCAGGCTGCCGTCGGGTTCGAAATGGAAGACCGGATCGGCACCGAAGTAAACCGACAGGCGACCGTCGCGATGGAATCCAGCCACGACCGGCTCGGCCTCCCCCGGCACGCGCCATTCGCCGCGCTGTACCAGAGCGGTCGCCTCGCGGATCAGGTCTTCGCGATCGGTCTCATTCCGCGCCATGTGTGCTGGCCTTGTATCACGCCAATTCAATCGCCGTCAGAGAGTGTCGGTGTGCTACCGAATCTGTCGCGATTTCCTTGCTGCAACTTCACTCTGACGGGGGGCGAGTCTTCGTCTTGGAACGTTTGCGCTTCGTTTGTTGGGTGCCAGGCAAGCGGATGAAAAAATCCAGTCGTCCGTCCGCGCACATACAAGGCACGGCGTGCATGCAGAAGTTCATGCCACGGCAATGACGTGACGCCATGTCTCGCAGATTCCGGACTTGCCTCAGTGTCGGATATTGTACATCAGTATACATGGCCATGTCAAGCCAGCGGCGAGCGTCCGATAGGGGTAGGGAGGGCCGATTGATTTCGGCCCCCCCTCCCTCCGAACCGGACGGGCGGTTTTCCCGCATCCGGCTCTCCCGTTAGTGGTGTTACCTTTGACAGGATTGAC